>JAKLPK010000112.1 GCA_022013895.1 Cellulomonas sp. | reverse complement strand
GCTGAACCGCAGGTCAGCTGAACGCGACCGCCGCGAACAGGTAGCCCGCGGCGGACGCGGCTCCCACGCTCATCGAGGACACGTCGGTGCGCAGCATCTGCGCCCTGTGCGCCGAGGAGCCGGCCCACGTGCTCACGATCGAACCGCTCCCGGGTGCGCAGCTCACGATGTTGTCCGAACCCGAGTGCCAGATGCCGCCCGAGGCCGCCATGTCGAGCGCATGTGAGGACAGCGCGCCGGAGGTCGAGACCGACAGCGCCGGCAGACCGTTGCTCTCCCGGTAGGAGTTGATGGCGGCGCCCACCGCCGAGGCGCCGCCCGCCGACCCGGAACCGGGTGCAGGGGTGACGCAGGCCATCGAGACGGCGTGCACGGTCCCGGCCGATGTGCCGGCAGACGTGCCCGATGAGGTCGACGTCGTCGTCCCGGTGGAGGACCGGGTGCCGGTCGACCGGGACGGGGTTCGCACCGCTGCGGCCGCCGCGGCCTGCTCCGCCGCGATCCGGGCGGCTTCGGCCGCCTGCCAGGCCGCCTCCGCCTGGACCACACCCGACCGGGCGGCCGCGAGCGCGGCGAGTCTGCCGCGCAGCGTCACTGGGCTGAGCCCGGTGACGCCGACCCCGGCCTGGACGACCTCGGCGGCGGCGGACAGCGCCGCCAGCGACTCACCGGCGTGCGGGGACGCGGCCTCGACGGCCCGCGCGTCCTGGACGGCGACGGCCGATCCGGCCGCCAGTGCGGCGAGCTGGTCGCGCTGGGTCCGGACCGCGACCACGTCGACCTGCGTGCCCTGCGCGGTGGCGTCCTCCCCACCGGTCGCCCACGCCTGGCCGGTTCTGAGCTGTGCGGCCCGGAGCGCTGCCGTGGCGTCCGAGCGGGCGCTCGCTGTCGTGGCCGTGACGGCCAGCACCCCCGCGATCACGGTGACGAGCAGCACGCGCGGCCGTCGTGCGACGGTCGCGGGTGGGCGTCCGGGTCGGGTGCCAGGTACCGGTGGGTAGCCGGGACCGAGGTCACGATGGTCGTCGAGGGCGCATCCCGATGTCCGCTCGGTCGAGCTCATTCGAGTGGGCTCCCCAGGGAGGACGACAACGACACACGGGCGGCAAATTCGCCCGATCGTGGCTGAAAGTCATCCGATGTGCAAGCCCGCCCCGCTCAGGGGACGCCCGCGAGGCCAAGCAGGCACCACTGCCGCGTCCCCGATCACGATGACACCGGGACTGGATCGGCCGCCTCACCGGCCCGGTCCCGCGCCGGTCAGTTGAACTTGACCGCCGAGAACAGGTACCCCTCCGCGGTGGCCGCCCCGACGCTCATCGACGACACGTCCGTCCGGGTCATCTGAGCGTTGTGCGACGCCGAGCGGGACCAGGCGCCCACCAGGGAGGTCGCACTCGGTGCGCACCCGACGATGTTGTCCGAACCCGAGTGCCAGATCCCGCCCGAGGCCGCCATGTCGAGTGCATGCGAGGACAGGGTCCCCGACGTCGACACCGACAGCTCCGGCAGCCCCTGGCTCGCGCGGTAGGCGTTGATCGCGGCGCCGACCGCCCCGGCGTTCGCCGATGACCCGGAGCCGGGAGGCGTGTCGAGGCAGGCCAACGTGACCGCGTGCACCGAACCCGAGGACGACGTGGCGGCAGACGACCCGGTGCTCGTCGAGCTCGAACCGGTGGTCGAGCGGTTCACCGTCCGGGTGGACGACGTGCTGCGGGCCGCGGCCTGCGCCGCAGCGGCGGCCTGGGCGGCTGCGGCGGCCTGCTCGGCCGCGATACGCGCCTGCTCCGCGGCCTGCCAGGCCGCCTCGGCCCCGACCACCGCACCGCGGGCCACGGACAACGAGGAGAGCTGGGTACGCAGCGTGGCAGGGCTGAACGCCGTACCGGCGGTGCCCTGCACCGTCGCGCTCGCCGTGGCGAGCGGAGCGAGGGTGTCACCGGCATGCGGCGAGGCGACCGCGACAGCAGCCGCATCCTGGATCGCGGCGGCGGCGGTCGCCGACAACGCCGCACGTTCGGCCTGCTGGGCGCCCGCGGCCATGGCGACCGGTACGGCGGCGGCCATCACGGCGTCGTCCTGACTCGTGGCGGCGGAGCTGGAGACCCGCCCGACCGCAGCCTTCTGCTGGGCGACCGCCTGCGCGTTCTGCACGGCCAGCACCCCGGTCGAGGCGAGCGCGAGGATCGCCACGGCCGCCGTCGCGGCACGCCCACGCCAGGCGGATGGCCGGACCTCGGGTGTCGTGCCGCCCTGACGAGGGGTCGGGACACGATCGAGCAGTGGACCGTCGTGGCGCAGCGGAACGACCGTCCGCGGCCCACGGGGGGCGATCTGGGTGCTCATGGCTGTACCGATCCCTGCGCCGACAATTCAACACATTCCGCTTCGATAATGCTCGACAAATCACCCGACCGCAAGCACGGACGTCCCGATACGGACATTTCGGTCAGGAGAACCGAACAGCTCCGTAGAGCCATCCGCCGAGGGAGGCGGCGCCGACCGTCATCGCTGTGACATCGCTGCGGAGCATCTGCTCGTTGTGCGGTGCCGACCTGGACCAGGCCGTGACCAGCGAACTTGCACTGTTGTTGCTCACGCAGCCGACGATGTTGTCGGCCCCCGAGTGCCAGATCCCGCCCGCATCGGCCATGAGCACTGCGTGGGACATGAGTGTCGTCGAATCCGAAACGGACAATGCGGGCATTCCGTTGGAAATGCGATACTGGTTGATCTGCGCAGCGATGTCACCGCCCGGCACGGCCGCCGCACCGGACCCCGCCGATGTGCATTGCTTTCCTCCGGCGCCGATCGCGCTCGCACTCGAGACGGCACCGGCGTCCTGCGTCGCACCCTCCGCGGAGCGCACCGCCGTGCCCTGCGAGCCCGAGGCGCGCGCACCGGCCGCAGCCTGCTCGGCGGCAGCTTCCTGAGCTGCCGCACGCGCGGCCTCAGCCGCCTGCCAGGACGCTTCCGCGTTCACGACCTCGGCCGTGGCCGCAGCGACAGCCGAGGTCGCAGCCTCCAGATCGTGCGCGCTGGCACCCCCGTCCACACCGGCCGCCAGGGCCCCGGCGGCCGCCCGGAGCTGCGCACGCGGCACATCACCCGCATGGGGAGACGCGTCCAGGGCGGTGGTCGCGGCCTCGCCCGCCTGGGTCGCAGCGGCCACGGCCTGGCTCCGCTGCGTGGCCGCCGCATCGACGGCCGCCACGGCCGCTCCCGCGGCGGCGAGGGACCCGTCACCGGCCGCGGCCGCATCCGCGTCCGACACCCGCACCGCTGCGAGCCCCGACCCCGACCAGATCCGCTCGATCAGTGCCGCCGCCGCACCGCCACCGAGCATCGAGAGCGCCGTGACCAGCACCACGAACCGTGTGCCCGGCCTCCGGACCGGAGGCTGCCCGATCCCCTCCGGGGCGGGGCGCTGGGTCGGGACCCGATCCAGGAGCGCGCGTCCGAGGTCGGTCCCAGCCGCCGGGACCGACCGGGACCGAACATCCGCCATACCTGAGCTCCGCCCGAGTGAGTGATCTACTCACCCGGATCGGCGGGGCCCCGCAGCACCTGAAGGTGAGTCCCGATCCCTCACCCGGACCGTCATCCGATCGGCCGACGTCGGCCGGCCCGGAGGCTCAGGTCTCGTCGACGCAGCGTTCGGTGACCACCATGACCGGGCACTGCGCATGGTGCAGCACGGCCTGGCTCGTCGAACCCAGCAGCAGACCCGCGAAGCCGCCCCGCCCCCGGCTGCCCACCACCACCAGATCGGTCGCCACCGAGAACTCGGTGAGCAGCTCGGCCCCGGTGCCGTCCAGGACGATCCGCCGGACCTTGAGGTCGCCGTGACCCTCCAGGCAGCGGTCCAGGGTCCCCGCGACCCCCGCCTCGAAGTCACGCAGCATCTGCTCGGTGTCCACCGCTGTCGGGACCCACGCGAGCACACCCGTCATCGAGGCGACCGGGACCCCCGCGACGGCCACCAGCTCGGCACCCCACAGCTCCGCCTCGGTGATCGCGTACCGCAGGGCGATCTCGGACTGGGACGAACCGTCCACCCCCACCACGATCCGCTTGAGCGGGACCGGTACCGGCGCGACCGCACCATCGGGCAGCGGTCGGCCGTTCTCCCGCAACGGCACGACGACCGTCGGGCAGTGCGCATGCGCCGGGAGCGCCGACGAGACGGTGCCGAGCAGCCGTTCGGCGAAACCACCCCGCCCCCGGGTGCCGACCACGGCCAGCTCGGCCTTCGCCGACAGCTCGACCAGGATCCCCGCAGCGTCACCGACCGACACCTGCGTGCGGACCGGCACCCCCCGGTCGCCCACCCGCTGCGCGACCTCGGCGAGCACCGCCTGCACACCGGCCCGCACGGCCGAGTCGTCGAGCGCCGCGAAGCCGCCGTCGAGCGTCGCCGCCGAGAAGGACGGCAGCGCGTAGGCGCATGCGATGAGCAGCCCGAGGGAGCGCGCCTGCGCCTCCTGAGCGGCCCAGTCGAGGGCGTGCATCCCCGCTGCCGAGCCGTCCACCCCCACGAGGATCACGGGATCACGCGTCATCGGACACCTCCAGGCAGTTGCGCGCCGAGCCGTCGGCCCGAACGCGTCCGGCAGGCGATCACCGCGCCGAACACCTCCATCGTGGCACGGACCTACCACCCCGAGGGACAGTCAGCCCGTCCACCTCCCGGCTCACGCCGCGAGGTACCTGGACCACGCCGGTTCCGGCCGGGCCGTCGCACCCGCGACGGCCAACGACCAACGGGGCGCACGTGGCGTGAACCCGAGCTCCCAGCCGATCTCATGGAGCAGCCGGTCGGCCTTGCGGTGGTTGCAGCGCACGCAGGCGGCCACCACGTTGGTCCACTCGTGGCGCCCGCCGCGCGAACGGGGCAGCACGTGGTCGACCGTGTCCGCCCCGCCGCCGCAGTACGCGCAGCGATGGTCGTCGCGGGCCAGCACGGCCCGACGGGTGGGTGGCACCGGGCGCCTGGCCGGGACGTGGACGTACCGCGTGAGAGAGAGCACCACCGGGACCGGGACCGCGGTGTGGGTGGAGTGCAGCACCCCGCCCGCCTCGACGACGACGGCCTTGCCGCTCATGACGAGCACGACCGCGCGGTTGAGGCTGACGACGCAGAGCGGTTCGAGGCTCGCGTTGAGCAGCAACGTGCGCATGGCGGACCCAGGGGCGTGCTCGGCGATCAGCACGGTGACCTCCTCGCTTCCGGGTGAGGCGTCTGGCTGACGGCCGCACTCTGGCGCTCGACCAGGGTACGCGTCGAGCGCTTTCCTCCGGAATGACGAAAGCCCCCGCCGACATCGCTGTCGTCGGGGGCTCTCACCGTGCTGCTCAGCCGATCCGGATGAAGACCGGGCTGCTCTGCCAGATACCCCGGAACTGCACCGTCTTGCCGGGGGTCGGTGCGTCGATCTGCATCCCGTCGCCGGCGTAGATCGCCACGTGACCGGGCGACCAGATGATGTCACCGGGCTGGGCGTCCGCCGCCGAGATCCGAGTCCCCACCGAGAGGTAGGCCGACGACGAGTGCGGCAGCTCGATGCCGAGCTGGGCGTACACGTAGGAGACGAAACCCGAGCAGTCGAAGCCGACATCGGGCGACGTACCGCCCGACACGTACGGCACACCGACATAGCGGGCCGCGATCTCGAGGACGGCGTTGCCCGACACCGACTGCGGGACCGCGCTGGTCGCCACCTCGGCGGTCGCGGTGGCGGTGCGGGTGGTGCTGCGCGAGGTCGTCGTCGTGGCCTTGGCAACGGTCTTCACCACGGGCTTGACGGCGGCGACCGCAACCACATCGGCGGTCCAGGCGGCCGTCTCCGGGGAGCTGACGACCGGGGCGCTGTTGAGCGCGGCGCGGGCCGCCTCGGCGACGTTCGTGGTGTCGACACCCGTGAGGTTCGGGCTGTCGGAGCTGACGGCACTCGCGGGTGCGGCACCGATCAGGGTGATGGCCACACCGGACGTGGCAGCGACCGCAGCCGTGCGGCGACTGACCTGGCCGATCTGGGTGGTCGCGGTCCGAGCGAACTCGGTCAGCGGGGTGGACCTACGAACGGGTGCGCGATGTCGGGCGCGGGTGCTGCTCACGGACACGTAGTACCTCTCCCAACGCCGACGAGGTGAGCTGTCGGGTTCGGGTGGGAGTCACCCGGCCGTCGGATCGCTCCGATCGGCTTCACCCCAAGGAACCGTGACTTCCGGTCCCGCAATTGTGGTTCCCCCGTCCCTGCCGACGGTTCGTGCGGACCTCGGAGGCGGCGGCAGGGTTTGGCGTTCCGCACGAGGGCTT
>JAKLPK010000111.1 GCA_022013895.1 Cellulomonas sp. | reverse complement strand
GGCCCTCCTGCAGGAACCCGACGAGCGCATTGACCACGGCCACCGTCAGGATCACGGTGAAGTCGACCCAGTCGCCGGCGATCGCCTTGAGCACCCCCGCGGCCAGCAGGATGTAGATGAGCACATCGTCGAAGTGCCCGATGAACCGGCGCCAGGCCGGGACCTTCGCGGGGACGGGCAGCTCGTTGCGGCCCGTGGTCGACAGCCGTCGGTCGGCCTCCTGGGTCGTCAGGCCGGCCGGTGTCGAGTCGAGCGCGTCCAGCACCTCGTGCGGTGCGAGCGCGTGCGGATCGGTGAGGGTCGACAGTTCGGACATGCAGGTCCTCCCGGGGTGCCGTCACGGATCGTTCCACGACCCGGGTGGTCGTGCCCGGTGCACGGCCGGTCGCCGGGTGCGACGCCACCTGACGCCCTAGCCTGCAGGCATGGTGCGACTCCTGCTGCGTGCGGTGGTGTTCCTCGGTTCGGCGGCACTCGGGCTGCTCGGGGCCTGGTTGGTCCTGCGACCGCAGTTCGAGATCACCGCGTCCGGGTTCGTCGTCGCGGTGGTCGTCTTCGCGCTGGCGCAGAGCGTGCTGGCCCCGTTCATCGCCACGATGGCCAACCGGTACGCGCCGGCGTTCCTGGGCGGGATCGGGCTGGTGTCGACCTTCGTGGCGCTGCTGCTGGCCACGCTGCTCGGGCACGGCCTGTCGATCAGCGGTGTCCAGACCTGGGTGCTGGCCAGCCTCATCGTGTGGCTGGTGACGGCGCTGGCGACGTTCGCACTGCCCGCCCTGGTGCTCAAGGAGAAGCTCGGCGGTCGGCGCGACAGGTAGCTGTGCCGTCCGCCCTGGTCGCACCTGCCCGGCACTCCTCCAGGATCGTCCGGCCGCCGGCGATCGTTCGATCGTCCCGGATCATCCCAGCGGTGCTCGGCCCCGGCGCTCGCCGTGCGTACGGTGGAGCGGTGCCCGACGTCTCCGCACCCGCCCGAGGTGCCCTGCGCTGGCTGCGTGCACGCCCGACGGTGCTGGTGGAGACCGTCCGCAGGATCCGGCGCCAGGACCTGACGGCGGCGGTGGTCGTCGCCGCGGTCTGGTTCGGCGCTCTCGTGCTGCTCGACGCCACGCCGTACTGGTACCCGGTGTCGCTGTCCCGGTACTGGTTCGCCGGCTGGTGGATCGTCGGCACGGTGCTGCTGCGGCAGGCGGCCCCGGTCGGCACGTTCTGGTGCACGGTGCTCGCCTACCCGGTGCTGTACGAGGCGAAGATCGTCAACGAGCTCCATCTGCTGCCGCTGCTCGTGGTCGCGGTGTCGGTGATGCTCGTGCGAGGACTGCCACCCGCCGTGGTGGCCGTGGTGTCGTCGTTGGCCGTGGTGGTCATGTCGTTCGGGTCGGTGGACCTGCTCTGGCTCGTGCGCAGCGGCGGCTGGGACTCCCTCGTCTCGACCCAGTACATGGGCTTCTTCTTCGACCCGTCGGACACGGTGACCCGGGTGGCGCTGGTGCTGGCCGCCACCGTGATCGGGACCGTGCTCGGGCGGCTCCACGAGACGCGCCGTGCGCTGCAGCGCCGTAACGCCCAGCTGATCGCGCTGCGCGAGGTCCGGGCGCGCGAGGCGGTGCGCACCGAACGGACCCGGATCGCCCGCGAGCTGCACGATGTCGTCGCCCACCACGTCGCGGCGATCGTGGTCCGGGCCCAGGCAGCGGACCGCGTCGCCGACGACGACCCCGAGCAGCCCCGGGAGGCGGTCCGTTGGATCGCCGCGAACGGTCGCGAAGCGCTGGACGCCATGCGCTCGGTGGTGCGGGTGCTGCGTGAGGACGAGCGGACCCCGGTCGTGGCCGACGACCCGACGTCGATGCCGTCGGACGGGCTGCCGGCCGTTCCGCTGGCACCGACCCCGACCCTGGCCGAGCTGCCCGCCGTGATCGCCCGGGTCGCCGAGGCGGGGGTGCGCGTCGACGCCCGGCTGCCCGATCCGGTGCCGGACCTTCCGCCCGCCACGGTGCTGACGGTGCTCCGGGTCGCGCAGGAGGCGCTCACGAACGTCCTGCTGCACTCCCGGGCGCAGCAGGTGGCGCTCACGCTCGAGCTGACTGCCGGGGGAGTGCGGTTGACGGTGCACGACGACGGCCCACCGCGTGCGGTCGAGCCGGTGACCAGCGTGGGCGGGCACGGCCTGCTCCACATGGCCGAACGTGCAGGGTCGATGGGCGGGACGTTGAGCGCCGGCCCCGACGGGCCGGGCTACCTGGTGGTGCTCGAGATCCCGGTCCTCGTGGTCGCGGAGCGCGAGCGTGACCGGGAGCCGGTGGTGGGCCCGTGACGGTCCGTGTCGTCGTGGTCGACGACCAGCCGACCATCCGGTTGGGTCTGCGGATGATCCTGGACCACGAACCCGACATCACCACGGTGGGCGAAGCCGCCGACGGCCGGGGCGCGGTCGAGCAGGTGCTCGTGCACCGGCCCGATGTGGTGCTGCTGGACGTGCGGATGCCCGGGACGGACGGGGTCGAGGCGACCCGGCTGCTGCGAGCCGAGCCGCGGCTGGCAGCTCTGTGGGTCATCATGCTCACGACGTTCGATGACGAGGAGTACCTCGTCGGTGCGCTGCGGGCGGGGGCCGATGCCTTCCTGCTCAAGGACAGCGACCCGGCGACGCTCATCGCGACCGTCCATGCGGTGTGCCGTGGTGAGTCGGTGCTCGACCCGAAGGTGACCGGTCGGTTGGTGTCGAGGTGGCGCTCGCTGGACGCCGCGGCACCCTCGACCGTGCCGGCACCGGTGCCCCGGTTCACCCAGCGTGAGCTGCTGGTGCTCGCCGAGGTCGCGCGGGGGCGCACCAACCGGCAGATCGCCTCGGTGCTCGATCTGTCCGAATCGGCGGTGAAGGGCCAGGTCCACGCCCTGCTGTCCCGGACCGGCTGTGCGTCACGGGCCCAGCTCGTGGCCCGGGCCTATGAGTGGGGCCTGACCGGAACGATGTGAAGCACGACGGATCGGCCCTGGGTGGACGGACGCCGGGCCGACCAACGCTGGTAGGCGATCCGGGCAGGCCGATGCGGGGCTGACCGACCCGCGCAGACGAACGCGGCGGCGACGATCCGGGGAGGACCGCCGCCGCCGCGTTCGCAGCCTCAGACGTACAGCGGGGTGAGCCTGTCGTACTCGGCGACGTCCGCATCGGCCAGGCACGCCTCGATGATGGCGCGGCCCAGCGGGTCGAGGTCGGGCGTCAGGTACTGCACCAGCTCGTCCTTGAAGAAGTCCGTCAGGATGGCAGCGCCGGCGTCGTAGGCCTCGACCCCGACCTGCTCCTGGTACTCCGGCTGCAGCAGAGTCGGCCGGATCTGCTGGCCGTCGAGCTTGATCTCGGTGGGCCGGTAGCCGAACAACGAGCAACGCGCCGGCACCAGCTGATCGCGGTAGATGCGGCCGCCACCACGGCGGGCCAGATACTCCCTGGTCAGCCACTCGGCGGCGAATCCGACCTTGTAGGCGCCGATGTGCTGGTTGGGGACGAGCACGTAACGGGTGCGGTTGTGCGCGACGATCTGGTCGAGTGCGAGGTTCGCCCCGCCGACCTTGGTGCCGGTGGAGAACGGCCAGAACGAGCCGACGCCCTCGGACACCAGACCGCCCTTGGCGATCTTGGCCTTGTCGGACTTCGACTCCCCGATCGAGGGGTTCTTGTCGCCACGCGGTGCGATGAGCCGCCACAACCAGGCCAGGGACGGCGGGATGACGTGGAACATCCCCATGATCCCGTAGGTCGGGTTGTCCTTGGTGCACAGCGGCATCCGGACGCCGAAGGTGCGCACATCGACCTCACGCGGCTCGGAGACCACGTGCCGGATGAACCGGCGGGGGATCACCACGCGGGGGTTCGGGCACGGCTTGCCGTTGGAGTCCAGGGTGTGGTCCCACGGAAGCACGGTGGAGTCCGGGTGGCCGTCGAGGGACAGGAAGAGCAGCGGCTCCGGCGGGTTGATGACGGCCCGCTCGAACGCCGGGTCGGACCCGTACTCGGTGAGCCCGTCGACGCGGACGAACCAGCCGTCCTCGGCGTCGGTCACCACGAGGCGCCCGCGGTTGCGCTGCACCGACGGGTGGCACAGCGTCATGTCGTCCGTCACCGGGGCGAGCGAGCAGACCTCGCCGAGGGTGATGTGGTACGGCTCGTCGCGCACGACGTTGACGCCGACCAGGATGCGGCCGTCGTCCTCGCGCCGGATCTCCTGGCACATCTCGGACTTCCCGCCGCCCGAGGCGCCCTCGTGCATGATCACGGTGTCGTTCTCGTACGGGGTGGTCACCAGCACGCTCGAGGCGTGCAGGGTGAGCCAGCTCTCCTGCTGCCCGATGTCGAGCAGCACGGAGAAGACGCCCTTCTTCGCGCTCGGGCCGGGGTAGACGTTGTACGCGAACACCTCGTGCAACGACTGCGTGCGGTTGTGCACGACGACCTGACGGCCCTCGTAGTGCGTCTGCCGGAACGGCGGAGCCAGGTACAGGATCGAGCGCGGGGTGTACGGCCCGAGCTCGTCGAACGTGACCCAGCCCTGCAGGTCGACCAGCGTGAGGGCGAAGAACGCCGCGTTGAGCGGCACGATCGCCAACGACGGGTAGCCGTGGTCCGGGCCGCCGGCCTTGAACGGCACGACGACGAGCTCCTGGGTCGCCAACCAGTCGAGCGTCTCGAGCCGCACGGGCTCGAACGGCGCGCCGTAGACGTCGGTGTAGCGCGGCTTGTCGGTGGGCAGGTCGTCGGCGATGCGCATGCAGTCCGGGTCCCGACGGCGCATGTAGTCCTCGGGGTAGTTCACCGCCACACCGTTCTTGCAGCGGGTGACGACGGCTTCGGTCACCGGTGAGCCGTTGACGTCGAACGTGACCTCGAAGGTCGGTCCGCCGTCTGGCCCCAGGGACAGCGCGTAGAGCTCGGCGCGCGAGCTCGGGATGACGACCCGAGGACTCTGCGCGAGGGCGGCGGTGACCTCAGGTGCGAGGGTGAGTCGGCCGAGCAGGTCGGCAACGGTCGTGGGCGAGCTCACTGGTGGTCTCCTTCCACACGGGCGGCGCGGGGACGGGCGCCGGGAGGCGTCCGCGACAACCCGGCATCCCCAACGGGGACAACGAGCCCGTGACCTGGAGTTTAGCCAGGCATGGGACGAGTTGGGGGGACCAATGCCCTGGCCGGCTCGTCGCCATCCTGCGGTGCGATTCTCCGGTGGTGACGGTGCTCGCCGGGTACGAGCAGATGTGACACGCGAAGGTCGTGTGCTGAGACACCACGGCGTCACCCCTGCCCCCGACGACCAGTATGGCCAGGTGACCACGACCCCGCACCGGCAGCGCACACCGCGCCCCGGTCGCCGCACGCCCGTGGCGGGCCTGCACCTGTCGTGCGCGCCCTGTCGCGCCACGGCGTGACCTGCGCGGGCCGACCGCCCGCCGAGCCGCTCGCACCTCCCCGCGGCGTCCGGCGTGCCACCCGCACGGCGTGCACCACCGCCCCGACCGTCGTCGCGGGCGTCCCCACCGGAAGAAGGAACCCATGTCTGCCTCGCGTCTCCTGCTCACCTCGGTCGCCGCCGCCCTCGCGCTGACCCTGGCCGGCTGCTCGAGCGGTGGGACCGAGGCCGCGTCGTCGACGCCGTCGTCGACCACGTTCACCACCCCGGGGCCGGACGACAAGGGCGGCAAGAACGACCCGGTCACCATTGGGACCGTAGGCGCCAGCGGTGACCAGTGGACGATCTTCACCACGCTCGCCGAGCAGGCAGGGATCTACGTCGAGCTCGTCGACTTCACCGACTACCAGCAGCCCAACCCGGCGACCACCTCGGGGGAGCTCGACCTCAACCAGTTCCAGCACCTGCTGTTCCTGGCCAAGTACAACAACGACTCCGGGTCCGACCTGACCCCGATCGGGTCGACCGCGATCTACCCGCTCGGCCTGTACTCGACGCTGTACACGAGCGTCGCCGACATCCCCGACGGCGCCCAGATCACCGTCCCGAACGACGGGACCAACCAGGCCCGGGCCCTCGGCGTGCTCGCCAGTGCCGGCCTCATCACCCTCAAGGACGGCACCAGGAGCCTGTCGGCCGCCCCGGAGGACATCGACACCGCCGCGTCCACGGTCACCGTCACCCCGGTCGCCGCCGACCAGACCGCCCGATCGCTCGACGACGCGACGGTGGCCGGGGCCGTCATCAACAACGACTACGTGACCGACACCGGGCTGGAGCCCCAGGACGCCCTGGCCCAGGACGACCCGTCGAGCGATGCGGCACGTCCGTTCATCAACATCTGGGTCGTCCAGGCCAAGGACAAGGACAACCCGCTCTATCTCAAGCTCGTCGAGATCGCCCAGACCGCGCAGGTCGAGGACGCGCTCCTCGCCCAGTCGGGCGGCACGGGCGTCCTCGTGCACGAGTCGGCGGCGAACCTGCAGAGCTACCTCGCCGATGTCGAGGACCAGCTCAAGGGCTGACCCGCATCCATCAGGACGGTGCGCCCGACGCCTCGGTGCCGGGCGCACCACCGTGCCGTCCGTGCAGACCAGGAGGCCGCCGCGAGGAGGCCGCAGAGGAGGGGCGATGGCCGACGCCATCATCAGCTTTCGTGGCGTGAGCAAGACGTTCGACGCCCGGCAGGGCGCCGCGGCCGTGCACGCGGTGCGCGACGTGAGCCTCGACGTGGCCCGCGGCGAGGTGTTCGGGGTGATCGGGTACTCCGGCGCCGGCAAGAGCACGCTCGTGCGTCTGGTCAACGCGCTTGAGCGCGCCGACGAGGGGTCGATCGAGGTCGACGGGCATGCGGTCACCGGACTGGCCGAACGCGACCTGCGCCGGCTGCGCACCGAGATCGGCATGATCTTCCAGCAGTTCAACCTGTTCGGCGCCCGCACGGTGGCGGCCAACGTGGAGTACCCGCTGCGCCTCGCCGGCTGGGACCGGGTACGGCGACGGGACCGGGTGGCCGAGCTGCTCGCCTTCGTCCAGATCGCCGACAAGGCGCAGGCCTACCCCGCGCAGCTGTCCGGCGGCCAGAAGCAACGGGTCGGCATCGCCCGGGCGCTGGCCACCTCACCGGCGATCCTGCTGGCGGACGAGGCGACCAGCGCACTGGACCCCGAGACCACCCGCGATGTGCTCGACCTGCTGCGCCGGGTGAACCAGGAGCTCGGGGTGACCATCGTGCTCATCACCCACGAGATGTCGGTGGTCCAGCACGTGTGCGACAAGGTCGCCGTAATGGAGGGCGGCGCCGTGGTCGAGCACGGTCCGACGTACTCGGTCTTCGCGAACCCGCAGCACCCGGCGACCCGCCGGTTCGTCCAGACCGCTCTGCACGACCGCCCCGCCCCCGAGGTGGTGCAGCGGCTGCGTGCCCGGTACCCGGGCCGGCTGGTCGTCGTCGGTGTCGACGACGGTCTGGGGCTGGACCTGTCGGCCGTGCTGGCGGGGCTGGACGTCCAGTTCACGCTCGTGCACGGCGGGATCAGCCAGGTGCAGGAGCGGCCGTTCGGCTCGGTCACGCTCGAGGTGGTCGGACCGGCCGTCGATCAGGCCGTCGACCGGCTCGGTCGACGTGGCCCGCTCACCGACCTGGGTACCGCGGCACATCCGCTCGCCGATGACCGGTGGACCGGGCGGGTGGCGTCATGAGCCTCCCGGCGACGAGCGGCTGGGACTGGACCCTGCACGGTCCGCTGCTGTGGCAGGCCCTGGGGCAGACGCTCCAGATGGTGTCGGTGACGCTGCTGGTCGGTGGCGTGCTCGGGCTCGTCCTCGGCCTGGGTCTCTATGGGGCGCGGCCGGGCGGGCTCTTCGCCCGACGCGGCCTCTACGCCGTGCTGAACGCCGTGGTCAACGTGATCCGTCCGATCCCGTTCATCATCTTCATCACCGCGATCCGCCCGCTCACCCTCGCGGTCGTCGGCACCTCGTTGGGGACCCGGGCGGCGACCTTCCCGATGATCATCATGTGCACCGTGGCGACGGCGCGGATCGTCGAGCAGACCCTGGTCTCGACCGACCCGGGGATCGTCGAGGCGGCCCGCGCGATGGGCGCCTCGCGGGCCCATGTGCTGCTCCGGGTGCTGGTGCCCGAGTCGTTGGCTCCGCTGGTGCTCGGCTACGCGTTCCTGTTCGTCGGTGTGCTCGACATGTCGGCGATGGCCGGCGTCATCGGTGGTGGCGGGCTCGGCCAGTTCGCCCTCAGCTACGGCTATCAGCGGTACAACGACCTCGTCACCTGGGTGGCGGTCGCGGTGATGATCGTGATGGTCCAGACGGTGCAGCAGCTCGGCAACCTGCTCGCGCGACGCGTGCTGCACCGCTGATCCCGGTCTCAGCCGCCGATCGGTCCGTACGGGGGGGCCGACGGCGCCCCGGCCAGGGAGCTCGGTGCTGCGGGATCCTGGGCACCGGACGCCGCCGCGACGAGCGTGCGGCGTCTGCGCTGACGCGCGAGCAGCACCAGCGGCGTCGCGAGCAGCGCCAGGAACACGAGCCAGGGGAGCATCACGCCGAGCACCAGGGCGAACGACCCGAGGGCCCCGACGAGCGAACGCCAACCGGCCACCACCGCGGTCCCGAACGACCCCGGCCCGGCCGGTTCGACGACCGAGGGTGCGGTCAGCCTGATGCTCAGCGTCGAGAGCGCGACCTGGTCGGCGATCCGGTCGCGTTCGGCGACCATCGCCTCCAGGTCGGACTGGCGTTGACGCAGCGCGTCCTCCACCGCGACCAGGTCGGAGGTGGTCGTCACCCGGGACAGGACGTCCTCCATCCGCGCGACCGAGATGCGCTGTGCCGCGATCCGGGCGTCGAGGTCCTGGGCCGTGGCGGTGACGTCCTGCGCATCGAGCGTCAGGTTCGAGACCGTGCCGAGCTCGCGCAGCCCGTCGATGGTCGCCGTCACCTGGTCGGACGGCACCCGCGCAGTCACCAGGGCCGATCCGGGGCTGTCCTGCGTGGCCGCGGTCTCGGTGCGGGAGTCGACCCGCCCACCGACCCGTTCGACGAGGCTGACCACCTCGGTCACGGTGGTGGCCGGGCGGTCGGTGACGAGCGTGAGATCGCCGGTGGTGATGACCTGGCGGTCGGTCGCCGTGGCGGACAGCGCAGCCGGATCGGCGGCGCCCGCGTCCTGCGCCGCTGCCTCCTCGGGAGCCTGGGCGGCGGAGTCCTGGACGACGGTGCCGACCGCACCGTCGGCCTGAGAGGAGGAGCCGGACTCGGCGGAGCAACCTGCGGTCAGCACCGCCACTGTCGCGAGCAGTCCGACCAGCCGCATGGTGCGACCGGTCGGACGACCCTGTGATCCAGCCATCGCTACCCCCGGGTGCTCAGCGGGGACGCCTGCTGTGCCCCCTGTGACCGGACTGTGTCATGGGGTGGGCTGGGCTTGCGTCTCGGCCCGGAACCAGCCCGGACTCGATTCGGTCTCGGCCGCCGGAGGGCTGTGCCGGGGCGTCGCAACGCCCCGGCACAACCTTGACCCGGTCAGACCAGGTCAAGCTCGGCGACCCCGTCGTGCGCGGCGACGGTGGTCCCACCCGCCGCGAGGGACCAGGACGGGGTGACCGGCCCGCGGGCGACGAGCCGGGTCCCGGCGCGGTGCACCGTGAACCGGGCCTCCTCATGGCCGTCCCGGCCGGGGATGAGCACCTCCCGCTCGTCCCCGTCGGCCAGGCCGAACGCGGTGAGGGTGACACCGTCGGCCCAGTCGTAGTCGGGACGGCCGGTCTGGGCCCCGAGCGGCAGGACCGTCCCGGGACGGACCAGCACCGGCAGGGAGTCGGCCGCGTGCACCTGGTGCACCCAGCGCGGCCCGGTGAGCGTCGAACCGTCCAGCAGGGACGTCCAGGTGCCTTCCGGCACGTAGACGTCCACCTCACCGTCGGGGTCGAAGACCGGCGCCACCAGCAGCGAGTCACCGAGCATGTACTGGTTCTCGGCCGTGAGCGCGGACCGGTCGTCACCGAACTCGAGCAGCATGTGCCGCAGCACGGGTGTGCCGTCGGTGTGCGCCTCGTCCGCCACCCGCACCAGGTACGGCATCAGCCGGTGCTTGAGGTGGGTGAACGCCCGGGTGATGTCGACGGCCTCGTCATCGAACGCCCACGGCACCCGCACCGAACCCGAACCGTGCAGCCGCGAGTGCGAGGACAGCAGCCCGAACGCGAGCCACCGCTTGAACACCAGCGGGTCAGGGGTGCCCTCGAAGCCACCGATGTCGTGGCTCCAGAACCCGAACCCGGACAGCCCGAGCGACAGCCCGCCGCGCAACGTCTCGGCCATCGAGGCGAAGGACGAGTCGTTGTCACCGCCCCAGTGCACCGGGTACTGCTGACCGCCGGCCGTGGCCGACCGGGCGAACAGCACGGCCTCGCCCTCACCCTTGACGTCCTTGAGGGTCTCGAAGACGGTCCGGTTGTACAGGTGCGTGTAGTAGTTGTGCATCCGCTCGACGTCGCTGCCGTCGTGGTACACGACGTCGGTGGACGGGATGCGCTCGCCGAAGTCGGTCTTGAAGCAGTCGACGCCCATCGCGAGCAGCTCACGCAGGTAGCCCGCGTACCAGTCGCAGGCGGCGGGGTTGGTGAAGTCCACCAGCGCCATCCCGGCCTGCCACAAGTCCCACTGCCACACCGACCCGTCGGTGCGGGTGACCAGGTAGCCCTTCTCCTTGCCCTCGTCGAAGAGCCGGGACCGCTGGGCGATGTACGGGTTGATCCAGACGCAGATCTTCAGGCCCTTGGCCTTGAGCCGGCTCAGCATGCCCGCCGGGTCCGGGAACGTCGCCGGGTCCCACACGAAGTCGGTCCAGTGGAACTCGCGCATCCAGAAGCAGTCGAAGTGGAACACCGACAGCGGCAGGTCGCGTTCGGCCATCCCGTCGACGAAGGACGTGACCGTCGCCTCGTCGTAGGACGTGGTGAACGAGGTGGTCAGCCACAGCCCGAACGACCACGCCGGAACCTTCGGCGCCCGGCCGGTCAACGCCGTGTAGCGACGCAGCACGTCCTTGGCCGTCGGACCGTCGAACACCAGGTACTCCAGCACCTGGCCGGGGACGGAGAACTGGGTGCGTTCGACGGCTTCGGACCCGACCTCGAAGGAGACCTTGCCGGGGTTGTCCACCAGGACGCCGTACCCGCGCGAGCTGAGGAAGAACGGCACGTTCTTGTACGCCTGCTCGCTCGACGTGCCGCCGTCGAGGTTCCAGATGTCGACGCTCTGGCCGTTCTTGACCACCGGCCCGAACCGTTCGCCCAGGCCGTAGACCAGCTCACCCGGGGTGATCGTCAGCTGCTCGTGCATGAAGTGACGATCGGCGTCGTCGGTGACCGCGGCGACCGAGCGGGAGCTGCTCGCGGTGAGCAGTCGACCGGCCGAGCGATACTCGGCACGCCAGCCCTGCCCGCGCCGGACGCTGACCTGCAGGTCACCCGAGGTCAGCACGCCGCTGTCGGCATTGGCCTGGACCGTGGCCGTGAAACCTGCGTCACCGGTCAGCTCGAACCGGGGGTGCGGCGGCAGCCCGCCGTCGTGGTGCGCGATCCGCGTGCGGATCACACCCGGCGCGGGTGAGGAGTACGTCACCGTGAGCAGCGCGGCGTTGAGCGTGTCACCACGACCGCGGATGGTGTGCGTGGTGGCGTAGACGGTGAGGGTGCCGGTCGCCGGGTCGGCGACGATGTCGCGGACCTCGGTGGCACGCAGCACGGTGTAGCCGGCTGGCAGCTGCCAGTAGCCGTCGGAGAACTTCATGATGCGAGTGCCTTTCTGGGGGAGTCGGGCGGCTACTTCACGGCGCCGGCGGTCACGCCTCGGGTGAGCGTGCGCTGGAAGATCAGGAAGAAGATGAGCGTCGGGACCAGGGAGACCAACGCACCGGCGTTGAGCGTCGGCACGTCGAGCATCCGGTCACCCTGCAGGGACGCCAGGGCGATGGGCACGGTCTGCGAGTCCGGTGTGGTGAGCATGACCAGCGGGATGAAGAACTCGTTCCAGGTCCAGATGAAGAAGAAGATCATCAGGACCGAGAGCGTGGGTCGCATGATCGGGTAGACGACCCGCCACAGGACGGTCCACGAGTTGGCGCCGTCCAGCGCGGCCGCCTCGAGCAGGGCGCGGGGGAAGGTCCCGAGCACGGAGGCCAACAGGTACGTGCCGAAGGCCGACTGGATGACCGTGAAGATGATGACGATCGACCAGCCGGAGTTGTTGAGCCCGACCTGCTGGGCCATCGTGTAGAGCGGGTAGAGCAGGACCTCCTGCGGGAGCATGTTGGCCAGCAGGAAGATCATCACGATCCACATCCGGCCGCGTACCCGTCCGATGCCGATGGCGTAGGCGGTGAGCAGCGACAACCCGGTGCCGAGCACGGCCACGGCGCTCGAGGTCCAGACCGAGTTCCAGAGCTTGACCGGGAAGTCCACGGCGTTCCAGAACTTGACCAGACCGTCGGTGTACAGCGAGGTCGGGAGCGCCAGCGGGCCGCCCGAGGAGTACTGCGCCGGGTCCTTGAAGGCGTTGATCACCATGAGGACGAACGGCGCGAGCATGAGCAGGGCGAAGATCGCGGCGCCGGCGAGGATGAACCAGCGGAGCACCCCGCGGTGGTGACGGTCCGTGGTCTTGCGGACGGGGGGCGGAGTGGTGAGCGTGGTCGAGGTCATCTCAGACGCCTTCCTCTTCGCGCCGCTCGGAGCGGGCCTGCAGCAGCTGGATGACCAGCGCCACGGCGACGATGACCAAGGTCAGCACGGTCGCCACGGCGGCGCCGTAGCCGACCTTGGACTTGTCGAAGAAGTTCAGGAACGAGTAGTAGGACGGGACGAGGGTCGAGCTCTCGGGACCGCCACGGGTCAGCACGTAGATCGGGGCGAACACCTTGAGTGCCGCGATCGTGCAGGTCAACGTGATGACGAAGGTCTCGGGTTTGATCTGCGGGATGGTGATCGCGCGGAACCGGCGGAACCAGCCGGCGCCGTCCAGCTCGGCCGCCTCGTACAGCTCGGGGTCCACCCGTTGCAGCGCCGACATGAAGATGACGGTCGGGTAGCCGATCTGGATCCAGACCAGCACGAGCATCACGGCAGGCAGCGCCAGATCGGGGTCACCGAGCCAGTTCGGCGGGTCGGACACGCCGAAGCCGCGCAGGATCTGGTTGAGCGCACCGGTCTCGGCGTTGAAGATCCAGTTCCAGACGATGCCGGCCACCGCCACCGGCAGGATCTGCGGCAGGTAGTACGTGGCTCGCAGGAACGAGGCCGTGCGGGTCCCGACGTGCTTGCCGATGTAGTCGAACAGCACGGCTGCGAGCACCAGGCCGATGAGCGTCGGCAGCACGACCATCGCGACGATCATCCACAGCGAGTTCTGGAACGAGTGCCAGAACGCCTGGTCGTGCATGAGCGCGGTGTAGTTGTCCAGGCCGATCCAGATCTTGGGGGCCAGACCGCCCTTCCACTTGTGCAGCGAGTACCAGAGGTTGAGCGCGAAGGGGATGAGGATGACCACCGTGAGCGCGACAGCGCCGGGAATCAGGTAGAGCCAGTACACGCGCCGCGATCGGCGGCGGTTGGGCGCGACGGTCTGGACCGCCATGTCGATCACCTGCTCGGTTCGTCGAAGGGCCTGAAGAGCGGACGAGGGGCGTGCGGGGCCCCGCCACCAGGGACGGGGCCCCGCACGTGAGGCGGGTCAGCCCGTGATGTCGGTCTTGCCGGACTCGTAGTAGGCGCCGAGCTCGGACAGCGCGTCGGCCGGGGCCTTCGAGCCATTCATGATCGACTGCCCGAAGCTCACGACCTGGTCGTAGAAGCCTGCGACCGGCCAGTCGGGGTAGAACGCCAGGCCGTCGTCCTTCACGACCGTGTTCCAGTTGTCCGTGAGGGTCTTGGTCTCCGGGTCGGTGATCGAGCTGGTGTCGGCCGCGACGGGCAGACCACCCTTCTCGGCCATGACCGCCTGGGCCTTCTCACCGAGAGCGGTGTTGATGAACTCGGCAGCCAGGTCGTGCTGCGTGGAGTTGGTCGGGATGACGAGCAGGTTGCCGGACGAGCCGGCGCTCAGGTCGTTCCCGGGGAAGAGCATCTGACCCATGGTGAACGTGACCTCGGTGTTGAGGCGGCCGAACCACCACGAGCCGGAGACCATGATCGGGTAGGTGCCTGCGATGAACGAGGTGCCCATGTCCTCGGCCTTGAGGCCGGACGCATCCGTCGAGACGTAGCCCTTGCTCACCCAGTCGGCGAGGTCCTGGGTGCCCTCGGCCAGCGGGCCGGAGGTCCAGGAGACGTCGTTGGTGAAGAGCTGGAAGTCGTCGACGAACGAGCGGTCGGCGTGCGAGAGCACGAGCTGGTACCAGAGCTGGCCGAGCGGGTACTCGGCCCCGGCGGTGGCGACCGGCGTGATGCCCTTGGCGACGAAGGAGTCCATCGCCGTCTGCAGCTCGGCCATGGTCGTCGGGACGGCGATGCCGTTCGCGTCGAACATGTCCTGGTTGTAGTAGACGGTCACGTACTCGCCGTAGGTCGGGACGCCGTACCAGTTGCCCGAGCCCATGAGGCCGTTCTCGTCGTACTTGGCGGTGGTCTGCAGCGAGGACGGCAGCGTGGTGTCCCAGCCGTACTGCGTGGAGTAGTCGGTCAGGTCGGTGAGCAGACCCTGTGAGGCGAGCTGACCGGCGGTTCCGTTGCCCTTGTTGTACTCCATGACGTCCGGCACGTCCTCGCCGGCCAGCACGATCTTGGCGTTCTTCTGCAGCTGCTCGAACGTCTGCTTCTCGACCTTGACGGTGACGTCAGGGTGCTCGGACTCGAACTCCTCGATGGCGGCGGTCCACGACAGGTTCATCGCGGAGTCGTCGCCCTCGTAGTGCCAGAACGTGAGGGTGGTCTTGCCGTCGGACGACGACGATGCCGAGCTGCCGCCGGACGAGCACGCGGCCAGGGACAGGGCCAGCAACGCGGAGACCGCGATCGCTGACGTGCGGGTGGAACTCTTCATCGGATTCCTTCCTTCGGGCGACTCATCGACGAGTCGAGGGGTGGGGCGGGAAGTCTCAGGTGGTCGGCGCGGGGCCGGTGGTGGAGCGCGGGTGCAGCACGCACCGCAGGTTGGAGCCGCCGTGGGTGGTGCGGTCGTCGAGCAGGTCGAGCAGACCGCGGACCGCCAGGCGCCCCTGGTCCGGCCCGGGGGCGGCGAGGTAGCTGAGCGGGCGGTCGTACATGTCGGAGATGCCCTCGGCGATGGCGACGGCGAGGATCGAGAAGTCCTGCGGCACCTGCTTGCCGGCTTCGCGCAGGGCCGATCCGACGCCGAACAGCGCCAGCTCGTTCATCACGATGAACGCGGTGAGCCCAGGGTGCTCGGCGAGGAGCTGCCCGGCGATCCGGCGGCCTGCGGGCGGTGTCACGTCGCAGGTGACGGCGAGCGGGGTGAGCCCCCGTTCGTGCATGGCGGCGACGTAGGCCTGGCGGGCACGGACTGCGGGGCCGTAGTGGGCGTCGAGATCGGCCTGGGCCCGGTTGATGAATGCGATCTGGCGGTGGCCGAGGCTCGCCAGGTGTCGGACGGCCTGGGTGAGGGCGTCCTCGAAGTCGATGTCGACCCAGACCCGCTCACCCGGGTCCTGGGTGCGACCGATCATCGCGCACGGCACACCGGCGGACTCGACCGCCTCGATGCGGGGGTCGTCCAGTGCGACCTCCATGAGCAGGACACCGTCGGCGGTGCGCTGGGCGGCCAGCTCGTGCAGCACGTCGGGCTCGGTGCTGGCGACGGGCCACAGCACCAGCTCGTAGCCGGCCTCACGAGCGGCCTGGACGGCGCCCTGGACGATCTCGTTGAGGGTGGCGCCCAGTGCGATGCCGTAGGTGGGGTACGCGAGAGCGATCACGTGGGTGCGCCGGGCGGCGAGCGCGTGGGCGGCGGCGTGCCGCCGGAACCCGAGCTCGGCCATCGCCTGCTCGACCTTGGCCTTGGTGGCGGCCGAGACGGGGCGTTTGCCGGTGAGCGTGTAGGAGACCGTCGACAACGAGACCTGGGCGCGGTCGGCCACGTCCTGCATCGTTGCCATGCTCACTCCCCATTGAGGTCGAAGCGCTTCGACGAAGCGCTTCGACCGAGTATGCGTACGCCCCCACCCGACGTCAACAGCGATCGGTGCCACGCCCTGAACCGTGACCGATCCGTGACCGAGCACCGGGCACGATGGGTGCATGAACCCTCGACGCACCGCCCTGGTGACCGGAGCCGGCCGCGGGATCGGCGCCGCGGTCGCCGGCCACCTCGCCCGGGCCGGCTACCGCCTCGCCCTGCTCGGACGGACCCGCACGAACCTCATGGAGGTCGCGGAGCACCTCGTCGACGACGACCCCGAGGCGCTCGTCCTCGCCGTCGACGTGCTCGACGAACCCGCGGTGCGCGCCGCCGTCCACCAGGCGCAGGAGCACCTCGGCGGGATCGGTCTGCTGGTCAACAACGCCGGTGTCATCGAGCACCAGGAGGCCGACTTCCTCACCACCACCCTGGCCGAGACCTGGCGGGTGATCGAGACCAACCTGCGCGGACCGCTCACTCTCACCCACGCCGTGCTGCCCGACATGCTCGCGCGCGGAGGCGGCCGGGTGCTCAACATCAACTCCGGTTCGGGGCACAGGCGGCAGGACGCCTACACCGGCTACGCCGTGAGCAAGGGCGCGCTCGCCCGGTTCACCTCACAGCTGGACCACCAGTACCGCGACGCGGGACTCCGTGTGCTCGACCTGGCCCCCGGCGTGGTGGCCACCGACATGACGGCCGCGATGCCGGTCCATACGACGCGCACCGCCTGGACCGACCCCGAGGACGTCGGCGCGATCGTCCGGGCCTTCGGCGATGGTGAGCTCGACGAGCTCTCGGGCCGGTTCGTCCGGGCCGGTGTCGACACCGTGGCCGGCCTGCGTCGCGATGCAGCGGCGATCGTCGCCGCAGACGCGCGGGTCGTACGCCTCGTGGGCCTCGGCCCGGACGACCCGGTGGTCTGAGCCTCGGTCAGACGCCGGCCTCGGGGTCACCCATCAGCTCGGCGACGTGGTTCGGCACGTACGTGGACAGCTCACGCGGCGGACGCACGTAGCCGCTGGACTGCGGCGGACGCTTCGGCAGGGAGATCGGGGTGGGGTCCACCTCGGTGTACGGGATGGTCGAGAGCAGGTGCGAGATCATGTTGAGCCGCGCGTGCTTCTTCACCTCGGACTCGACCACGTACCAGGGGCTGGTCGGGGTGTCGGTGTGGACCATCATCTCGTCCTTGGCGCGGGAGTAGTCCTCCCAGCGCTTGATGGACTGCAGATCCATCGGGGACAGCTTCCACTGCCGGACGGGGTCCTTCAGCCGGGAACGGAACCGGCGCAGCTGTTCGTCGTCCGACACCGAGAACCAGTACTTGCGCAGCAAGATGCCGTCGTCGAGCAGCATCTGCTCGAAGATCGGGGCCTGTCGCATGAACAGCGCGTACTCGGCCGCCGTGCAGAAGCCCATCACCTTCTCCACCCCGGCGCGGTTGTACCAGGAGCGGTCGAACAGGACGATCTCGCCGGCGCTCGGCAGGTGCTCGACGTAGCGCTGGAAGTACCACTGGGTCCGTTCGCGCTCGGTCGGCGCCGGCAGGGCGGCGATCCGGGCGATCCGGGGGGAGAGGTACTCAGTGATCCGCTTGATCGCCCCGCCCTT
>JAKLPK010000110.1 GCA_022013895.1 Cellulomonas sp. | reverse complement strand
GTCTCGGTGAACACCCGCTCGAGCTGCGACTGGAAGTCACGCAGCGCGTGCTCGGCCTCCTCGACCGTGATATCGCCGCGGGACACCAGGGACTCGGTGTAGAGCTTGCGCACCGAACGCTTGGCCTCGATGAGGTTGTACATGAGCGGCTGCGTCATCGACGGGTCGTCGCCCTCGTTGTGGCCGCGACGGCGGTAGCAGACCATGTCGACGATCACGTCGCGGTCGAACGTCTCGCGGTACTCGAAGGCCAGCTCGGCCACCCGCACGACGGCCTCCGGATCGTCGCCGTTCACGTGGAAGATCGGGATCTGCAGACCCTTGGCGACATCGGTCGCGTACTGCGACGAACGCGAGGACGACGTGCCGGTGGTGAAGCCGACCTGGTTGTTGACGATCACGTGGATGGTGCCGCCGGTGCGGTACCCGCGCAGCTGGGCCAGGTTGAGCGTCTCGTAGACCACGCCCTGACCGGCGAACGCGGCGTCGCCGTGGATGAGGATCGGCAGCACGGAGAACCCGTCGCCGCCCAGGTCGATCCGGTCCTGCTTGGCGCGCACGACCCCTTCGAGCACCGGGTCGACGGCCTCGAGGTGGGACGGGTTGGCGGCCAGGTAGACCGCCGTCGTGGCGCCCGACTCGGCCGTGAACACACCCTCGGTGCCCAGGTGGTACTTCACGTCACCCGAGCCCTGGACCGAGCGCGGGTCCTGGTTGCCCTCGAACTCGCTGAAGATCTGCGCGTACGACTTCCCGGCGATGTTCGCCAGCACGTTGAGCCGGCCGCGGTGCGCCATCCCGATCGCAACCTCGTCGAGCCCGCCGTCCGCCGCACGCGACAGGATCGCGTCCAGCAGCGGGATGAGCGACTCCCCGCCCTCGAGGCTGAACCGCTTCTGGCCGACGTACTTGGTCTGCAGGAACGTCTCGAACGCCTCGGCGGCGTTGAGCCGGCGCAGGATGCGCAGCTGGTCCTCGCGCGGGGTCCGTGCCCAGCCGGTCTCCAGACGCTCCTGCATCCAACGGCGCTGGCGCGGGTCCTGCATGTGCATGTACTCGATGCCGATGGTGCGGCAGTAGGAGTCGCGCAGCAGCCCGAGCACCTCGCGCAGCGTCGCACGCGGCTTCCCGGTGAACCCACCGGTCGGGAACGTGCGGTCGAGGTCCCACAGCGTCAGGCCGTGGTTCTGCACGTCGAGGTCCGGGTGCCGACGCTGGCGATAGGCCAACGGGTCGGTGTCGGCCATGAGGTGCCCGCGCGAGCGGTAGGAGTGGATGAGCTCGAACAGCCGGGCCGGCTTGATCGCCTCGGCGTCGGGGTCGGCCGGGGCGTCGCGCACCCAGCGGACCGGTTCGTACGGGACCTTCAACGACGCGAACACCCGGTCGTAGAAGTCGTCCGCGCCCAGGAGCTTGGCGCCGACGATCCGCAGGAAGTCCCCGGACTGGGCGCCCTGGATGATCCGGTGGTCGTAGGTCGAGGTGAGCGTGAGCACCTTGGAGACGCCCATGTCGTTGAGGCGGTCCTCGCTGGTCCCGGCGTACTGCGCCGGGTACTCCATCGCACCGACGCCGACGATGGTGCCCTGCCCCGGCATCAGCCGCGGCACCGAGTGGGTGGTGCCGATGGTGCCGGGGTTGGTGAGCGAGATCGTGGTGCCCGCGAAGTCGGAGACCTCGAGCTTGCCCTGACGGGCCCGTCGGATGACGTCCTCGTAAGCCGCCCAGAACTGGGCGAAGGCGAGGGTGTCGGCCTTCTTGATCGCCGGGACCATGAGCTGGCGGGTGCCGTCCGGTTTGGCCAGGTCGATCGCGATGCCGAGGTTGACGTGCGCCGGTGCGAGCACCGCCGGTTTGCCGTCCTGCTCCACATAGCTCGAGTTCATCGCCGGCATGGCCGACAGCGCCTCCACCACGGCGAAGCCGATGAGGTGGGTGAAGGAGATCTTGCCGCCCCGGGTACGGGTCAGGTGGTTGTTGATGACGATGCGGTTGTCGACGAGCAGCTTGGCGGGCACCGCGCGCACCGAGGTGGCCGTCGGTACGTGCAGCGAGGCCTCCATGTTGGTCACCACGCGGGCCGCCGGTCCGCGCAGGCGCTGGACGTCGTCGGCTGAGGAGTCGGGGGCGTTGTGCTCGGCCGCCGCCCGGGCCGCCTGGGCGTAGGGGGCCGTCGCGGGCAGGGCCTGGACGACGAGCTCGCCGTCAGTCTCGGCGGCCGCGTCGTCGTCGGCTGCAGCGGTGGCGGGTGTCGCGACCGCGGGTGTTGCGACCGCGGGGGCCGTGACCGCGGGTGTTGCGACCGCGGGGGTTGCGACCGCGGGAGGTGAGGGCAGCGATGCCGCGGCCGGCGCGCCCGGTGCACCTGATTCGGCCAGCTTGGTCCGGTGGTAGTCCTCGAAGAAGTCCCACCACGCCGGGTCGACCGACGAGCGATCGGTCAGGTACTGCTCGTACAGCTCGTCGACCAGCCATTCGTTCGCACCGAAATCGGTGCCTCGGAGATCGGACCCAGCCTTCGCCGTCACGCCGGTTCGCCTACTTCCCGTGCGGTCCCGGGACCGCCTCGTCCGCCACTGTCGCTATGGGTCAACCCTACGGCCAGGACAGGACCTGGGTCCGTGGTGGACGGCCTGTGCGCGCGATCCTCACCCGAATCAGGCACCGGAGCATCACCGCTGGTCAAGGGGCGGCAACCGGGTCCCCGCTACCTGCTCAAGCGTTGGTCGAGCGGCCCTCGGACAGCGGACGGTGGGCCGGGAGGCTGACCCGCATGGTGCAGCCCTCGACGGTGTCCGCGACCTCGATCCGACCGCCGTGCAGGGTGACCGCCCAGCGCACGATCGCCAGGCCGAGCCCCGTGCCGCCCGTCGGGATCTGACCGGTCACCGCGGGGGAGTTGCCCCGGACGAACCGCTGGAACACCAGGGCGCGCTGGTCCGGTGCGATGCCCGGCCCGTGGTCCACCACGTCGATGCGCACCTCGGGTCCGGAACGGGACGCGACCAGCCTGACCTCCGAGCCGCGCGGCGAGTGCCGGGCCGCGTTGGCGAGCAGGTTGGTGAGGATCTGGTGCAGGCGGTCGACGTCGGCGGGGACCGTGAGCCCCGGCGGCTGCACCTCGACCACGACCGTGAGCCCCTTGTCCCCGGCCACCAGCTCGGCCTGGGCGGCCGCCTCGCCCAGCAGCTGTGCGAGCGGTACCTCGACGAGGTCGAGCGCGGAGGCGCCCGCCTCGAGCCGTGACAGGTCCAGCAACGAGGCCACCAGCCCCGTCAGCCGCTCGGTCTGGGTGAGGGCGACCGTCAGCGCCTGCGGGCTGGGCTCGGTGACGCCGTCGGCCATGTTCTCCAGCTGGGCCCGCAGCGCCGCCACCGGGGTGCGCAGCTCATGGGAGACGTTGGCGATGAGCTCACGGCGGAGCGTGTCCGAGGCCTGCAGGTCCGCGGCCATCGAGTTGAACGCCGTGGCGAGCTGCCCGACCTCGTCGCGGCTGCTCGCATGCACCCGTCGGCTGTAGTCGCCGGCCGCCATCGCCCGGGCGGCCGCGGTCATCTCGCGCAGCGGGGAGGTCATCCCGCGCGCCAGGAGCTGGGTGAGCACCAGCGAGACGACGATGGCCAGCGGAAGCGTCCGGCTCGGTCCCAGGTGCCGGGAGAGCCCGAGCCAGGTGGTGGCCGCGGCGAGGGTGACCGTCGCGGCCACGAGCACGCCCAGCTTGATCTTGATGGTCCGCAGCCGGTCCAACGGTCGGACGTCGGGCAGGTGCGGGGGCTGGAGTGCCGACCGCACGTGCCGGGCGGGCCGGCCGGTCTCGTCGGTCACGACCTCGGCGGGTCGGCCGGTTCGAACGCGTAGCCGACGCCGTGGACCGTGCGGATCAGGTCCGGACCGAGCTTGCGTCGCAGCGCCTTGACGTGGGAGTCGACCGTCCGCGTGCCGGAGGCGTCCACCCAGTCCCACACCTGTTCGAGCAGGCGTTCGCGGGTCAGCACCGTGCGGGGTGTGGCGGCGAGGGCGCCCAGCAGGTCGAACTCGGTCGGGGTGAGGTGGATCTCGACCCCGTTGCGGTGAACCCGGCGCTGTGCGTGGTCGATGACGACGTCACCGACGGTCAGCGCAGGTTCGGGTGCGGCCGCCACGGCCAGCTCGGCGGCCTTGGCGGCCCGTTCGGTGCGACGGAGCAGCGCCTTGGTCCGGGCGACCAGCTCACGCATCGAGAACGGTTTGGTCATGTAGTCGTCGGCGCCGACGCCGAGCCCGATGAGCATGTCGGTCTCGTCGTCGCGGGCCGTGAGCATGAGGACCGGGACCGGTCGCTCGGCCTGGATGATGCGGCAGACCTCGAGCCCGTCGATCCCGGGCAGCATGACGTCCAGCACGATGACGTCCGGTTCCAGGCGCGCGGCGGCCGCGACGCCCGAGGGGCCGTCGGGTGCGGCCTCGACGCGCCAGCCCTCTGCGGAGAGCCGGTGCACGATCGCCTGGGCGATCGCTGGTTCGTCCTCGACCACGAGGACCGTCGTGGGTGACGTGTGCGACATGGGGTCAGCCTTGCACGAGGCGTCCGGGTCGTCGTGGCCCGGCAGTCCCGCGCGGCGGCCGGTTCGAGCGGCCGCAAAACATGACGGACAGGCGTCTGGTGCATGACGCGAACGTGACGTTGGTGTGGCGAGCGCCACAGCGATCAGGGGAAGCCCGGCTCCCGGAGGCGTGGCTTTCACCCGCTGGGGCCCGTTACTCTTTCGTTATCCCGGGGGTCGGTCCATCAGGACGATGTCGGGCAAAACGCGTCGTCGGCGCGGGCAGGACGTCGGAGGGAGAGTCGTGGGATCGCACCGTGCTGCTGCGGCGCCCGCCTCTCGACCCCAGGTAGAGCAGGACAACTGCTCACTCACGCCCTATCGGCGGCGTTTCCGCGCAGCCGGCCGGTTCGGGGTGCTGTCGGCGTTGGTCGCCGCCACAGTGGTCGTGCCGGTGAGCCAGCAGGCGTTGGCCGACGGTGGTGTCCTCACCCAGCTCGCGAGCTCCGGGACGATGCCCAGCACGGTGTCCGCGCTGGCCTCGTTGTCCTCCTCGGCGCAGGTGCCGGCCTCGCTCGCAGCCGCCGGACCGGTGGTCGACCGCGACACGGACACCGCCTCACGCACCCTCGACCGTGACACCGTGCTCCCCGGCTGCTCCGGTCTGACCCCGACGACGCTGTCGGCGAACGGACAGCTCCCGGCCTCCGACCTGTGCACCCTGTGGGACGGCCACACGCAGGCCCGTGCTGACTACGCCGTGGCCCTCGCGCAGCTCAACCAGGCGTTCGTCATCCAGTTCGGCGCCGACCTGTGCCTCTCGTCCGGCTACCGCACCCTCGCCCAGCAGCGTGCCGTGAAGGCCCAGAAGGGCGGGCTGGCCGCGACGCCCGGCAAGAGCAACCACGGCCTCGGGCTCGCTGTCGACTTCTGCACCTCGGAGACCACCGGCGCGCGCTGGACCTGGCTCAACGCCAACGGGCCCACCTACGGGATCGAGAACCCGGACTGGGCGAAGCCCGGCGGTTCGGGCCCGCACGAACGGTGGCACTGGGAGTTCACCGCAGCGGTCGCCGAGGACAACTCCTACACGGGCGCGACAGCCGGGGACGGCTGAGCCCCCCACAGCTCACAGCAGCTGCAGGTTCCAGGTCAGATCGTGCCGGTGCCCGGCCGTGAGCATCACGAGGTCCGCACCGGTGCGGAACGCGTCGGCGATGCAGCTCATCGGCTCGATCGCGACGGCCGCCCGCTCGATCCGCGGGATGCCGTTCCCGGTGCATACCTGCCATGCCGTGACCGCACGGTCGCCGCGGATGACCGCGGTGCGCCCGTCGGACCGGTGCAGACGTGCCCACGTCCACCCTGCGTCGTCGTGGCGGGCCGCGCTCCAGGCGTCGTCCAGCACCACCCCGGCGAGCGGGACGCCCGCACCCGCAAGTGCGGGATCGGTCGGCTCGGCGCCGACCGGCAGCAACCTGTCGTCGACGAGCACGTGCTCGTCCGCATCGAGCGTGAGGGTGCAGGCGTCGACGCCGCCGGGGCCGGGCTCGAGCCACGGGTGGAACCCGATGCCGAACGGTGCGGCGCCCGGTCCGTCGTAGGTCGCGACCGTCCGGACGGTCAGACCCGCATCGTCCAGCGAGTAGGTCACGGCGACCGCGACCGCCCACGGGTAGCCGGGGGTCGGCACCAGGGTGTGCGTGAGCGTCACGGCGGATGCGCTCGCATCGCTCGCCTCGAAACGGGCGTACGGCGTCAGACCGTGCAGCGCGTTGTTGCGGTCCGGCTCGTTGAGCGGCACCTGGTGGGTGACGCCCTCGACGTCGAACTGACCGTCGGCCAGGCGGTTGGGCCACGGTGCCAGCACGGTGCCCGAGTAGGCCGGGAAGAGCTCGTCCTCGCCGTAGGTGAGCACGACGTCGGTCCCGCCGACCGTGTAGCTGCGCAGGCTCGCACCCACCTGGGTGACGACGGCGCGCTGATCGCCGTGGGTGAGGACGTGCTGGAGCCCGGTCGGTGAAGTCATGGGTTGACCGTATTGCAGCGGGACCGGGAACCATGCGGGACCCGGGCCCGGCACGCCGGTCACTCGAACGGGTGAGGCTGTGGAAAGCCCGCACGTCGTCCTGCAGTGACGCCTAGGGTCGCGGCCAGCCGGTGCCAGGGGGGTTCGGTGGCAGGACGGGGGGACCGCGGGTGGACCAGACCGTGCTCGTCGAGCGTGAGGTGCGCGAGCTCATCCGCAGACGGGGGCTCGACCCGTTGCGGGACCGGGCCGGGGTGCTCGCCCTGGTCGAGGACGTGCTCGCCGACTACGACGAGCGATCGCTGCTCGGCGGGGTCCCGCCGCTCGTGGACCCGGCCGCCGTGCAGCGCAGCGTGCTCGATGCGGTCGCCGGGTTCGGCCCGTTGCAGCCGTACCTCGACGACCCGACCGTCGAGGAGATCTGGATCAACTCCCCGACCCAGGTCTTCGTCGCCCGGCACGGGCAGCCCGAGCTCACCACGACTCTGCTCAGCGAGCAGCAGGTGCGTGACCTGGTCGAACGCATGCTCAAGCTGTCCGGGCGCAGGCTGGACCTGTCGAGTCCCTTCGTGGATGCGTCGCTTCCCGGCGGCGAGCGGCTGCACGTCGCGATCCCGGACGTCACGCGGCGGGACTGGGCGGTCAACATCCGCAAGTACGTCGTCCGGGCCACCTCCGTCGAGGACCTGGTGCGGCTCGGTTCCGTGACAGCGCAGGCCGCGGCGTTCCTGGTGGTCGCAGTACGGGTGGGGCTCAACGTGATCGTGTCGGGAGCCACCCAGGCGGGCAAGACCACGACGCTCAACGCCCTGGCCGGCGCGATCCCGGCCCGCGACCGCGTCATCAGCTGCGAGGAGGTGTTCGAGCTGCACCCCGCCGCCCGGGACTGGATCGGGCTGCAGTGTCGGCAGCCGAACCTCGAGGGGGTCGGTGAGATCCCGCTGCGCCGGCTGGTCAAGGAGGCGCTGCGGATGCGTCCTGACCGGTTGCTCGTCGGTGAGGTGCGGGAGGCCGAGGCGCTCGACCTGCTCATCGCCCTCAACGCCGGTGTGCCGGCCATGGCGACCATCCACGCCAACAGTGCACGTGAGGCCCTCGTCAAGCTGTGCACGCTGCCGCTGCTCGCGGGCGAGAACGTGTCCGACCGGTTCGTCGTCCCCACGGTCGCCTCGGCCGTGGACCTGGTGGTCCATGTGGAGGCCGAACGGGACGGGCGGCGCCGGGTCGCGGAGGTGCTCGCGGTCCCGGGTCGGGCCGAGGAAGGCGTGGTCGAGACCGCACCACTGTTCGTGACGGTCGGCGACCGTCTGGTGCGGGCCGACGGCTTCCCGCCGCACCTGGACCGGTTCGCCCGGCACGGGGTCGATGTCGTCAGCCTCCTGCGTGGGCCGCTCTGATGGGGGTCGTGCTGGGTCTCTTGCTCGGGACCGGGCTCGCCACCGTGTGGTGGTCGTTCTGGCCTGTCCCGGTGCGCGTCGCGAGGGAGCCGTCGCGGTGGCGGCTGCAGGCGGGCGACATGCTCGCCCAGGCCGGTGTGCGCGGTGTGGGCCCGGGTGGGCTCGTGGTCACCAGTGTCGGGATCGGGGTGGCCACCGGGCTCGTGCTGCTCGTGCTCGTGCCCGCGAGCGTCGCCAGCTGCTTCGCGGTGTTCGCCGCGTTCGTCCCCTGGTTCGCGGTCCGGGGCCGTGCCCGCCGCAAGGTCGCGGCCCGGCGGTCCCTGTGGCCCGATGTGGTCGATCACCTTGCGTCGGCGATCAGGGCGGGGCTGGCGCTGCCCGAGGCTGTGGCGCAGCTGGCCGAGCGCGGGCCGGTCGAGCTGCGCGAACCGTTCCGGCTGTTCGCGGAGGACTACCGGGCCACCGGACAGTTCGGCGAGTGCCTCGACCTGCTCAAGGACCGGTTGGCGGACCCGGTGGCCGATCGCATCGTCGAGGCGCTGCGGATGACCCGCGACGTGGGCGGCACCGATCTGGGACGACTGCTGCGGACGCTCTCGTCGTTCCTGCGCGACGATCTGCGGGTCCGGGGCGAGCTCGAGGCCCGGCAGAGCTGGACCGTGAATGCCGCCCGGCTGGCGGTCGCCGCACCGTGGCTCGTGCTCGCGCTTCTCATCGGGCGGCCCGAGGCGGCGCAGGCGTACGGGTCGACGGCCGGATCGCTCGTCCTGATCGCCGGGGCGGTCTGCTCGGCCGCGGCGTACTGGCTGATGCAGCGGGTCGCCCGGCTGCCCGAGGACCCGCGGGTGCTGCGATGAGCTCGACGGTTGCCGGTGGGCTCATCGGGTTGGGGTTCGGGCTCGGCGTGTGGCTCGTGGTGGTCCGCCTGCAGGCCCGGCGTGCGACGCTCGATGAACGTCTTGCGCCGTACCTGCGGGCCAGGCGCAGCTCGTCCGCCCTGCTCGTGCTGCCTGCGGTCGCTACCCCGTTCGCCGTGGTCGAGCGGCTCGTCGCCCCGTTCATGGCGGATGCGTTACGCCTGGTCACCCGACTGTCGTCGTCGAGCGAGCAGATCCGCGCCCGGTTGGTGCGCGCGGGGCGCGATGACAGCGTCGAGCAGTTCCGGGTGGGTCAGGTGGTGGGACTGGCGGCCGGGCTCGCGGCAGGGCTGGCCGCCGCCCTCATGCTGGTGGCGTGGCGGGGTGCGCCGCTCGGGGCGCTGGTGGCGTTCGTCTCGGTGTCCGCGGTCGCGGGGGTGCTGGTGCCGGACTGGTGGCTGGGGCGCCAGGTGCGACGACGTGAGGCGCGGATGCTCGCCGAGCTGCCAGCCGTCGCCGAGCTGCTCGCGCTCGCGGTCGCGGCCGGGGAGGGCGCGCTCGGCGCGCTCGAACGGGTGTCGGCCGCCAGCGGCGGCGATCTGGGCACCGAGCTGGCCAGGACGTTGGCGGAGGCCAGATCGGGTGAGCCGCTCACGGTCGCGCTCGACCGCCTCTCGGCCCGGACCGGGCTCTCGGCCCTGGCCCGCTTCGCCGAAGGGGTCGCGGTCGCGTTGACCCGGGGCACGCCGCTGGCCGATGTGCTGCGCGCCCAGGCGCAGGACGTGCGCGAGGCCAGCCGTCGGGCGCTGATGGAGACCGGCGGGAAGAAGGAGGTGGCGATGATGGTCCCGGTGGTGTTCCTGATCCTTCCGGTGACCGTCGTGTTCGCCGTCTTCCCGAGCCTGGTCGTGTTGCAGGTCGGGCCGTGAGCCCGAGGACGACGTCCCCGCCCGCAGGGGGCGGGGGACCAACCAGGAGGTACGGCGATGAGACGCATCTTGACCTGTGGCGGACGGGTGGCCCGTGCCGTCCGGGACGATCGCGGAGACGTGCCGGGGTGGGTGCTCATCACCCTGATGACGGCCGGGCTGGTGACGGTGCTGTGGGCGCTGGCGGGGCCGCTTCTCGCGAACCTGTTCACCGATGCGGTGTCCTCGGTCACCGGGCCCTGACCGACACCGGTTCGGCGGTCGTCGACTTCGTGCTCGTCGGTGGGCTCGTCGTCCTGCTGTTCGCCACCATCGTCCAGCTGGCGCTCGCGGTGCACGTGCGCAACCTGCTCGTCGACTGCGCAGGGCAGGGCGCGCGGTATGCGGCGCAGGCGGGGCATGTGCCGCAGGACGGGGTCGCGCGGACGGTCGAGCTCATCGACGCGACCCTCTCGTCGGCGTACTCCGGGGACGTGGTCGCCCGACGGACCGTCGTGGACGGTGTCGACGAGGTGGAGGTCGAGGTGACGGCCCCGCTGCCGGTGCTCGGGCTGGTGGGCCCCGCTGCGCTCACCGTGCGGGGCCATGCCCTGGTGGAGGCTCCGTGAGCCTCCGCCGTGCTCGGCTCGCCGCGGCCGGGGGGCGGGACGACGGGAACGCGCTCGTGGAGTTCCTGGCGCTGGCCTTCGTCCTGCTGATCCCGGTGGCCTACCTGGTGCTCACCCTCGGACGGTTGCAGGCAGCGGTGTTCGCCACCGAAGCCGCTGCGCGGGGTGCGGCCCGGGTCTACGTCACCTCGGAGGACGTGGACCTCGCGGGGGCGCGCGCCCTCACCGCGACCGACCTGGCACTCGACGACCAGGGCTTCGACGACGACCCGACCCAGGCGCTGCGTCTGACCTGCACGACCTCACCCTGTCTGAGCCCGGGAGGTCAGGTGACGGCCGAGGTCACCGCCCAGGTCCCGCTGCCGTTCGTGCCGGGATTCGTCCGGGACCGGGTGCCGCTGTCGGTGCCGGTCAGCGCGGTCCGCACAGCAGCCGTCGACGAGTACCGGGCGGGGCGCGGATGAGCGCGCGGAGCCGTGTGGTGCGCCAGCGGAGGGGCGTCGTGCGTCCGCGGCCTGCGACCGGCTCGGATGACGGGCAGGTCATGGTGCTGACGATCGGGGTGATGGCCCTGGCCCTGGCGCTCGTGCTCGTCGTGGCTGCTGCCACGTCGGTGCACCTGGAACGCACCCGGCTGCTGGCGCTCGCCGACCTTGCGGCGCTGGCGGCGGCCGATCAGCTCGACAGCCCGTCGTACTTCGCGCCCGGCGCCGATGCGGCCGACAAACCGGCGGTGCCGCTCACCGACGCGGGGGTGCGTGCGGCGGTCGAGGACTACCTGGCCGAGCACGCCGAACCGGGTCTCGACCAGCTCGTGGTGGTCGACGCCTCGACCCCGGACGGCCGGTCCGTCGAGGTGGTGCTGGGTGCCGTCGCCCACCCGGCGCTGCTCGGGTCGATGCTCGCGCAGATCGCCCCCGACGTGCGGGTCGAGGCGACCTCATCGGCGCGGGCCTGGTGACCGGTACCCTGGACGGCCGTGGCCACCACCGACTTTTCTGCCGAGATCAAGGCGTTGCGCAGCACGCTGACCTCCATCGAGGCCGTGAGCGACCCGACGCGGCTGCAGGCCAAGATCGCCGAGCTCTCGGCGGAGGCCTCCGTCCCGGACCTGTGGGACGACCCCGACCACGCCCAGCAGGTCACCAGCTCGCTGTCCGCCACGCAGGCCGAGCTCGACCGCGTCAATGACCTGGCCTCCCGCATCAACGACCTGGAGACCCTCGTCGAGCTGGCGCTGGAGGAGGGTGACGAGGACGCCGCGGCCGAGACCGAGGCCGAGCTCATCGCGATCCGCAAGGACATCGACGCCCTCGAGGTCCGCACGCTGCTCTCGGGCGAGTACGACGCGCGTGAAGCCGTCGTCACGATCCGCTCGGGTGCCGGTGGCGTGGACGCCGCCGACTTCGCCGAGATGCTGCTGCGGATGTACCTGCGCTGGGCCGAGCGGCACAAGTACCCGACCAAGGTGCTCGACACCTCCTACGCCGAGGAGGCCGGGCTGAAGTCCGCGACCTTCGAGGTCAAGGTGCCGTACGCCTACGGCAACCTGTCCGTCGAGGCCGGCACCCACCGGCTGGTGCGCATCTCGCCGTTCGACAACCAGGGCCGGCGGCAGACCAGCTTCGCGGCGGTCGAGGTGATCCCGCTCATCGAGCAGACCGACCACGTCGACATCCCCGAGACCGATATCCGGATCGACGTGTTCCGCTCGTCCGGCCCCGGCGGCCAGTCGGTCAACACCACCGACTCGGCGGTCCGCATCACCCACCTGCCGACCGGGCTCGTCGTGTCCATGCAGGACGAGAAGAGCCAGATCCAGAACCGTGCCGCCGCCCTGCGCGTGCTGCAGTCCCGCCTGCTCCTGGTGCGTCAGATGGAGGAGGACGCCAAGAAGAAGGAGCTCGCCGGCGACATCAAGGCGAGCTGGGGCGACCAGATGCGCTCCTACGTGCTGCACCCGTACCAGATGGTCAAGGACCTGCGCACCGAGTACGAGGTCGGCAACACCTCGGCCGTGTTCGACGGGGACATCGACGGGTTCATCGAGGCCGGCATCCGCTGGCGCCGCGGGACCGACGCGCAGGACTGACCCGTCGGCCCG
>JAKLPK010000109.1 GCA_022013895.1 Cellulomonas sp. | reverse complement strand
GGGGGTCGGCAACCAGATCGTGCTGTTCGGCGCCCGCACCGGCGGTGACGGTATCGGCGGCGCGTCGATCCTGGCGAGCGAGACGTTCGACGACACCAAGCCGTCCAAGCGGCCGAGCGTGCAGGTCGGCGACCCGTTCATGGAGAAGGTGCTCATCGAGTGCTGTCTCGAGCTGTTCGCGGCGCACGTCGTCGAGGGCCTGCAGGACCTGGGTGCGGCGGGCATCTCGTGCGCCACCAGCGAGCTGGCGTCCAATGGCGGTTCGGGGATGCACGTCGACCTGGAGAAGGTGCTGCTGCGCGACCCGACGCTCACCGCGGGCGAGATCCTCATGAGCGAGTCGCAGGAACGGATGATGGCCGTCGTTCGCCCGGACCAGCTCGAGGAGTTCCTGGCGATCACCGCCAAGTGGGACGTCGAGTCCGCCGTGATCGGTGAGGTGACCGGTGACGGACGGCTCACCATCGACCACTTCGGCGCCCGGATCTGCGACGTCGACCCCAAGTCGGTCGCGCACGACGGCCCGGTCTACGACCGTCCGTACGCCCGCCCGGACTGGCAGGACGCGCTCAACGCCGACACCAGCGCCCACCTGCCCCGCCCATCCACGGGCGCCGAGCTCAAGGACACCGTGCTGGCCCTGCTCGGCAGCCCGAACCTGTGCTCCAAGTCGTGGGTGACCGACCAGTACGACCGCTTCGTGCAGGGCAACACCGCCCTGGCCCAGCCGGACGATGCCGGTGTGATCCGGGTCGACGAGACCACGGGGCTCGGCGTCGCACTGGCCACCGATGCGAACGGCCGCTACGCCCAGCTCGACCCGGCGACGGGCGCCCAGCTCGCCCTGGCCGAGGCGTACCGCAACGTGGCCGCCTCGGGCGCCCGTCCGCTGGCGATCACCGACTGCCTCAACATCGGCAGCCCGGAACGCCCGGACTCCATGTGGCAGCTGGTCCAGGTGATCGAGGGGCTGGCCGCCGGGTGCGCGCAGCTCGGCGTCCCGGTGACCGGCGGCAACGTCTCGCTCTACAACACGACGGGCGACCGGGCGATCCACCCGACCCCGGTGGTCGGTGTGCTCGGTGTGCTGGACGACGTGGCCGATGCGGTGGGTTCGGGCTGGACCGCCGCCGGTCGTTCGGTCTACCTGCTGGGCACGACGCGGGCCGAGCTCGACGGGTCGGCCTGGGCCGAGGTGGCGCACCAGCACCTCGGCGGCCTGCCGCCCGCGGTGGACCTGGAGGCCGAGCGCCACCTGGCCCAGGTGCTGGTCAACGCCGCCCGCGACCACCTGGTCGATGCGGCGCACGACCTGTCCCAGGGCGGGCTCGCCCAGGGACTGGCCGAGGCGAGCCTGCGCCACGGCATCGGCGCACGGGTCGATCTGACGGCCCTGTGCGCCCGCGACGGCGTCACCCCGTTCGAGGCGCTCTTCTCCGAGTCGCAGGCGCGGGCCCTGGTGGCCGTGCCGCGCTCGCAGGAGCGGGCGTTCGTCGACCTGTGCACGGCCCGCGGGGTGCCCGCGCTGCGGATCGGTGAGACCACCGAGACCTGCGAGGCCGGTGCCGGCGAGGCCGCCGACTCGGTCCCCGCCGACCACGAGCACGAGCCGGCTCTGGAGGTCCAGGGTCTGTTCACGCTGCCCCTGGCCACCGCCCGCGACGTGTTCGAGGCCCCGCTGCGCGCCGTCTTCGGCTGACCGCCGGCTCGTCGCCGCGCCCGCCGGGCGCGCAGCGCTCGCGACCGGGCGCGACGGCCCGTCCTACTCGCGCGGACCCACCAGGGACCCGTACGTGTCGGGCCGTCGCGTGGCCAGGAACGGGAACAGGTCCAGCCAGTCGCGGCGCGCGTCGAGGTCGAGCTCGGCCACCAGCACGGCGTCGCCTTCGCGCGGGGCGCTGACCAGCACCCGGCCGTACGGGTCGGCGATGAACGAGGATCCGTAGAAGTTCAGCAGTCCCTCGTCGCCCCAGCGGTTGGGCACCACCATGAACAGGCCGTTGCCGATGGCATGCCCCACGATCGTCGCCTGCCACAGCGGCTGCGTGTCGAAGTCGGGGTGGTCGGGTTCGGAGCCGATCGCGGAGGGGTAGGCGAGCACATCCGCCCCGGCCAGGGCGTAGGCACGGGCCACCTCGCCGAACCACTCGTCCCAGCAGGTCGGCACCCCGATCCGCGGGGCGCCCGGCAGGTCGAGCCCGACCACCGGGTAGGCGTCCTCGGCCGGTCCGGGCCGGAAGTACCGGTCCTCGAAGTAGCCGGAGGTCACGGGGATGTGCAGCTTGCGGGTGCGTTGCAGCACCGTGCCCGACGGGTCGACGAGGACCGACGTGTTGTAGCCGAGGCCGTCCCCGGTGTCCACGGCCTCGTAGAGCGAGGCGTGCACCAGCACCTGGTGCGCGGCTGCGGACCGGGCCGCGAAGGCGTAGGTGGGCCCGTCGAGCAGCACCTCAGCCGCATCGACGGGCGTGCCGGACGGGAGCGTGTCGGCGGGGTAGCGCGACAGCGTGAGCTCGGGCAGGAACACCACACGTGCGCCGGCGGCCGCGGCGGTCGCGATCCCGTCGTCCAGCGTGGCGATGTGCTCGTCGGGGTCGGTGTGCCAGCGGGTCTGCACGGCACCGACGACCACCGAGCCCCGTTCGGCAGGACGCACGCGGGCGGGGGACGGCGGTGCGGCGGCCTGGACGAGGTGCACGGGCGGACTCCTGTCGGTGGGCGGGCGGGAGGACGGGACGGATCGGCGGGCCGGGTGGCGGGTCAGAGGTCCGACGGTGCAGCGCGTGACGACCCATCGGCCGCGGCGGCAGGCTGCTGCTGGGTGAGGCAGTGCACCCCGCCGCCACGTTCGAACAGCGGGCGGGCGTCGACGGCCACCACCTGACGCCCGGCGTAGGCGTCGGCGAGCAGGGCCAGCGCCTGCGCATCGTTCGGGTCGTCGAACGTGCCGGCCACCACACCGCCGTTGACGACGTAGTGGTTGAGGTACGACCAGTCGACCCAGCCCGCGTCGTCGCGCAGCGTCGCCGGCGCGGGGACCGGGGTCACTCGCAGCGGTCGGCCATCGGCGTCGCTGCAGGCCTGCAGCAGCTCGGTGACCTGGGCGGTCACCTCGAAGTCGGGGTGCGCCGGGTCGCGCTGCCGGTGCACCAGCACGTGACCCGGGGAAGCGAAGGTCGCGACCAGGTCCACGTGCCCGCGCGTGCCGAACCGCTCGGAGTCCCGGGTCAGGCCGCGCGGCAACCAGATCACGGTGCGCGCCCCGAGCGTGCGGGTCAGCTCGGCGTCCACCTGCTCACGGGTCCACCCAGGGTTGCGGCCCGGGTCCAGCATCACGGTCTCGGTCACCAGGAAGGTCCCGGCGCCGTCCGTGTGCAGGCCGCCGCCCTCCGCGACCAGCGTCGAGGGCAGCGTCGGCACGTCGGCCAGCCCGGCCACGGCCCGTCCGACGAGCGTGTCGCGGTCCCAGCGTGCCCAGCCCTGGGCGCCCCACCCGTTGAACACCCAGCACACCGCGACAGGTCCGTCGGGCCCGGCGACGAAGGTCGGGCCCATGTCCCGCATCCACGCGTCGTCCAGCGGCACCGGGTGCACCTCGACGCCCTCCGGCAGGTACCGGCGGGCGAGGTCGACATCGGCCGGATCCACCAGCATCGACACCGGCTCGAACCGGTGCACGGCGCTCGCGACCGCGGCCCAGGTGCTGCGTGCCGCGTCCGCGGCGGCCTCGTCGTCACCGAGCGTGTACCCGCCCGACGGCCAGGCCATCCAGGTCCGGACGTGGCGCTCGGTCTCCGCCGGCATGCGCATGCTGCGACCCCTTCCGTCTGGCCGTGGCGTACGTCGGACGTGCCCGGCCGGGCCGGTTCCGCGTGGCGCAGACGGTACCGGGTGCGGCGGGTGCGCAGGGGCGGTGCCCGGCGACCACCTGGCACCCGCCCCGCCCGCCACTTGCCGCCGCCGCCGGTCGCCACCCGCCACCCACCGGACGTCGATCGCCGACCATCGGGCGGCATGATCGGTGGGTGCGACGCCCCGATCCCCCCCATGGCCGGGCGGCCCCCGCCCCGGGGGGAGCGGATCCGGACGACCGTGCGGCTCGACGGGTGGCGGTGCGGTTCACCCTCGAGGAGCTCGCGGACGTCGCGCCCGGTCACACCGTCGAGGTGCGGGTGCCGCCCGACGGCGCCGTCCAGGCCGTCGAGGGCCCGCGGCACACCCGCGGCACCCCACCGAACGTGGTCCAGACCGATCCGACGACCTGGCTCGAGCTGGTGACCGGCATGCTGACCTGGCGCGACGCGGTGTCTTCGGGTCGGCTGACCGCCTCGGGCGAACGCGCTGACCTGGCGGGGCTGCTCCCGCTCCAGGCCGCCCGCCAGCGCTGACCTCCGCCCCGACCTAGGATCGCCGGGTGCCAGACGAACGCCTCCCGGCCGATCTCCCCGACCAGGCATCCGACCCCGCCGACGAGGGCTCGGACCTCGCCGACGAGGCATCCGGCGGTCAGACGCCCGCCGGCCTGGAGCCTGCACCGGCCGACCCGGCACCTCCCCAGGACGGCGCCCTGCCCACCGAGGAGTGGCTGCTCGCCCACGCGGTCGAGGGGCGGGTCCGCCGCGCTCCGCGCCTCGGCTCGTTCGTGGTCGCCGGGGTGCTCGCGGGTCTGATCCTGGGCACGGTGCTGACCCTGTTCGCGGTCCGCGGCAGCGGGCTGTCCCCCGAGGGCTCGGGTGGGGTGCTGCCGATGCTGGGCGGCTACAACGGCGTGCTCCTCGTGACGTCGTTGGCGCTCGGCCTGGTCGGAGGTCTGGCCGGCGCGGCTCTGGCCGTGCGCGCCGAACGTCGCAGCCGCCGCTGACCGGGTGGACGTCTCGGGGCGGTGCGTCCCGGGTGTGCGACCATGGTGCCCGTGGCCCGGAGCGCGGACGGACGACTGACGCACGACCTCAACCCTCAGGAGAAGGGCCCGCAGGATGCCTGCGGGGTCTTCGGTGTCTGGGCACCCGGTGAGGAGGTCGCCAAGCTGGCCTACTTCGGCCTCTACGCCCTGCAGCACCGGGGCCAGGAGTCCGCGGGCATCGCGACCTCCGACGGTTCGCACCTGCTGGTCTACAAGGACATGGGCCTGGTGTCGCAGGTGTTCGACGAGACGGCCCTGTCGGCGCTGACCGGCCACCTCGCGATCGGCCACTGCCGGTACTCCACGACCGGCGCCTCCACCTGGGAGAACGCCCAGCCCACGCTCGGCCCGACGGCCGCCGGCACGGTCGCCCTCGGCCACAACGGCAACCTCACGAACACCGCCGAGCTCGTCGACCTGGTCGCCGAGCGGTACGGCAGCAAGCGCCGTGGCGAGCTGGCCCGCGGCAACACCACCGACACCGCGCTCGTGACGGCGCTGCTGGCGGGCGACCCGGACCACACCCTGGAGGCCACGGCCCTGGAGGTGCTGCCGCGGCTGCGCGGTGCCTACTGCCTGGTCTTCATGGACGAGACCACGCTCTATGCCGCCCGCGACCCGCAGGGTGTGCGCCCCCTTGTCCTCGGCCGCCTCGAACGTGGCTGGGTGGTGGCCTCCGAGACGAGCGCGCTGGACATCGTCGGAGCGTCCTTCGTCCGCGAGGTCGAGCCCGGTGAGCTCATCGCGATCGACTCCGACGGTCTGCGCAGCACCCGGTTCGCCCCCGTCGACCGCGCCGGCTGCATCTTCGAGTACGTCTACCTGGCCCGCCCCGACACCGCGATCGCGGGCCGCTCGGTGCACGCCGCCCGGGTCGCGATGGGCCGCCGGCTGGCCGCCGAGCACCCCGTCGAGGCCGATCTGGTGATCCCGGTCCCGGAGTCCGGCACCCCCGCCGCCGTCGGCTACGCGGCCGCCTCGGGCATCCCGTTCGGCCAGGGCCTGACGAAGAACGCCTACGTGGGCCGCACCTTCATCCAGCCGAGCCAGACGCTGCGCCAGCTCGGCATCCGGCTCAAGCTCAACCCGTTGCGCGAGGTCATCAAGGGCAAGCGCCTGGTGGTGGTCGACGACTCCATCGTCCGCGGCAACACCCAGCGGGCGCTCGTCCGGATGCTGCGGGAGGCGGGCGCCGCCGAGGTCCACGTGCGGATCAGCTCACCGCCGGTGAAGTGGCCGTGCTTCTACGGCATCGACTTCGCCTCGCGTGCCGAGCTCATCGCGAACGGTCTGAACCCGGAGGAGATCGCCGCGTCGCTGGGTGCCGACTCGCTGGGCTACATCTCGATCGAGGGGCTCGTGGCGGCGACCGAGCAGCCCGTCGGCCAGCTCTGCACAGCCTGCTTCACCGGCCGCTACCCCATCGAGCTGCCGCCGGACGACCGCCTCGGCAAGTACCTGCTGGAGCAGAACGAGCTGCCGCTGGGTGCCCCCGCCGACGGGCTCGCCTCGTTGCTGCCGGGGGCGGGTGCCGCGGGCGCCCTGGACCACCCGTGAACGACTCGATCACCTACGCCTCGGCCGGGGTGGACACCGCCGCGGGGGACAAGGCCGTCGAGCTGATGAAGGACGCCGTGCGCGCGACGCACGGTCCGCAGGTCATCGGTGGTGTCGGTGGCTTCGCGGGGATGTGGGACGCCTCGGCGCTGGTCGGCTACCGGCACCCGGTACTGGCCACCTCGACCGATGGCGTGGGCACGAAGGTCGCCATCGCCCAGGCCCTCGACGTGCACGACACCATCGGGTTCGACCTGGTCGGCATGGTGGTCGACGACATCGTGGTGGTCGGTGCGACACCGCTGTTCATGACCGACTACATCGCCTGCGGCCGGGTGGTCCCCGAACGCATCGCCGATGTGGTGCGGGGCATCGCCGCTGCGTGCAAGGTCGCCGGGACCGCGCTGCTGGGCGGCGAGACCGCCGAGCACCCCGGGCTGCTGGCCCCGGACGAGTACGACGTGGCGGGTGCCGCGACGGGCGTCGTGGAGGCCGACTCCGTCCTCGGCCCGGACCGGGTCCGTCCCGGTGACGTGCTGGTGGCGCTCGCATCCTCGGGGCTGCACTCCAACGGCTACTCCCTGGTGCGGGCGGTGATCGCGGCCGCGGGCTGGTCCCTGGACCGGCACGTCGACGACTTCGGCCGCACGCTCGGCGCCGAGCTGCTCGAACCGACCCGGGTCTACGCGAGCGATGTGCTGGCGCTGGTCGCCGGTGGCGGTGTGCACGCCCTGTCGCACGTGACCGGAGGCGGTCTGGCGGCGAACCTGGCCCGGGTGCTCCCGGCGGGGGTGGTGGCCGATGTGGACCGGGCCGGCTGGACCGTCCCGCCCGTGTTCGCCGTCGTCCAGCAGCTCGGCCAGGTTCCGTGGAGCGACCTGGAGTCGACCCTCAACCTCGGGGTCGGCATGGTGGCGGTCGTCGAGCCCGGATCGGTCGACGGTCTGCTCGCACGTGCCGCGCAGCTCGGGCTCCCGGCATGGGAGCTCGGCCGGGTACGCGACCTGGATCCCGTCCGTGACGCCCTGGGCTCGCCGGATGTGGTCGCGGGGACCAAGGGGGTCGCCGGCGGCGCGGTGCACCTGTCGGGCAGCTACCGGCTGGGGTAGCGGCGACCCGCCCTGCGGCGGCGATGTATCACGGACGGCGATGCACCGCGACGGAGATCGCATGGCTGAGCCCGGCGGCGGGCGACCGCACGGCTGCGACGCCCGCCGAACCACGCCGGCTAGTCGCCGGGATCAGCCCAGGGGTCCTGCCGGGGATCATCGGACGAGCGCTCGTCCTTGGTGTCGATGGCGCTGCTCCCGCCCGCCAGCTCGCGCTCGAGCTGGCGGTAGTTCGGCTCGTAGCTGGAGTACTTCAGCTCGCGAGCGACCTTGGTCTGCTTAGCCTTCTGACGGCCGCGCCCCATGGCATCGACCCCCTCTAACGTGGAAGCGGGGCGGCACCGTGTCTCCACGTGCGGCCCCGGCTGCTGTGTCTTTTCTCCGCAGAGCAACGGT
>JAKLPK010000108.1 GCA_022013895.1 Cellulomonas sp. | reverse complement strand
GCCGCCGTTGGGTTGGCTCAGCACGCGGAACGTGCCCGGGTGACGGTGGGCGTACCGGCCGGCCAGCGCCGCCGTCCCGTCGGTGGACCCGTCGTCCACCACGATGACCTCGATCTGCTCCGTGACGCCGAGCAGCGAGTCCAGGCAGCGGGCGAGGTAGGCCTCGGAGTTGTACGCCGGGACCACGAGGCTCAGCAGTGGTGCGGGGCCGGGGTCCGTCACGGTCTCGCCGGTCGGGGCCATCGCCGCGTCTCCATCACCAGTGTGTCGATCACCATCATGCCGAGCCCGGCGCCGTCGCCGTGGCGAGGGCGATGATGGCAGATCGATCTGTCCGGCGGGCGACGTCCGGGTGAATGGGGACACAGGTCTCGTCATCGCGCCTCTCGACGTCTCCCCCTCCCGGCGCAGTGCCCGCGGTGCAGGGTTCAGCTCGCGGGGTTCCCGACCCGCACCAGCCCCGACTGGTACGCCGCCACGACGAGCTGGGCCCGGTCGCGCAGATCGAGCTTGGCCATCGACCGGTTGACATGCGTCTTGACCGTCAGCGGTGAGATGACCAGCCGCTCGGCGACCTCGTCGTTGGTCAGACCGGCCGCCACCAGCGCGACGATCTCGCGCTCACGATCGGTGAGGCGTTCGAGCCGGGTGGGCCGACCCGCGGTCTCGACCCTGCTGGGCTGGGCCAGGAAGCTCGCGATGAGCGACCGGGTGGCGACCGGTGACAGCAGGGCCTCACCGGCCGCTACCAGGCGGATCGCGTCGAGCAGGTCCTCGGGCTCGACGCTCTTGCCGAGGAAGCCGCTCGCACCGGCGCGCAGCGCGAGGTACACGTACTCGTCCAGCTCGAAGGTGGTGAGGACCAGGACCTTGACCCCGGCCAGGTCCTCGTCCGCGCCGATCCGCCGGGTCGCCTCCAGGCCGTCGACCCCGGGCATCCGGATGTCCATGAGCACGACATCGGCCCGTTCGCTCTTGGCCAGCGCCACCGCCTGCTCACCGTCGCCCGCCTCGCCGACGACGGTGAGGTCGTCGGCCCCGTCGACCAGGACGCGGAACCCCGCGCGGATCAGCGCCTGGTCGTCGGCGATGAGCACCCGGGTCGTCATCGGTCCTCTCGATCGAGCGGCAGCCGGGCGGCGACCCGGAAGCCGCCGTCCGGGGTGGGGCCGGTCTCCAGCGTGCCGCCGGCCGCGAGCACGCGTTCACGCATGCCGATCAGGCCCAGCCCGGACCCGGCCCAGCCCTCCGCCTCGGACGAGCGTTCCGCGGCCGACGGGCGCGGCGGAGCCCCGTTGGTCACGGCGATCTCCGCATCGTCGTCGCAGGTCCGGATCGTGATGGTGGTCAACGCACCGGCGGCGTGCTTCTGGACGTTCGTCATGGCCTCCTGCACGAGGCGTGATGCCGCGACGTCCGCGGCGCGGGCCAGGGCAGGCATCGGCACCGGGACGTGCACCTCGATCTGGGCGCCGATCGACCGGAACGACGCCACCAGTCCGTCGAGCCCGGACAGACCCGGAGCCGGGGCGGTCGGCAGGGCGCTCTCGTCCTGGCGCAGGACGCCGAGCACCGACTGGAGCTCGGTCAGGACCGACCTCGCGGAGGTCCGCACATGGTGCAGAGCCGCATGGGCGGACTCCGGATCACGTTCGATGAGGTGATCGGCCACACCGGACTGCACGCTGATCACCGCGACGTGATGGGCGATCACATCGTGCAGCTCACGCGCGATCCGGACCCGGTCCTCCGCGACCCGTCGACGTGCGGTCTCCTCGCGGGACTCCTCGGCCCGGCGCGCCCGGTCCTCCAGGTCGTCCATCGCGGCGCGTCGGCTCTGGGCCGCGATCGCGACGGCCGTCGCCGTCCAGAGCCACAGCACGAGGGACTCCCGGCCCCACTCGCCACGCCACAGACCGGCTCCGACCGCGGCGCCGCCGAGCACCAGCGAGGTGACCACGGCCGCCTTGACCGCACTCCTGCGTGGTCGGCGCAGCGCGTACCCGAAGATCGCGATCGTGACGGCGAGCGGGGCGAGGTTGACCTGCCACCCGCCGAAGATCGAGACGAGACCCGCCACCGTCGTCAGGACGAGACAGGCCTCCGGCCAGCGGCGGAGCTGGGTCAGGATCAACCCGCTCACCACGGTGAGCGCCACATCGGGCGCGGTCAGCTCGAGGTCGAAGTCCCCGCGGCCCGCCATGGCCACCGGGGCGAGCAACGGGATCACGACGAAGGCCGAGATGAGCACCAGGCCGAGCAGGGCGGAGCCGACGGCCGGGTGCCGTCGGAACGGCTCGACGACCGATCGCCCCAGGTCCATGGCCGCCACCCTACGGTTCACGCCGGTCCCGGTCCGCGTCCGCACGTCCCTGCCCTTCCGTCGATACGACGGTGCGGCGGCCGGGACACCGACCGCCGCACCGGGATGCCGTCCCCGGGGATCACACGTCGCGACGGGTGATCGACAGGACCGCTGCGGCGAGGATCGCGACGACCCACGCGGCCAGCACCAGCGCACCGGCCCCGGCCCCCAGGACGTCGGAGCCGGCGGCCTGGACGGTGGTGAACCCCGCGGCCGCCGAGCTGGGCAGGTACTGCAGGATCGGGGCCCAGCTGTCGGGCAGCAGCGCACCGGCCAGGGCGGGCAGCACCATGATTCCCGCGACCACGGCACCGATGGCACCGGCGACGCTCCGCAGCAGGATCCCCAGCCCCAGACCGATCAGACCGACCGCCGTGATGTAGGCGGCCATCCCCAGGACCTGCCGCAGGACGCCGTCGTCGGCCAGGCTCACGGTGGCGGCATCCGCCCCGGAGAGCACGGCCATGCCGACGAAGAACGCCCCGAACACGCCGATCACCGACGTGACGAACCCGACCCCGGTGAACACGGTGGCCTTCGCGACCACCACCTGCCAACGCCGCGGGACGGCCGCCACGGTGGCCGCGATCATCCGCGAGGCGTACTCACGGGCGCCGGCCAGGGCCCCGAGGATGCCCATCAGCAGCACGGCGAAGTTCGCGCCGGTCAGCACCGTCGAGACGGCGCCGACGCCGCCGAACGCATCGCTCCCGCCACCCGCGTCGGGGGTGGCGACCGAACCCGTGGAGACGGCAGCCGCGATGGCCCCGAACCCGACGAGCACGAGGAGCGTCGATGCCAGGCCGACCCAGGTGGAACGCAGCGTGCGGATCTTGATCCACTCTGAGCGGATCGCACCGGCGAGGGTCTGCCGCCGGACGGCGGTCGCACCCTCGGGGCGGAACTCCCCGGCGGCCTCCGCAGGGGCCAGATCGATGGTGGCAGTCATCAGGCAGCGCTCCGGGTGGGGTCGACGGCGGACAGGTGGGCGTGGTGCTGGACGGTGCCGGTGTACTCGACGCTGTCCCGCGTGAGCTCGAGGTAGGCGGTCTCGAGCGAGGTGGTGGCCGCGACCAGGCCGTGCAGCCGCAGCCCGTGCCGGGCCGCGAGGTCGCCGATCACGTCGGCGGTCGCGCCACGGACCTCGAGGTGGCCCGGCTCGGGGGCGGTCACGGTGACACCGGGTCCCGCGAGCGCCCGCGCCAGGTCACCCGCATCCGGCGAGGTCACCCGCACGATGCCCGGTGCGGAGGCCGCGATGAACGCCTCCATCGACGTGTCGGCGAGGATGCGTCCCTGGCCGATGACCAGCAGGTGCTCGGCGACCAGCTCCATCTCGCTCATCAGGTGCGAGGACAGCAGGACGGTGCGCCCCTCGGCCACGAGCTCGGCGAGCAGGGCCCTGATCCACTGGATCCCGTCCAGGTCCAGCCCGTTGACCGGCTCGTCGAGGATCAGCACCCCCGGGTCGGCGAGCAGCGCCGCAGCGATCCCCAGCCGCTGCCCCATCCCCAACGAGAAGGTCCCGGCGGCCTTGTGCGCCACCTCGCTGAGCCCGACGGCACCCAGCACCTCGTCGACGCGGCGCGGGCCGATGCCGACCGTGGCCCCGAGGGCGAGCAGGTGGTTGCGGGCGGTCCGGCCCTTGTCGACACCCTTGGCGTCGAGCAGCGCCCCGACCTCCGCGAGCGGAGCGGGGGCCTCGACGTAGGGCCGGCCGTTGACGAGCGCGGTCCCCGAGGTCGGCCGGTCGAGGCCGACGATGACCCGCATCGTCGTGGACTTCCCGGCACCGTTCGGGCCGAGGAAGCCGGTGACCATCCCGGGGCGGATGGTGGCGCTGACGGCATCGACGGCGACCTTGTCGCCGTACCGCTTGGTGAGGTCGCGCAGCTCGATCATGGTGGTCCTTCGTGTGGTCCGGCAGGAGACCACGAGCATCTCCGTCCGCGACCGTCGTCGTCGTCGTCCGACCGGACGGACCGCCCCGTACTGCAGGAGTCGTACAGGGCCCGGCACCGGGGGCGACCTCGCGACGTGCTCGCATCACCTGCCTCAGATCCCTCCGAAGCGGCCGCTCGCAGCCGAATGGGGGACGTACGTCCTACACCGCACCATCGGCCACCCGCGAGGTATCCGCACCTATGGCGTCGACCACGCACACCTCCCGCAGCCCGTCCGACGTCGTCGACACCGACGACGCCGAGCGCGATGCCGATGCCGAGCTGATCAGCCGGGTGCTGAGCCCCGGCGTCCTGCACTCGGTCGCCCAGCCCATCGTGCGGCTGTCGGACGCGACCGTCATCGGCTACGAGCTGCTCGCCCGCACCGACCCCGATCTGGGCCCGCCCCCGCGCTGGCTCGCCGCGGCGGACCGCACCGGTCGCCGCGCCGAGCTGGAGCTGGCCTGCCTGCGCGCCGCGGCCGCACTCGGCGCACCGCCCGACGGTTGCCTCGTCTTCGTGAACGTCGGCCCCGAGGTCGCGGCCAGCGTGCACTTCGTCGAGCTGGCGCGGACCCTGCCCCGGCACGTCCTGGAGATCACCGAGGACGCGGCCGTCGACGACTACGACCTGCTCCGCTCGGCGCTCGCGCGGCTGCGGGCCGCCGGGTCGCTGGTCGCCGTCGACGACGTCGGGTCGGGCTACGCGTCGATGGCGCACGTGCTCAACCTCACGCCCTCGTTCGTCAAGATCGACATGTCGCTGGTCCGCGGGGTGCACCTCGACCCCGGCCGGCAGGCGCTCGTGCGCGCGATGCAGGCGTTCGCCGCGGCGATCGGCGCGGTCACCGTCGCCGAAGGGGTCGAGACCACGCAGGACCTGCGGATGGTGCACGCCCTGGGGGTCGACCTCGCCCAGGGGTACGTGATCGCCCGCCCCGACACGCCGTGGCCGGTGCCCCGCCCCGAGATCCGCCGGGTGCTGCTCGCCGAGGCCGGACGGGCACCGGCCCGCTCGATGGGCGACCTGGCGGCGGCGCTGGCGGCCAGCACCACCCAGGTCGAGGCCTGCGAGGCCGTCGGCGCCTTCCTCGCCGGTCTGCCCGGCACCATGCCGTCGGTGTACCTGGAACGTGCCGGGGTGCTGCGCTGCTGCTCCCGACGGGGGCAGTGGCTGGTGCTCGACGGTCTGCTGCCCGGGTCCGGCCTCACCGGGGCGGCGTTCGCCGACGACGCCGAGATCCTGGTGGACGACGTGACCGGCGACCCGCGGTACCGGATGGCCATCCCGGGGGTGCAGGCCGAGCTCGCCGTCCCGATCCGGGTCGGCGGACGCGCGGTCGGGGTCTGCAACGTGGAGACCGTCACCCGCCTGTCGGCCGAACGGTGCGAGCTCGTGCGCGACGCGGTGCGGCTGCTGGAGGCGCGGCTGGCCGACCTCACCGTGGCGGACCACGACGAGAGCGCCACCCTCGACGCTCTCGCCCACGGCGTCGGGCAGCTCATGGCGGCGCGTTCGGTCGACCAGCTGGGCGACCGTCTGGGCCCGGCCGTCGAACAGGTCACCGGTCTCGACAGCAGCTGTCTGTGGTCGGCCGGTGCGACCGGCTGGCAGGTCGGCGCCCGGCACGGCCCCACCGGGGACGCCCTCGCCGCGCTGGCCGACGCCCAGGTGTCCGCCCTGGCTGCACTGGTCACCGGGATGACGTCGTGCACCAGCGGCGGCACCCAGACATCGTTGACCGCCCTGCCGTGGGCCACCGTGCCGGACGGGGTGCGCGCCGCCCTCGTGCTTCCGCTGCGCGGTGCGGACGGCACCGTCCGTGACCTGCTCATGGTGACGTCGACGGCGAGCGCCCAGCTGCCCTCCCGGACGGTGATGGCCGCCGAGACATGCTGCGCGATCGCGGCCGGACGTCTCGGCGACCGCCGGCAGATCGCCCGGCTGGAGCAGCAGCTCGGTGTGGTCCCCGTGGTCCCCGCGCCGCGAACCGCGGCGCCGCTGCCGGGGGGAGGCCCGGGGTGAGCGCCCCCGCGCCGGCCGTGCGGCCGCTCCGGCGGGCCGGCGGTGCGCTGGTCGCACTCGTCGCGCTCCAGCTCACCTGGCAGCTGAGCCAGATCGGGCCGGCGCTGGCGCTGACCGCCGCGATCGACCTGCTGGAGGTCGCGCTCGCGGGCGGTGCCGCGGCAGCCTGTCTGCACCGGGCGCGGCTCGTCGCCGGGCGACCGTCCCCCGGTGGTGACGCCGGCACCCGACGCCGCTACGAGGTGCTGGCGTGGCGGTTCGTCGCAGCCGGGGCCGCCAGCTGGTGCGCCGGTCAGGCGGTATGGACCTGGTACGAGGTGGTCGTCGGCCGCGAGGTGCCGTTCCCGTCGTGGGCCGATCTGGGCTACCTGGGCTTCCCGCTGGCGGCCGGGACCGGCGCCGTGCTCCTCGCCCGGGCGCGCGGCCGGCTCGACTCGGGGCTGCGGGCGATGCTCGACGGGGTGCTGGTCAGCGGCGCCCTGCTGATGATCTCCTGGCAGGCCGTGCTGTCCGACATCGTCCGGGACGGCGACTGGGGCCTGCCGCTGGCGGTCTCGTTGGCCTACCCCATCGGGGACCTGGCGATCCTCGCCCTCGTCGTCCTGCTGGTCGCCCGGTCACCGGCCGACCTGTCGCTCAAGCTGCTGGCCGCCGGCCTCATGACGCTCGCGGTCGCGGACAGCGCCTTCGTCTGGCTGTCGGCCTCCGGCGCCTTCGCCACCGGCAGCCTGGTCGATGCGATCTGGGTGACGGCGTTCGGGCTGATCGCACTGGTCGCCTGGGCACCGCTGAACGACCTGGTGGACGACCCCACCGCGGGCCCGGGCAGGGCGGCGCTGCTGCTGCCGTACGTTCCGGTGCTCATCGGGCTGGGCGTCGGTGTCCTCGACCTGTGGCGCGGGACGCCGGTCGGCCGCGTGCCCACCATCACCGGGACCGTGCTGGTCGCGGCGCTCATCGCCCGGCAGTCGCTGAGCGCCGTGGAGAACGCCGGGCTGGTGCACCGCCTGCGGCTGCAGGAGGCGCGGCTGCGCCAGCTCGCCTACGACGACGCGCTCACCGGGGCAGCCAACCGGGGGCGGTTCACCGAGGAGCTGCTGCGCCGCGCCGACGAGGCCTCGAGCACCGGGCGTCCGCTCACCCTGGCCTACATCGACCTCAACGGGTTCAAGGCGATCAACGACCGGCTCGGTCACGTAGCTGGTGACCTGCTGCTGCGCTCGTTCGCCGAACGTCTCGCCCGGTCGGCCAGGCCGGGGGACCTGGTGGCCCGGCTCGGTGGCGACGAGTTCGCCGTGCTGCTGCGGCTGGACGACACCCCCGACCCGCAGGCGGTGCGCACGCTGGTGCACGACGCCCTACGGATGCCGTTCGTGCTCGACGGTGAACTGACCCAGGTGGTCGCGGCCGTCGGTGTGGTCCAGGAGCGCGTGAGCGGCACGGCGGAGCAGATCGCCGACTTCGTGCTGCGGATGGCCGACGACCAGATGTACCGCGACAAGCTCGCGCTGCGCGGCGGCGCGGGACCGCGGTCCACGTCGTCGTCCCGACCTGCGCAGCAGGTCCGCTGAGCGGCCGGGCCGCTGACCAGCGGCGGGTGCGACCTATACTCGGGCCCCGCCGGCGGCGCCAGCCCCGGTCAATGAGCTGACGAAGGATCGGTGAGGGTTCGTCGACGTGATGCGGATCGCGATCGTGTGCCTGCACACCTCACCCGCCGAGGACCCTGGTGCGGGCGATGCCGGCGGGATGAACGTCATGGTGCTGCACCAGGCGCAGGCGCTCGCCGCGCTCGGGCACCAGGTCGACGTCTTCACGCGGCGCTCCTCCCCCGACGACCCGCCGAGTCGCACCCTGGCTCCCGGACTCACCCTGCACACCTTGCACGCCGGTCCCGAGCACCCGGTGCCCAAGGGCGACCACGAGCGGTTCGTCGACGAGTTCCGCGACCAGCTCGCCGGGTTCGGCCCGTACGACGTCGTGCACTCCCACCACTGGTTCTCCGGGATGGCCGCCCTGCCGCTGGCCCGGGCGTGGGATGCACCGCATGTGCAGAGCTTCCACTCCATCGCCGCCGACCCGTCGACCCCGCTGTCCGAGGGCGAACGGCCGGAGTCACCCGGGCGGATGGCCGGCGAGGCCCACCTGGCCCGGCAGTCCGATGCTGTCGTGGCGATCAGCCACGCCGAGGCACGGACGGTGGTCCGACGCCTGGGCGGTGACGCCGACCGGGTCGTCGTGGTCCCACCAGGTGTCGACTCGACCATGTTCCACCCGGCGGAGGCGGCCTCGCCCCGCCCGGGCTCGATCCTGGTCGCGGCCCGGCTGCAACCACTCAAGGGCATCGACCTGGCGATCGAGGCCGTCGCAGCCCTGTGCGACCGGCTGGGTCCCGACGGCGAGCGGCCCGAGCTCGTCGTGTCCGGGGCCGCGTCAGCCGATTTCGACGGCTACGTCGACGAGCTCGTCGCCCTCGCGACGGGCCTGGGGGTCGCGGACCGGGTGCGGTTCCTGGGCCCGCAGTCACGGACCGACCTCGCCAGACTCATGCGGACCTCGCGCCTCGTGCTCGTCCCCTCGCACTCCGAGACCTACGGACTCGTCGCGCTCGAGGCTGCCGCGAGCGGCGTCCCGGTCGTCGCGGCTGCCTCGGGCGGTCTGCGCGAAGCCGTCGTCGACGGTGCGACCGGCCTGGTGATCGACGGGCGCGACCCCCAGGTCTGGGCGGCGGCCATGCACCGGGTGTTCACCGACCACGCCCTCGCCGAGCGGTTGGGGCAGGCCGGCCGGCGACGGGCGCAGGACCTGGACTGGTCCCGGTCGGCCCGCGGTCTGCTCGCCGTGTACGGCGCCACCTGCGGGGTCTGTGCCCGATGAGCGTGCTCGACGGTGTGCGCTCGGTGCTCGTCGTGCACGCCCACCCCGATGACGAGACGCTGTCGACCGGGGCGCTCCTGGCCGAGCTGACCTCGCGGGGCGTCGTCGTGCGGCTGCTCACGGCGACCCGCGGTGAACGGGGCGAGATCGTCCCCGGTTCGGCCGCTGCGACGGCCGGGGCCGGGCCGCTCGCCCTGGTGCGCGAGCGCGAGCTCGACGGTGCGGCCCGCACGTTGGGTGTCACCGCGCGGTTCTGGCTCGGTGAGCCGCCCGCACGTGCCGCTGGTCACCTGCCGCGCCGCTACCTCGACTCCGGGATGCGCTGGATCCGCCCGGGGCTCGCCGGTCCCGCCGCCGACCTCGACCCGGCCTCGTTCGTGGCCGCACCGCTCGATGAAGTGGTGGCCGATGTGGGCGCCCTGCTGCGCACGCACCGCCCGGACCTGGTCGTCAGCTACGGTCCCGAGGGCGGGTACGGGCACCCCGACCATGTGCGGACCCATGAGGCGAGCCTGGCGGCGAGCCGCCAGGCCGGCCTGCCGTTCGCCGCGGTCTGCCCACGGCCGGCACCCGGTGCCGAGTGGTTCGACCTCGGCAGCCGGCTGGACCAGGTGACCGCCGCCCTGCGTCAGCACACCAGCCAGCTCACCGTCGAGGGCACCGAGGTGGTGCACGCCGGCGGGCAGCGGGAGGCGATCGCGACGTCCGTCGGGCTGCGCCTGGTGTGAGCCGGTCGGCCCTCAGGCTCGGCACAGCGACGACCATGCCTGCTGCCAGGGCGGCGCTGCGACGCTGACCGCATGAGTGACGACGACGCCCTCGACTTCATCAAGCAGATCGCCTCCTGCTCCGGTCCGGTCACGGGTTCGGTGATGGCTCTCGCCGTGTGCGAGCACTGCGGCGGCGCCCATGCCGTGGCGGTCGCGCACTGGACCGAGGGTGAGGCGCCGCGCACCCTCGGGCTGTGCCCGGTGGCCGGGCTGCTGCTCACCGAGGCGGTCTGACCGGCGGACCGACGAGGCGGAAGGGCCGTAGCCGTTCCTCGGCGTCGGCGGCGTCAGCCGCCGTCGACGGAGTCACTTACCCATCGTCACCGAGTTACCCGCCGCTTGCCGTGCGATCCCGCGACTGTCAGCCTCACGACATGCCCGACTACGGCCATCCCCTCCGCTTCGGCTCCTTCATCACGCCCGTCGCCGTGCCTCCGCAGCGGGCGGTCGATCTCGCGAGGGCGAGCGACGACGCAGGCCTGGACCTGGTCACGTTCCAGGACCATCCGTACCAGTCGTCCTTCCACGACACGTGGACCCTCATGGCCTGGGTCGCAGCGCAGACCACCCACGTCCACCTGTCGGGGAACGTCCTGAACGTCGCGCTGCGGCCGCCGTCCGTGCTCGCCCGCGCGGCCGCGAGCCTCGACCTGCTGAGCGAGGGCCGGGTGGCGCTCGGTCTCGGCGCGGGCTACTTCTGGGACGCG
>JAKLPK010000107.1 GCA_022013895.1 Cellulomonas sp. | reverse complement strand
TCTCGGTGGCCGCGATCCTCGCGGTCTCCCTCATGGCGTCCTACGTCATCGTGCGGACCCGGACCGCATTCTCGCGCCGGCTGTTCTCGGTGTTCCTGCTGGGGATCGCCATCCCGATCCAGGCGACCATCGTGCCGGTCTACTACCTCATCATCCGGCTCGGTCTGTACGACACGTTGTGGGCGCTCATCCTGCCGTCGATCGCCTTTGCGATCCCGTTGTCGGTCCTCATCCTCACCAACTTCCTGCGTGATGTGCCCAATGAGCTGTTCGAGTCCATGACGATCGACGGCGCCAGCGAGCTGCGCACCTTGTGGTCCCTGGCGTTGCCGCTGTCGCGTCCGGCGATCGTGACCGTGGGCGTCTACAACGCGCTCACGGTCTGGAACGGGTTCCTGTTCCCGCTGGTCCTCACCCAGAGCGCGAGCACCCGCGTCGTCCCGCTGTCGCTGTGGTCGTTCCAGGGCGAGTTCGGCGTCGACGTCCCGGCGGTGCTGGCCGCCGTCGTGCTGTCCGTCGTCCCGATCCTCGCCGCCTACATCGTCGGCCGCCGCCAGCTGGTCTCGGGTCTGACCGCTGGTTTCGGCAAGTAGCCCGACCGAACTACCAGGAGAACCGTGAACCCGACCCAGCCCTGGCACGATGTCGCGCTCTCCTCGCAGGAGCGCGCGCGAGCACTGCTCGCCGTCATGACGCTCGACGAGAAGCTCGCCCAGCTCGGCTCCTACTGGCCGCGGCCCGAGGACGAGCCCAGCGGGGACGTGGCACCGATGGAGCATGCGTTCCAGGAGGGGCGCCGCCCCTTCGTCGAGGCGATGGCCCACGGGCTCGGGCACCTGACCCGTCCGTTCGGCAGCGCACCGCTCCGGCCCGAGGTGGCCGCGGCTACCCTGGCCAGCACCCAGGAGCAGATCGTCGCGGCCTCCCGGTGGCAGATCCCCGCGATCGCGCACGAGGAGTGCCTCACCGGGTTCACCACGTACCTCGCGACCGTCTACCCCGCGGCCATCGCCTGGGGCGCCACCTTCGACCCCGACCTGGTGCGCCGGATGGCCAACGCCATCGGGCAGGACATGGCGAAGGTCGGTGTGCACCAGGGTCTGTCGCCGCTGCTCGACGTGGTGCGGGACTACCGGTGGGGTCGAGTCGAGGAGACCATCGGGGAGGACCCGTACCTGGTCGGGATGCTCGGCACCGCCTACGTGCAGGGGCTGCAGGCCGCGGGTGTGATCGCCACCCTCAAGCACTTCGCGGGCTACCCGGCGTCCAAGGCTGGTCGCAACCACGCGCCGGTCTCGATCGGTCCGCGCGAGCTGGTCGACGTGATCCTGACGCCGTTCGAGATGGCCGTGCGCGAGGGGCGTGTGGGCTCGGTGATGAACTCCTACTCCGATCTGGACGGGCTGCCGGCCGCCGCGTCCCGTGAGCTGCTCACCACCACGCTGCGTGAGCGGTGGGGTTTCGAGGGCACGGTCGTCTCCGACTACTGGGCGATCGCCTTCCTCGACCTCATGCACCACGTGAGCCCGGACCGCGCCCACTCCGGGGCCATCGCGCTGACCGCCGGGATCGACATCGAGTTGCCGGAGAGCGACGCCTACGCCCACCTGGCCCCGCTCGTGGCCTCCGGCGAGGTGTCCGAGGACCTGGTCGACCGCGCCGCCCTGCGGGTCCTCACCCAGAAGGCCCAGCTCGGGCTCCTCGACGCCGGGTGGAGCGCGCAGCCCCCCGCCGCGCGCGCCGGTGCCGCCATCGACCTCGACAGCAGCGGCAACCGGGCGATCGCCCGTCAGATCGCCTGCGAGTCGGTGGTCCTGCTCGCCAACGACCAGCACCTCCTGCCGATACCGGCGACGACCCACGCCCGGATCGCGGTGCTGGGGCCGTGTGCCGACAACCCCCGCACCTTCCTGGGCTGCTACTCCTTCCCCAACCACGTGCTGGCCCGCTACGAGCCCCGCGCGACGGGGGTCGAGGTTCCGTCGCTGCTCAGCGCGTTGCGGACCGAGCTCCCGAACGCCGACATCGACTACCAGCAGGGCGTGCCCATCCTGGACCCCGACGCCTCCGGGCTGGCCGCGGCCGTGGAGGCCGCTACGGGTGCGGACCTCGTGGTGCTGGCGGTCGGCGACCTCGCGGCGCTGTTCGGTCGCGGTACCTCGGGCGAGGGGTGCGATGCCGAGGACCTGCGGCTGCCCGGTCTCCAGGGCGGCCTGGTCGAGGCCGTGCTGGCCACCGGCACACCGGTGGTGCTCGTCATGGTCACCGGACGCCCGTACGCGCTCGGTGCATACGCCGAGCGGTGCGCCGCCGTCGTCCAGGCGTTCATGCCGGGCGAGGAAGGCGGGGGCGCCATCGCGGCCGTTCTGAGTGGCGCAGTCAACCCCTCCGGGCATCTGCCCGTGGGCATCCCCCGGACCCCGGGCGGTCAGCCCGGCACCTACCTGGCGCCGCCGCTCGGACGCGGCAGCGACGGGATCTCCAACCTCGACCCCGCACCGCTCTACCCCTTCGGGCACGGGCTCTCCTACACCCGGTTCAGCTACCGCGACCTGCAGCTGTCCCAGCACGAGATCGCCACCGACGGCACCCTCACGGTGAGCGTGCTGGTCGCCAACACCGGCGACCGTGACGGGCAGGACGTCGTCCAGCTCTACCTGAGCGACCCCATCGCCCAGGTGACCCGCCCGGTCCGCGCCCTCATCGGGTTCGCACGCCTCGACCTGCCCGCGGGTGCCAGCGCCGTCGTGGACTTCGAGGTGCACGCCGATCGCACGGCGTTCACCGGGGTGGACCTGCACCGCATCGTCGAACCCGGCGAGATCGTGCTCAGCGTGGGGCACTCCAGCGAGGACCTGCCCCTGACCGCGCGGGCCCAGTTGCGCGGGCCTGCGCGACGGGTCGACAACCCGGTGCTGACCACGCCGGTGGAGGTCCACCACCAGCGGGTCGACGTCGCTTGATCTGACGACGGCACTTCGGGCGGGCGAGCCGCTCCGGCGGTGGTTCGAGAGGGCGCGTGGCCAGCATTGAGCCGGTGGTCTTTGCACCTGCCGGTTGGACGACCTCGACGTGCCCGACGCGGCCTTTTGCGTGAACCGGGCGACGGTGGCGGAGCCCCGGTTGTGACGCGTGCCGCACAGGCATGCGAGGCATTCCGGCGCGGTCCGCGCGACGCTTCTCGTCGTCGCATTGTTCGTGTATCCGGGGGCCCGGCCCACATTGCGTCACGCCCGTTGGCACGGCCGCGGGCCATGCGTTCGGCGCCCAGACGAGCCTTTCGCGTCGCAGGCTCCGGCTGGCCGTGACGGCCCGCTCGGCAACCTTCTGCCTGCCTGCACTCGCGCGACGGTCCAGCCCGTTGGCCTCGACAGACGCGCTTCGGTGACGCTGCGGCTCGCCCGGCTGCTGCCGACGCTCTGCGTGGTTTGCGCCGGAGCGCTCCGTTCACCGTTTGCGGCGCTCCGGAATTCGATCTTCGCGAGCGGCAGCGCGTGCTGATTCACTCGTTCGTGGACGACCTGGCACGTGGCGCTGCACCGGGGGATATCGACGATGAACTCCCGGCGAGGACGGGGAGTCGGGAGGGTGCCGGATACCGACCGACGATTCCCGCGAAACAATTTCGAAGTCGACCCGACATCTTGACGCCTCGCCTGGCACCTGTGACCCTCGACGAGTCCGAATTGTCCCCCGATGTCCGGACATGCCTGTCAGGCACCGCTTGCAGTAGCCCGTGGAGCGCCGGTCCGCCGTCCACGGACGAAAACAGTCGGTTCAACGTGGAACCCGAAGGAGACTCCGTCAGATGACGAGACGATGGAAGACGGCACTCGCGACTGCGACAGCCGGTGCGGTCGCGCTGGGGTTGGGTCTGATCCCCGCTGGCTCCGCGTTCGCGGACGAGGCGCCCAGCACGTACCAGTACGTTCCGAGCGTGCAGACGCTCTACGCCCCGACCAGCTCCGAGCTGTCCCAGGTGAACAAGAGCAACTCGGTGCTGTACCCGAAGTCGGCCCAGCTGCCCAGCGGTCGCATCGTCGCGGCGTTCGAGCGCAGCATCGGTGACCCGGTGGGCCAGACCATGCCGGTCTACAAGAGCGACGACTTCGGCGCGACCTGGCAGAAGCTCACGGACCTCGCGGCGCCGGCCTCCCTCTCGGACGACCCCGAGTACGCCAAGTACACGAGCAACTGGACCAACCCGTACCTGTACGTTCTCCCCGAGACCGTCGGCGATCTCGCCGCAGGCACGCTTCTCATGGCGACGCTGGTCTCCGGCGACGACGGCTACTACCAGGCGAAGAAGGCCGCGAACCCGTCCTGGATCCCGACCTCGGACGGCGACCGGCAGGACCTGGCGATCGCGCTCTACGCGAGCACCGACGAAGGCGCTTCCTGGGACGTCGTCAACATCATCGGGACCGGCGGCTGGTCGGCGAACTACGGGAACTCGTTCGCCCCGGGCAACACGTACCACCAGCAGGACCCCGTCTGGGAGCCGTACCTCATGGTGTACGACGGCCAGCTCGTCGCCTACTACACCGACGAGAACGACTGGTCGGGCTTCGACCCGGAGACCGGTGTGCTCACCGAGGCGGCGGACAACCTCACCGGTGACGTGACGACGTCGGGACGCAACGCCAACGACACCGGTGGCCAGATCCTTGTGCACAAGACGTGGGACGGCAGCACGTCGTCCACCTGGAGCGCACCGGTCCTCGACGTCTACGACACGTTCACCGAAGGGGTCGGTTTCACCGGCCGGCCCGGTATGACCAACGTCGTGCCGACCACCGACGGCAAGTGGATCCTGACGGCCGAGTTCGGCGTCTGGAAGGTGAGCGACAGCCCGCTGCACTTCTGGGACGTGCCCAACCAGACCAAGTCCTTCCACAACGGTGCCAGCAACCCGGTGATCGTGACGATCCCGGACCCGACGGACCCGACGAAGTGGAGCCTGGTCTTCAACAGCGGCTCCACCGGCAACGACGTGTACATCAACGCGTCGGGACAGAGCGACGGCCAGTGGCTGCGCTACCAGACCCCGATCGGCAACGGCTACAGCCGGAACCTGCAGTACGTGCCGCAGACCGGCCGTCTGCTCATCCTCCGCGGCACCTGGGGCGGTTCTCCGATCACCTACGCCCAGGTCGACATCGGTCACTCCCAGGGCACGTACTACTCGCTGGTCAACCGCAAGACTGGCCAGGTCGTCGGCACCAGCGGCAAGAGCCAGGAC
>JAKLPK010000106.1 GCA_022013895.1 Cellulomonas sp. | reverse complement strand
GGGTGTCAACCGCACGCGCCGCAGATGTGAAGATGATGTGAACCCGCACGTCGTCACGGGGTCAGCGCACGCACCACGGCATCGGCCAGCAACCGTCCGCGGCGGGTGAGCACCACCCGCGCATCGGCCCGGCGCAACGCCGGCCCGGGTTCCACCAGACCGTCCGCGAGCAGCCCGGCCACCGCCCGACGTCCCTGGTCGCCGAGCACCGAGGTCGGCAGACCGTCCCGGACCCGGACCTCCAGCAGCACCCGTTCGAGCGCCCGGGTCGGCGCATCGAGCACCTCGCGGCCCGCTGCCGGGCTGCGACCCGCCTCGATCGCCTCGGCGTAGGCACGCGGGTGCTTGGCGTTCCACCAGCGCACGCCACCCACGTGGCTGTGGGCACCCGGCCCGATCCCCCACCAGTCGTCGCCCCGCCAGTAGGCCAGGTTGTGCCGGCACGCGTCCTGGGGGGTCGCGGCCCAGTTGCTCACCTCGTACCAGTCCAGGCCCGCCGCCGAGAGCACGTCATCGGCCCGCTCGTACATGTCCGCCTGGGTGTCGGGGTCGGGCATCGCCACCGTGCCGCGACGCACCTGTGCCCCCATCCGGGTGCCGGGCTCGACGACGAGCGCATAGGCCGACACGTGCTCGACGCCCGTGTCGACCGCTGCAGCCAACGAGGTCGCCCAGTCCTCCAGCGATTCCCCGGGCGTGCCGTAGATCAGGTCGAGGGAGGTGCGCAGCCCGGCCTCCCGCGCCCACGCGACCGCCTGCGGCACACGTTCCGGGGTGTGCGTGCGCTCCAGGGTGGCCAGCACATGCGGTACGGCGGACTGCATCCCGAACGAGACGCGGGTGAACCCGGCCTGGGCCAGGGCCGCCAGCGAGTCGGCGGTCACCGAGTCCGGGTTCGCCTCGGTGGTGACCTCGACGTCGTCCGCCAGCCCCCAGGTCCGTCGGACCGCCTCGAGCATCGCCGCCAGATCGGCCACCGGGAGCAGGGTCGGCGTCCCGCCGCCGAAGAACACGGTGGACACCGGGCGCTGCGGCAAACCGGCGGCGTCCAGCACCCGGCCGGCCAGTGCGACCTCGGCCCGTGCGGTCACCGCGTAGGAGGCCTGGCTCGCCCCGCCACCCAGCTCGGCCGCGGTGTAGGTGTTGAAGTCGCAGTACCCGCAGCGCACCCGGCAGAACGGCACGTGCAGGTACACCCCGAACGCCCGGTCGGCAGCGCCGTCGCGGACACTGCCGGGCAGGGCACCGTCCGCGGGGGCCGGGTCACCGTCGGGCAGCGCCGGGCTCACTTCTTCTTGGCGTCCTTCGCCGGCGCGGCGTCCGACGAGAGCGCCGCGATGAAGGCCTCCTGCGGCACATCGACCCGGCCGATGGTCTTCATCCGCTTCTTGCCCTCCTTCTGCTTCTCCAGGAGCTTGCGCTTGCGGCTGATGTCACCGCCGTAGCACTTGGCGAGCACGTCCTTGCGCATGGCCCGGATGGTCTCCCGGGCGATCACCCGGGCCCCGATCGCGGCCTGGATCGGCACCTCGAACTGCTGGCGCGGGATCAGCTCGCGCAGCTTGCCCGTCATCCGCACGCCGTACTCGTACGCCTTGTCCTTGTGCACGATGGCGCTGAACGCGTCCACCTGCTCGCCCTGCAGCAGGATGTCGACCTTGACCAGGTCGGCGGCCTGCTCGCCGTCGGGCTCGTAGTCCAGGCTGGCGTAGCCGCGGGTCCGTGACTTGAGATGGTCGAAGAAGTCGAACACGATCTCGGCCAGCGGCATGAGGTAGCGCAGCTCGACCCGTTCCGCCGACAGGTAGTCCATACCCTGCATCTCGCCACGTCGCTGCTGGCACAACTCCATCACGGTGCCGACGAACTCGGTCGGCAGCAGGATCGTCGCCTTGACCACCGGTTCGCGGACCTCGCGGATCTTGCCCGCCGGGAACTCGCTGGGGTTGGTCACCCGGACCTCGCTGCGGTCCTCCAGGCTCACGTCGTACTCGACGTTCGGGGCGGTCGAGATCAGGTCCAGCCCGAACTCCCGCTCGAGCCGCTCGCGCACGATCTCCAGGTGCAGCAAGCCGAGGAACCCGACCCGGAACCCGAAGCCCAGGGCCACCGAGGTCTCCGGCTCGTAGACCAGGGCGGCGTCGTTGAGCTTGAGCTTGTCCAGTGCGTCGCGCAGCACCGGGTAGTCGGTGCCGTCGATCGGGTAGAGCCCCGAGAACACCATCGGCTTGGGGTCGGAGTAGCCCCCCAGCGCTTCATCGGCGGGCTTCGAGGCGTCGGTCACCGTGTCACCGACCTTCGACTGACGCACGTCCTTGACCCCGGTGATGAGGTAGCCCACCTCGCCGACGCCCAGACCGCGGGTCGGGACCGGTTCGGGCGAGACGACACCGATCTCGAGCAGCTCGTGCGTGGCCCGGGTCGACATCATGACGATCCGCTCACGGGCGCTCAGCGCACCGTCGATGACCCGCACGTAGGTCACCACACCGCGGTAGGTGTCGTAGACCGAGTCGAAGATCATCGCCCGGCTGGGGGCCGTCGGGTCGCCGACCGGCGGCGGGACGAGCTCCACGATCCGGTCCAGCAGCGGGACGACCCCGACCCCGGTCTTCGCCGAGATCCGCAGCACCGAATCGGGGTCGACACCCAGCAGCTTGGCGATCTCCTCGGCGTACTTCTCCGGCTGGGCCGCCGGCAGGTCGATCTTGTTGAGCACCGGGATGACGACGAGGTCACCCTCCAGCGCCAGGTACAGGTTGGCCAACGTCTGGGCCTCGATGCCCTGGGCCGCGTCCACCAGCAGCACGGCGCCCTCGCAGGCCGCCAGCGACCGCGACACCTCGTAGGTGAAGTCGACGTGCCCGGGGGTGTCGATCATGTTGAGCGCGTACGGCGTGCCGTCCAGCTCCCACGGCATGCGCACGGCCTGCGACTTGATGGTGATGCCGCGCTCGCGCTCGATGTCCATCCGGTCCAGGTACTGGGCCCGCATGGCGCGCGGGTCGACGACGCCGGTGGCCTGCAGCATGCGGTCGGCCAGGGTCGACTTGCCGTGGTCGATGTGCGCGATGATCGAGAAGTTGCGCAGCAGCTCCGGCGGCGTGGCCGCGGGGGCGATGCGCGCCGTGGCGGACGGACCGGGGATCGGGGACAACGACGTGGCTCCGCAAGGTCGAGGGACGGCCGGCGCCGGGGTCGGCGGGCGTCACCATGGTCCCATGAACGCACCCGGTGACATCGCGCCCGATCTGAGCACGCTCGCACGCCTGCAGGAGGCCTTCGCCTCGACCATCCCGCACGTCGACCCGGCGACCCCGGTGCCGTGGTGCGGTGACTGGTCGGTGGCCGACCTCGTCGAACACCTCGCACAGGTGCACCACTGGGCCGCGGGGCAGGCGGTTCGTCGCGAGGTCGCGCTGGTGGTCTGGTCGGCGGACGACTCCGTGGGCGGCTATCGCCGCGCTGCGGACGAGGCGCTCACGACGCTGTCGGCCACCCCTCCGGACGCACCCGCATGGACCCTCGACCTGAGCGAACGGGCAGGGTTCTGGCACCGCCGTCAGGTGCACGAGACCCTGGTCCACCTGTGGGACCTGCGGACGGCGGGCGAGCTCCCCCTCGATCAGCCCGCCGCCCTGTGGGCGGACACGGTGGACGAGGTGGTGAGCGTGATGGCTCCGCGCCAGGTACGTCTGGGCCGCACCACCTGGCCTGCCCGGACCGTCGCACTGATCTGCGACGACGCGGACGCCACCTGGACGCTGCCGGCCACCGATGCCGGTTCCCCGGCCGTCACGGTACGCGGACCGGCCGCGAGCCTGGCCCTCCTGCTGTGGGGCCGCATCGGCCCGGGCGACGCCACGCTGCACGTCGTGGGCGATCACGAGGCGCTGCTCGACGCGCTCGGACGCGACCTCACACCGTGAAGCGGCGGTGCCGGCGGCGGCCGGCCGGGCCAAGCACAGCCCACCCCGGAGGTCCGGGCCTCACGCCTCGCGGGTGATCTGCACCTCGGCCTTGAGCTCGGCAGCGCCGGCACCCGCGTAGATCCCGCGCAGCGGTGCGACGTCGTCGTAGCAGCGTCCACGCCCGAGGACCACGTGGTGAGCGCCCACGGGTGCCGAGTTCGTCGGGTCGTAGGCGTACCACTGGCCGACCCACCACTCGACCCACGCGTGCGACTCCCCCGAGACGGTCTCGCCGATCGCCGAGTCCGGGACCGGGTGCAGGTAGCCGGACACGTAGCGCGCCGGTATCCCGATGGCGTGCAGGGCTCCGACGACCAGGTGCGCGATGTCCTGACAGACGCCTGCCCTGGCCGCCCACGCCTCGCCCGCCGGGGTGTGCACGCTGGTGACGCCCGGGATGTAGCGGATCTGCTCACGCAACGCGTGGCAGACGGCAGCGGCGGCCTCCTGCGGCACCAGATCGCCGGCGGCCTCGACGGCCAGGGCCACCACGTCGTCCGGCACGACCGTGGTCGCCGTGTCGGACAGGTCCTCGGCGAGCGCGTCGCGCACCGACTCCGAGCGCAGGACGTCCCAGCCCGCGGGGGCGATGAGCTCCCCGGCATCGGCGACCTCGACCAGGTGCTCGGCCGTGATGAGCAGCGACTGGTGCGGGGCCAGCACCTCGAACACCGTGACCGCCGTGCCCCAGTAGTCCTGGTAGTGGGTGCTCCAGGTCTGCGGCTGCACGGTCAGTCGGGTCGACAGCACCGTCTGCCCGGACTCGCTCACGGGCGTCATCCGTGCCTCGTTGTACGACGCAGCCACCGGAACGGCGTACCGGAAGCTCGTCGTGTGCACCACCCGCAACCGTGTCGTCGCGGTCGCCGGGCCTGCGTACCGTTCGTTCACAGCGCCTCACCCACCCACTGGGCGGGCGAGCCCGACGGGAAGTAACGTCCGCGGATCGCATCGGACGCCGCGGCGCACGCGCGTTGCACCTGTTCCATCTCCATCGGCAGCTCATCGAGGATGTCCGCCAGCGGCCGGTACTCCAGGGAGGTGCGGGCCAGCCCGATGTGGCGTCGGGCGTCGTCGATCCCGGCCCGGTCGACCACCGGCTCGATCCCCGTGAGGCAGGCCTCGGCGTCGTTGAGCGCGTGCACCACCGACCGCGGGAACAACCGGTCCAGCAGCAGGAACCCGGCCGCGAGCTCGTCGGAGGCAGTCCCGCGATAGGTCCGCAGGAAGGCCTCGTGCGCACCGCACGAGCGGAGGAAGGTCACCCAGCTCGGCCCCCCCGAACCGGCTAGCGCCCGTGTGGTGAGCAGCCGCGCCGTCATGTCGGCCCGCTCCATCGAGCGCCCCAGCACCAGGAAGTTCCACGTCTCGTCCCGCGAGATGGTGGAGTCGACGATCCCCGCCACGACCGCGGCCCGCTCGCGGACCCAGACGAAGAAGTCGTGGGTCCTCGTGGTGGCCATCTGCGCCGGCATCTGGTTCCAGGTGGCGTTGAGCGCCTCCCACAGCTCGGTCGAGATGATCTCGCGGGCCCGCCGCGCGTTCTCCCGCGCCGCCGTGAGGGCCCCGGCGATGGAGGACGGCGAGTAGCGGTCGTAGGCGAGCATGTCGAGCACGTACGCCCGACCCACGGGGACCGACGATGCCGGGGCCGGCCGGTTCATCACCGAGAGCAGCGACCGGCAGGCGAGGTCCTCCTCCGCCCACGGGTCCTCCAGCAGCATCTGCACATGGACGTCGAGCAGCCGGGCGGTGTCGTCCGCGCGCTCGACGTAGCGTCCGATCCAGAACAACGACTCGGCGATGCGGCTCAGCACGGGTCACCTCGCAGGATCTGCTGCTGCTGCTGCTGTTGTTGCTGCTGCATGACGACGTGGCTGCCCTCGTCATGCGGATTGGCGGACATCGGCACCGAGTGACCCGAGTCGATCGGCTGCGGCCGGGCGGCACCGGTGCTCTCCCGGCGGGGCATCTTGCCGCCGAGCACCCAGGTGTCCTTCGACCCACCGCCCTGCGAGGAGTTGACCACCAGTTCCCCCTCGGGCAGCGCCACCCGCGTGAGGCCACCCGGCAGCACGTACACCTGGTCACCGGAGTTGACCGCGAACGGCCGCAGGTCGACGTGCCGCGGGCGCAGCCCGTCCTCCACGAGGGTCGGGACGGTGGACAGCTGGACGACGGGCTGGGCGATCCAGCCCCTCGGGTCGAGCTGCAGCCGGGTGCGCAACCGGTCCAGCTCCGCACGCGAGGCCGCAGGGCCGACCACGATCCCCTTGCCGCCCGAACCGTCGACCGGTTTGACGACGAGCTCGTCGAGCCGGTCGAGCACCTCGGCGAGCGAGTCCGGCTCCTCAAGCCGCCAGGTGTCGACGTTCGGCAGGATCGGTTCCTCGCCCAGGTAGTAGCGGACCAGGTCCGGGAGATAGGTGTAGACGAGCTTGTCGTCGGCCACCCCGTTGCCCACGGCGTTCGCGATGGTCACCGTTCCGTTGCGCGCCGCCGTCATCAGACCGGGGCTGCCGAGCAGCGACCCCTCCCGGAAGACCACCGGGTCGAGGTAGTCGTCATCGACGCGGCGGTAGATGACGTCGACCCGGCGCCTGCCCTGGGTCGTGCGCATCCACACCCGGCCACCGGCGCAGAACAGGTCCGGTCCCTCGACGAGCTCGACGCCCATCGTCCGCGCCAACAACGTGTGCTCGAAGTAGGCGCTGTTGAAGACTCCGGGGGTGAGCACCACGACCGTCGGGTCGTCCACACCCGCAGGAGCTGCGGCCTGCAGGGCCGCGAGCAGCCGGCGCGGGTAGTCGTTGACCGGGCGGATCCGCAGCGCGGCGAACAGCTCGGGGAAGGTCTGCGCCATCGCCTGTCGGTTCGACAGGACGTAGCTGACCCCGCTCGGCACCCGGACGTTGTCCTCGAGCACCCGCCAGCCGCCGGCCGAGTCGCGGATGAGGTCGATTCCGGACACGTGCACCCGGACGCCGTTCGGCGGGACCACACCGCGGGCGGCCCGGTGGAAGTGGGTCGAGGAGACGATGACCGAACGCGGCACCACACCGTCGGCCACGACCTGCTGGGAGCCGTAGACATCGGCGAGGAACGCCTCCAGGGTGCGGACCCGCTGCGCCACACCCGGGGCAACCAGGTCCCACTCGTCACCGCCGATCACGCGGGGCACGACGTCGATCGGGAACGGTCGTTCCTCGCCCGCGAAGTCGAAGGTCACGCCCTGACGCAGATAACTGCCGGCGAGGGACTCGGCACGGGCGCGCACATCCGCGAGCGACATCGTCGACAGAGCCTCGTTGACGCGCCGGTACGGCTTGCGCACACCCGCCGCCTCGACCATCTCGTCCCAGGCCACGCCACCGGGATAGTCGTCGAAGAGGTCGGCCATGTCCGGACACTAGCGCCGCCGTGTCACGCCGTCGTTACGGCGCGTCGAGCGGCCCGCTCGCCCCGCCGAGGGCCTCTGGTCGAGCCCGGCAACCGCCGGCACCGACGGGTCCGGGCCGTCGCCCGAGAGCGCTCAGGGGCCGGTCCACCGGGTCCGCGCCGCGCATCAGGGTCACCGTCGTGGCAGCGTCAGGTCGGCTGGTAGCATGGGCGGTCGCGTGCCCGCCTGAGTGGTCGGGCACCGGCCTAACTCTTCGCCACGGGGCGCCCCACTCCCCGGTCCGGAGCAGTGGCCCGCCCTCAGACCTGTCCGAACACGCACGAGGAAGTCCACACGTGGCGAATATCAAGTCCCAGATCAAGCGAATCCGCACCAACGAGAAGGCCCGCCTTCGCAACAAGGCGGTGAAGTCGGAGCTCAAGACCTACGTCCGGCGCGTCCGTGAGGCCGTTGCCAGCGCCGACAAGGAGGCTGCCACCACGGCACTGGCCACCGCGTCGCGCAAGCTCGACAAGGCCGTCTCCAAGGGTGTCATCCACGCCAACCAGGCCGCCAACAAGAAGTCCGCGCTGTCGAAGGCCGTCAGCTCGATCTGAACGAGCTCGGTCCGGTCGAACTGACCGGACCGGCCGTCCAGCCGAACAGGTCCGTACGGACCCGTTCCCTGCGACCGTTGTTCTCCACGAACAGCGCTGCCGATGAACACGGTTGCCCACGAATGAAAGGTGAGGGCGTCACCCCCCCTGCGGGGTGACGCCCTCACCTTTCGTTCACCGACCGTCCGCTCCGTAGACGGTCGACGCCTGCCCGCGGCCGAAGCCACCGGGTCAGCTCGCGGGGCCCTCCTGGTCCGCGAGCCGCGCCTTCTCACCCGAGGCGCTCGCCTCGGCGAACGGGGTCTTCACCTCGTCGAACGGGGCCTTGACCTCGTCAAACGGGGTCTTCACCTCGCGGAGGGCCGCACGTGAGCGCTTGACCTCCGACATCGCCTTGAGCGGGATCGACGGACGCAGCCCGGCCTCACGCAACGCGCGATCGAACGTCTCGGCCGCGCGCTTGACCTCACCACGGAACAGGTAGCGGTCACCCAGGTCACGCCAGATCGAGGCGGACTGCCGCGAGGCCGACATCATCGCCAGCATCGACGCGGCACGCTCGTAGGCCCCCGCCGCACCGGCCTGGTCACCCTGAGCCTCGAGCGCGTCGCCGAGCGCGACCAACGCCGTCGTCGTCTCGAGTCGCGGCATGTCGCCGAGCAGCTCGAACGCAGCTCGCGCGTGGTCCGTGGCCAGGTCGAGGTCGCCCAGCATGAGGTAGGCGCGCGACCGCTCGACATCGACGCGTGCCCGGTCGCCGGCCGAGCCGAGCACCGCCAGCCAGCTCTCCGCCTTCTCGAGCTGGGCGAGGGCCGCCTCCGGCTCCGGCGGTTCGGAGCGCAGCAGCAGCCACGCGTAGTTCACCCGGAGGCGCGGGATGTCACGGTCGGCCTCACCCTCCCCGAGCAGCGCCAGAGCGCGTTCGGTGAACCGCTGGGCCTGCTCGTAGTCGCGCCGTTCCTCGGCCACGACGGCGGCGTTCCAGTAGACGCTGCCGCGCCCCCGGGGTGAGCCGAGCTGTTCGGCGACCCGGATGAGCTCGGACACGCGCTGGGCTGCGTAGAGCAGGTCGCCCCGCTCCACGTACGACCACAGCAGGGTCGAGCCGAGCCGCAGGTGCTCATCCGTCCCGACCAGGCTCGCTTCTTCGAGCAGCGTCATGGAACGTTCACCCACCTCGACACTGCGGTGCAGGTCACCGGCCTCGAGATAGGTCACGACGAGGTCGACGGCGACCCGCGCGAGCTCAAGGAGGTCACCCGTCCGCAACGCCTCGGCGTACAGCGGTTCGAGGATCTCGATCGACTCCTCGAGCTGTCCGAGCATCTCCAGCGCCCGCGCACGGGTGAAGAGAGCCTCGGAACGCAGCCGCGGGGTGACGACCGAGAGGTCGAGATCGGCCACCCGGCGTGCGGCCTCGGCGGCCTCACCGTTCACCAGGGCGAGGCGGGCGTAGTCGAGCTCGAGGCGGGTCCGGGACTCGTTGGGCCCCTCCTCGCCGTGTTTGAGGAACTCCAGGGTGGTGCCCAGGCGCTCCGCGAGGACGGCGAGCGCGGCATCTGTCGGCTCGCGGTGCCCCGCCTCGATCAGCGAGATATAGCTCGGTGAGAACGCGTCCCCGGCGAGCCCGGTCTGGGACAGACCCGCAGCGAGCCGCGCTTCACGCACGCGGTCAGCAATAGTCGTCATGCGAGTCATTGTACCTATGACGGGCGATCAGACCAGACCTGGATTTCGGACCACCTGATCGGCCCAGCACACACCTCGGGGGCCGGTACCAGACGGTACCGACCCCCGCAGGCGCACCCGCCGCCCCACGACGGTGGGGCTGCCGGGCGACGATCAGCTCAGTTCACGCTGCGGCAGCAGCCCGAGGCGCCGGTGTTGATCTTGGAGGGAGCGGCGCTGGCCGCGCTCGCGGACATACCGAGGGTGACGAGCAGAACAGCAGCGGAGGCGACGAGCTTGGCGGTGCGGGACATGGTGACTCCTGTCACGGGAAGATGGATGCCGGTCACATGCATTATGACCAGAGTGCGGACCACCTGTCGCCGGTTCTGCGACGAATGTCACCGTTCTGCCACGCCGACGCCACACGCTGCTCACCCGCCGACAGCCGGACCACGCTGAATTCCACCCGGTGACACCTGGTCGCCCGACCTGGTCATGTGATGTCATGGCGCCATGACCGGTCCGAGCAGCGACAGTGCGTTCGCGCGTCTGGCCGCCGCCGTCGACGAGTCGATTCCCCCAGAGCTCGTCGAGGAGTGGCAGCGCCAGCTCGGCCCCGACCGTGCCTTCGTCGCGCGCCAGGGCATCTTCTCGCCGGGCGGCCGCGCGATGGCGTACGAGCTGTCGTTCCGATCGACCCGGTTCGGTGCGCCGTCGTCGTGGAGCCGGTCCGACCACGAACGCGCGACAGCCCACGTGCTCCGCGTCGCCTTCGGCCCCGAGCCCCTCGACAATCTGCCCTCTGACCAGCCACTCTTCGTCCGCTGCACCCAGGCGCACCTGGTTGGCGACCTCCCGCTCCCGGACCGCCCGGACCGGCTCGTGCTCGAGCTTCCCCGCAGCCTCGAGGTCGACACCCGCATCCTCATCGGGATCGAGCAGCTTCGCCGCCGGGGCTTCCGGGTCGCGTTGCCGTCCTTCTCGGACCGGCCCAGCGAACGTCGGCTACTCCCGCTGACCGACTACGTGAAGATCGACGTCCGGGACCTCGATGTCGAAGGCCACCCCGTGGTCCGCGTCGCGCGATCCTGCGGGGCCATGCTCATCGGCGAGTTCGTCGAACGGGCCGACGAGCTCGCCTACGCCCGCGAGCTCGGCCTCAACCTCTTCCAGGGCAACCTGCTCCAGCGGGCCGATCTGGTCGACCAGAGCCTGACGCCCCGTGCCGGACTCTGACCGATGCGCCACGACACGGCATCAACCGGACCCGGGGTGCTCCGATGAGCCGATCGGGTGAACTGCCGGGCGCCTCGTCACGGTGGCGTCATACCCCCGCTGACTCCCCGCTCTCACCAGACGTGAGCGTCACGACGTATCTGCCACGGGTTCCCACGCAGCGTCCACCGGTCGCGCGCCAACCGATCTGGACCACCGCCGGCGTCCTGCTCGGACATGAGTACCTGTACCGCTCCCGGGTCGGACGGCCCGCGGGCGTCGACCTCTGGCGGGCCGAGCGGCAGGACATCGCCTCGGCCTCCGTGCTGCGCTCGGTGTTCGAGGAGACGGGCCGCGCAGCCAACTCGGACACCCTGGTCTTCGTCAACGTCACCCGTTCGTTCCTCGTGCGCGATCGCCCGCTCCCGGAGCACCTCGGCCGGCTCGTGCTGGAGATCGTCGAGTCCGTCCCGGGGGACGAGGGTGTCGTGCTCGGGCTGCGGCGGCTCCGGGCCCGCGGCTACCGCATCGCGATCGACGACTTCTCGGCCACCGACGACCAGATCGCGATGCTCCCCCACGCCGACTTCGTGAAGATCGACTGCCGCGATCTCCTCGTCCAGGGCGAACGGCTGCTGGAGATCGGTGGCCGCTACGGGGCCCGGCTGATCGCCGAGCGGGTGGAGACGCCCGAACTGGTCTCGTACTGCGCCAAGCTCGGCTTCGGCCTGCTCCAGGGCGATGCGCTCGGACCCGCCGTCACGATGCCGCTGCTCTAGCGGCCTCCCCCTCGGACCCGCAGGTCAACGGCTCGCGGCCTGAGCCACCCGGATCACGGCCCGCTCCACGGCGTACGCACGGTCCCTGCTCTCCCCCTTGACCTGCGCATCGGCCTCGGCAACAGCGCCGATCGCCACCGCCAACCCCTCAGGCGTCCAGTGCCGCAGCTCCGTCACCGCACGGTCGACCTGCCATGGCGCCAGCCCGAGCTCACGTGCAGCGCCGGGACCCCGGCCCCGGATGGCGGCGACCTTCGCCAGCACGCGCAGCTTCATCGCGAGGGCCGCGACGAGCGGCACCGGGTCGACCCCCGTCGCGAAGGCGTGCCGCAGCAGCGCGACCGCCGTCCCGGCATCGGCGGCCACCGCAGCGTCCGCGACCTGGAACCCGGTGGCCTCGACCCGTCCCGCGTAGTAGCGCTCGACCGTCTCGACCCCGATCAGTCCGTCGGTGTCGGCGACGAGCTGGGCGCACGCAGAGGCCAGCTCGCGCAGATCACTGCCGACTGCGTCCACCAGGGCGCGGACGGCCCGCGGCTCGGCACGCCGGCCCGCGGCCCGCAGCTCCGAGGTCACGAAGGCGGACTTGTCACCGTCGGACTTCACGGTGTCGACCGCCACGGTCGGCAGGTCGCGGCACGCGTCGAGCAACGCGCGTCCGCGAGCTCCGCCGGCGTGCCGCAGGACCACCACCACCCCCGGCGCAGGTTCGTCGAGGTAGGCCCGGGCATCGGCGAGGGCCTGGTCCGAACCGTGCTCGAGTCCGGTGAGCAGCACGACCTTGGCCTCGGCGAACAGCGACGGGCTGGTGGCGACCGCGAGCATGCCGGTGCCGTAGTCGGCCGCCTCCAGCGTCACCACCTCGACCGTCGGGTCCTGCGCCCGGACCGCGGTGACGATGCGCGCGACCGCGCGTTCGGCGAACAGGTCCTCACCACCGCGGACCAGGACGACCGGAGCGGGTTCGGCCTCCTGCCAGCTCACGGCGTCGGTCTGCTCGCGGCGGGGAGATCGTCGGGGTCCGGGCACCCGTCCAGGGTGCCATGCGGATCAGGTGCGGTGCGCAGCAGCAGCCCCAGCACCCCGACACCGGTTCCCGCCAGCAGCACCCCGCCGACCATCCCCGGCCACCACGCGAGCCCGGCGACGGGTGCGGCTGCGGCCACGTGGGCGACGGTGACCACCCACCAGCACGCCGCGCCCGCCACCTGGGCGAGCACGGTTGCCCCCGCCGGCCAGCCGGGCGCCAGGACAGCGCCGGCCAGCCCGAGTACGGTCGCCGGCCCGATCGCGGGGGCGGCGGCAAGGTTCGCAGCCACGGCCCACGTGGCGACGGTCGGACTCAGCACGAGCAGCGTCGGTGCACAGGCGAGCTGGGCGACCAGCGGCACCGCGAGCAGGGTGGCAGGTCCGCGCCCGAGCGCCGGGGACCAGCGCGCCACCAGCGCCGGCACCACGAGCACGATTCCGGCCGTGGCCGCGACCGACAGCACGAACCCCAGCTCGACGGCCAGCCATGGATCGGCCAGCAGCAGCCCGATGACCGCGGTCGCCAGCGCCGCCGGACCTGCCGACGGGCGGCCGATGAGCAACCCCACGATCGACACGGCACCCATCACCGCAGCCCGCAGGACGCTCGGCTGCGGGCCCACCAGCACCACCAGCCCCGAGGCCACGAGCGCCGTGAGCACGGCCCGGGCCCAGCGCGGCAGACCGACGGCGGCACCCGCCAGCAGCACGAGCGCGGACACCAGCGCGAAGTGGGCGCCGGAGACCGCCGTGAGGTGGGTGAGGCCGGAGGTGCGCATCGCCGACACCAGATCGTCCGAGAGCCCGGAGGTGTCACCCCACGCGATCGCGGGGAGCAGCGCGCCTGCGTCACCCGGAACCGTCCGGGCTACCCGGCCTGCCGCATCGCGGACCCCGGCGGCCACCGCGGCGGCACCCGCGGGACCCCGCACCTGCTCCGGTGCCTGCGGCGCGCGGAGCAGCGCGACGGCGCGACCGGGCGACCCCGGTGGTGCGAGCCGACCGGAGACCCGGACCGTGGCCCCCGCCGCCAGATCCACGCACGCGCCGAGAACCTGCACGGGAGCGGCTGCCCGGGCCGCGCTCCCGGCGAACCGCACGAGGTGGACGTCGACCAGGTAGCGACAGTCCCCCGTCAGCACCTGGGGCGCGCTCTGGAGCGCCCCTTCGACCTCGACGGTGCCCCGCGCCGCCAGCGCCGCACCGAACGGCCCGGCCGTCCTTGCCTGCTGCTGGACCGCACCGGTCGCCATCACGGCCGCTGCGACACCGATCGCCAGCGCGACCGAGCCCCGGAGCCGGGGCTCCCCACCCCGGGGGCCGAGAGGGAGGAGCAGCACCGCCAGCGCCACGGCGCCCAGTGCGGCGGCCAGCCACGCGGCCGTCGCTGGATCGAGCCGGACCAGCAGCCAGGCCGCGGCCCAGGCGAGGCAGGCCGGTGCCAGCAACCGCAGATCGAGATCCGTCATCTAGACCTTGACCTTCGGGCGCAACCGCTCCAGCAGCGCGGGTCCGATCCCGGAGACCTCATCGAGCTCGTCGACCGAGGTGAACGGTCGCCGGTCGATGATGCGCTGGGCGATGACGGGACCCACCCCGGGCAGCTCGTCGAGCTCGCCCAGGCTCGCGTCGTTCAGGTCGAGCAGACCATCACCTGTTGCTGGCTCGGCGACGGAGCCGGACGGGGTCGGCCGGCCGAGCACCGGGATCTCGACCTGTTCACCGTCCACCAGCAACCGGGCCAGGTTGACGGCCGACAGGTCGGCCTCAGGTGAGCTGCCGCCCGCCGCCGCCACTGCGTCGAGCAGCCGCGAACCCGCGGCGAGCCGGACGACACCCGGCGCAGCGACCGCACCGACGATGTGGACGACCACCGTGCCCGGCGTCGCTCCCGAGGACCCGGCGGGTGCCGGGGTGCCCAGCGTGACCGGAGTCCCTGCGGCGAGCGCCTGGCTGCGCAGGGCCACGACACCGGCCACCAGGAGCGCCGCGGTGAGCGCGACGCCTGCGAGCCTGCGCGGGACGGACCACCTCGGACCCGTACGGGCGCCCGAGGCCCGCCGCAGGTGCGCCGAACCGTGCCGCGCCGTGTACGCGGCCGAGGCGGCCCGCAGAGCACCTTCGGCCCGCACCGCGCCCTCAACCCGCAGGGCTCCGTGGGCCGGTGGGGGTGGCAGGTCCTCGGCCGCTCGGGCCGGGGGCGGGCCCGCGATGGCGTCGAGCCGTTGCCGGCTGCGGGCACGCGCATCGAGGGGCACGCCCGGACGCTACGGGCGGCGGCGCTCGGCCGATCTGCCCTCGGCGGACAGGACCGCGGCTCCCGGGGCTGAGGACAGGTCGACTGTGGGCCCCGCGCCGGGCGGCTCAGCGCCGGGCGCCTCCGCCCCGCCGGCCGCCGCGGCCCCGGTCACCACCACGGCCAGCAGACCAGGACCGACGTGCGCGGCCAGCACAGCACCCGCAGGTGCGACCACCACCTCGACGACCCGCTGGTCGGTGCGCGCCACGATCGCATCGGCGAGCCCCTGCGCATCGGCCTCGCGATCCAGGTGGTGCACGGCCAACCGGGCCGAGCCGCGGGCGAGCACCGCATCGACCGCGAGCTGTTCCAGCCGGGCCCGGGCCGCCCTTCGGGTACGCACCTTCGCCGCCACCGTCAGACGACCGCCACTGAGCGTGAGCAGCGGGTGCAGGGCCAGGAGGGTGCCCAGCACCGCCGAGGCGGCCGACAGCCGTCCACCGCGCCGCAGGTGGTCCAGCGAGTCGACGAGGAACCAGACCGAACCGGCCGTCGCGGTCCGTACCGCGACCGCCGCGACCTCCTCGGGGGTCGGCACCGGCGGCGGGACGGGTGCAGGCGCCCGGTGAAGCCAACGCCACCTCGACCGGGCCGACGGCGCCTCGACAGGTTCGGCCCGTGCCGCGCGGGCCGCGGCGAGCACGGCGAAGCCCAGCCCCATCGCCGCCGATCCGCTGTCCACCACCACGACCGGCACCTCACAACCGGCGGCGGCGGCCCGTGCGGCCGAGACGGTCCCGGACAGCCCACCCGACAGGTGCACCGACACGATGCCCGCCGCCCCGTCCGCAACAGCCCTGGCGTACACCGCCGCGAACGCGGCCGGCGGCGGCTGCGACGTCGAGACGCGAGCGCCGCGTTCGAGCGCCGCGAGCAGATCGGCCGGTGCCACCTCGCCGTCAAGGCTGCGAGCGCCGTCGACGACGACGTCCAGCGGTACCACCGACACCTGGTGGTGGCGTGCGAGCCCGGGCGGCAGACACGCCGTCGAGTCCGTCACCACCGCCACCCGCGGGACCACCGCAGGCCGTCGACGGTTCAGGCCGGCACCACGTTGACCAGGTGCGGCGCACGCACGATGACCTTGCGGACGGCGCGGCCCGCCAGGGCGCGCTGCACACCGGCATCCGCCAGCGCGAGAGCCGTGAGCTCGTCGTCACCGGTCTGGGGACCCACCTCGGCGCGACCGCGCACCTTGCCCGCGACCTGCAGCACGCAGGTCACGGTCTCGGTCACCAGGTACCGCTCGTCCGCCACCGGGAAGGGCGCATCGATGAGCGAGCGCTCGTGCCCGAGCCGGGCCCACAGCTCCTCCGCGATGTGCGGTGCGATCGGCGCCACCATGAGCACGAGGGGTTCCAGCACCGCACGCGGCACCCGCTCCAGCGTCGTCAGCTGGTTGTTGAGCACGATGAGCTTGGCGATCGCCGTGTTCTCACGCATCGCAGCCATATCGGCGACGACCCCGGCGATCGTCGTGTGCAGCACCCGCAGCGTCGCCTCGTCCGGCTCGTCCTCGACCACCACCAGCTCACCCGTGCGCTCGTCCACCGCATTGCGCCACAGTCGCTGCAGGAAGCGCTGCGAGCCGACGACCGACCGGGTGTCCCACGGGCGGGACAGGTCGAGCGGGCCCATCGACATCTCGTAGACCCGCAGGGTGTCCGCGCCATACGCCGAGTACATGTCGTCGGGCGTCACCACGTTCTTCAGCGACTTGCCCATCTTCCCGTACTCGCGGTGCACGGGCTCGCCGTGCCAGGCGTACCCCTCCGGTGCGCTGGCGTCCTCCTCGACCTCGAGTGCCGGGACGTAGACACCGCGCTCGTCGGAGTAGGCGTACGCCTGGATGTAGCCCTGGTTGAACAGCTTGTGGAACGGCTCGGCGCTGGACACGTGGCCCAGGTCGTAGAGCACCATGTGCCAGAAGCGGGAGTACAGCAGGTGCAGGACGGCGTGCTCGACGCCACCGACGTACAGGTCCACCCCGCCGACGGAGTCGGGCGCCTGGCTGCCGTGGCCCGGTCCGAGCCAGTAACGGTCCAGGTCGGGGTCGACCAGCACCTCGGACGAGACCTGGTCCAGGTAGCGCAGGTGGTACCAGCACGACCCGGCCCAGTTCGGCATGGTGTTCGTGTCGCGGCGGTACTGCCGGGGACCGTCGCCCAGGTCGAGCGTGACGTTCACCCAGTCGGCGTTGCGGCCCAGCGGCGCCTCCGGGCTCGAGTCCGCGTCATCCGGGTCATAGGTGCGCGGGCTGTAGTCCGGCACCTCCGGCAGGGTCACCGGCAGCAGACCGTCCGGCAGCGCGATCGGCAGGTCGTCCTCGTCGTAGACCACCGGGAACGGCTCGCCCCAGTAGCGCTGACGGCTGAACAGCCAGTCGCGCAGCCGGTAGGTGGTCGTCTCCTCACCCGCACCGCGCTGCGACAGCCAGGCGACCATCGCGGCCTTGGCGCTCGGCACGTCCAGGCCGTTGAGATCGAGATCCTCGTTGGCCGAGTTGATGATCGCGCCGTCACCGGTGCGCGCACCGTCGCCCTCGCCGTCGACCGTGTAGACCACCGGCAGCTCGAAGGACGTCGCGAAGTCGTAGTCGCGCTCGTCGCCGCCGGGCACGGCCATGATCGCGCCGGTGCCGTAGCCCATGAGCACGTAGTCGGCGGTGAACACCGGCAGCGGCGTGCCGGTCACCGGGTTGACCGCCAGGTGGCCGGTGAACACGCCGGTCTTGCGACCGGCATCGGCCTGACGCTCGACGGCCGTGCGGCCCGCGGCGTACCGGCGGTAGGCAGCCACCGCATCGGCCGGTGACTCGTGGCCGCCGGTCCACGCCTCACGGGTGCCGTCCGGCCAGGCGGCCGGGACCTCGTCGAGCAGCGGGTGCTCGGGGGCGACCACCATGAACGTGGCTCCGAACAGGGTGTCCGGACGGGTGGTGAACACCTCCAGCAGCTCACCGCCGATGACGTCGAAACGCACGGTGGCCCCGGTCGAGCGACCGATCCAGTGCCGCTGCATCGAGCGGACCTTCTCCGGCCAGTCGATCGCGTCCAGATCGTCCGTGAGCCGGTCGGCGTAGGCCGTGATCCGCATGTTCCACTGGCGCAGGTTGCGCTTGAACACCGGGACGTTGCCCCGCTCGGACCGACCGTCGGCCGTGACCTCCTCGTTGGCCAGCACCGTGCCGAGACCCGGCGCCCAGTTCACCGGGGTGTCGGCCAGGTAGGCCAGCCGGTGCGCGTCCAGCACGCGGCGGCGGGACACCCTGTCCAGGTCGGCCCAGGGCGCGCCCGCCGGCACACCGTCGATCCCGGCTGGCACCGGGCGGGTGCCGGCGGCCAGCTCCGCTTCCAGCTCGGCGATCGGCCGGGCGCGCCCGATGCCACCGTCCGGTCGCACGGCCTGCACGTCGTACCAGGCGTTGAAGATCTGCAGGAAGATCCACTGCGTCCAGCGCACGTACGAGTCGTCGATCGTCGCGAAGGAGCGGCGCGGGTCGTGGGCCAGACCCAGGCGGCGCAGCTGACGCTGCATGATCGCGATGTTCGCCTCGGTGTTGACCCGGGGGTGCTGACCTGTGGCCACCGCGTGCTGCTCGGCAGGCAGCCCGAACGCGTCGAACGCGAGCGCGTGCAGGACGTTGTCCCCGCACATGCGGCGGAACCGGCCGACGACATCGGTCGCGATGTAGCCCAACGGGTGCCCCACGTGCAGGCCTGCTCCCGAGGGGTACGGGAACATGTCCATGACGAAGAAGGACCGCTTCGCCGGATCGGCGTGGCGCCCCTCCCCGTCGGTCAGGGGACCGCTCGGGTTCGGTGTGAAGAACGTGCCGCGACGCTCCCACTCGTCCTGCCAGCGCCGCTCGATCTGCTCGGCGAGTCCGGCCGTGTAGCGGAAGGGGACCTCGTCGGCGGGGCTGGCGGTCTGGACGTCATTCACTCGGGCAACTCTACCGATGCCCCGCTCAGTCCCCGCCCGACGGCTCCGGCGTCGACGTCGCTGTGGCATCCGAGGTCGGGGTCTGGATCGTCGGCCACGCCTGCGGGTCGCCGACCGTCGCGGTCGCATCCGTCGAGACCGTGACCAGCTGCCAGGAGGTGAAGGTCCGGGTCGCCGGGTCCCACCGCAGCACGGTGAGCTCGGCGGTGCCGTGCAACGGGCCGAGCGTCGCCTGCCCCGCCTGGGCCCCGGCCGTGCTGGAGGAGATGTACCGGATGCCGTCGCCCACCTGCACCGGATCGGTCCGGGTGTGCAGGTGGCCCGACAGCACCGCGGGGACGCACCCGGTGTCCAGCGACTCCCGACCGACCCGCGGGTTGTGGATGAGCAGCACATCGACGTCGCCGGCGTCGCACACGTCCTGCGCGATCCGGTCCCCCGCCTCGGTCTCGGTCTCGGTGCGCGCGCTCGCCGACTGGCCGAAGAGGGTCTGTTTCGGATCGGCGTCACCGAAGAACCGGATCCCGTCGATGGTCTGCACGCTGCCGTCCAGCACGATCGCACCGGCCTGGGCGTAGGCCGCCTCCGTGACCGACGAGTCGTGGTTGCCCGGGACGGCGACCAGCTGGACCCCGTCGGGCACCGCCTCGGCGAACGTCCGTACGCACTGCTCCTCGACGCTCGTCCCGTTGATGGTCGTGTCACCGGCGTCGACCACGAGCTGGGCGCCCGACAGCTCGACGAGCTCGTGGATCACCGGGGCCATGCCGACGTTGCAGTGCAGGTCCGACACCAGGACGATCGTGACCGGTTCGGTGGTCGGCAGCAGCGTGGTCACCGTGGTGGTGGACGACGAGGGCTGCGGCGAGGCCACGGACTCCGGCGACGGGATCGCGCCGGCGGTCGCCGTGGCCGTGGCTGTGGGACCCACCAGAGGTTCACCGGTGCGCTGCCAGTGCGCCCACGCGGCGGTCAACGAGGTGGTCGCCGAGGCGTAGAACGCCTCGTTCTCGCGGTAGGCGGCCAGGATCTGACCCGAGTAGGTGTCGACGATCCCACCCAGTCGGCCCGTCAGCCGGGCCCCCTCCAGCGGTGTGCCGTCGAAGACCGCCGACACCGCCACCGACTCGGTGGTGGCCGACGTCGCCGGGGTGAGCGACCCCGTGACGACCGTCACGACGAGCACCACCACCATGCCCGCACCGACGATCTGGTGGGTGTGCGGGGCCAGCGCCAGCCCGAGCTCGGTCCGCCGACGGCGCCCCAGCAGGGCACGCAGCCCGAACCCGACCCCCATGAGGACCACGAGCGCACCGACCGTGCGGCGCGCGGCGTCCTCGACGAGTACCAGCAGGACCTGGTGGATCGTCGCGCGGGTGCCCGAGAAGAACGCGATGTACTGATCGAGGTCCTGCCCGAGCGCCTCCAGCGTGGCGGCCTGGGTGACGTCGGTCACCCCGCGCGGGATCTCGCCGACGGTGGCCCGCACGCCCAGGCCCAGCGGCGCCGGCGAGTCCAGCTGCAGGGTGCCGAGCGGTCCGACGTCGACCGTGACCGTCGAGTCGGTGGTGACGTCGAACCGGGCCTCATGGGGTCCGAGCGACCCTTCGGCGGTCGCCGTCGTGATGCCGAAGACGAGGGCGACCGCCAGCGCCGCCAGGGTGAGGGCGAGCCGGAACGGCCACCTGCGCCGGTGTGGGACTGCGGTGCGCGTGCGGACCATCGTCCTCGAGCCTAGACGGGCCGGAGATCAGGTCTGCAGGCGGTTGACGCCGAGCCCGCCGAGGAACGAGGGACCGTTCGCCGCGAGCTGCTCGGCATAGGCCTCCGCCCACCCCGAGAACGGGGTGCGGGCCAACGCGTCGTTGGACATCCGCGGGTCGGCGGTCACTTCGGTCACGCAGAACGACGGGATCGCCAGATCGGTCACCGGTCCACCACGCTCGACCTCGGCGATCATCAGCGGGGCGTTCGCGCCGAGGAACTCGTCGATCACCCAGCCGTCCTCACCGAGCCAGACGGCGTGGCGAAGCTTGGCCACGCGGAGCCCGCCCCGGCGCACCAGCTCCAGGCCGACCAGCGGGTCGATGGACCGTTCAGCCTCGTAGCGGGTGCCCTCGTTCATCGGGCCCTTGACGGTGACGGCGGAGAAGTCGATCTCGTCGGCGTGCTGCTCGAGCAGGTCGAGCTCACCGGCCTCGGGGTCGAGCCTGGTGCGGACGGTCGGCGCCTGCACCCGTACGCGCAGCGCGAAGCCCTCATCGGCCAGCAGGTAGCTCTGCACGATGAGGCTCGGGGCGTCGTCCACCAGGTGGGCAGGGACACCGGTGACGAAGAACCGACGCTCGAACTCGAAGTCACCGTTGCCGCTGTCGCTCACGCAGATCCGTCCCGTCTCACGTGGTGATGGTAGCCGGGCCACCTGTCGGGAGTCCTGACCCCCACACGTGAACAACTCGGTGATTTGAGCCATTCACGATAAGCGGCTATCGTCCTGATCATGGACACGGCGGAGCGCCTGCGGGGCGCGGGACTACGGGTCACCGGTGGCCGGCTGCAGGTGCTCGCCGCCCTGGCCACCCACCCGCACGCCGATGCCGAGACCGTCCGCCGGACGCTCGTCGAACGCGGCTACCCCATGTCGATCCAGTCGGTGCACAACGTCCTCGGCGACCTCGCCGATGCCGGGGTGCTCGGCCGGATCGAACCCGCCGGCTCCCCCGTGCGCTACGAGAACCGGGTCGGTGACAACCACCACCACATCGTGTGCCGGACCTGCGGCGCGGTCGAGGACGTCGACTGCGTCATCGGCGAGGCGCCGTGCCTCACTCCCTCGGCCGCCGCCGGCTTCACGGTCGAACGCGCCGAGGTCGTGTTCTGGGGACGGTGCCCGGCCTGCGCGTCGAGCAGCCGAACCACCACCTGACGGTCGCCCACCGGGCATCCCGCCCCGGCGGCCCGCACCCTGGAGGCAACGTCTCCGGCCGCCGCACCGTCGACGTCACCCGCCCCTCCCCGGGGTTCGGAGCCGTCCCTCGACCTTGTCCACCCACCCGCACGGAGGTCTCCATGAGCACCCCGCCCACCACCACCGGCTCCGGCGCACCCGTCGCCAGCGACCAGCACTCCCAGTCGGTCGGCCCCGACGGCTCGATCGCGCTGACCGACCACTACCTGGTCGAGAAGCTCGCCCAGTTCAACCGGGAACGGGTCCCCGAACGCGTCGTGCATGCCAAGGGCGGCGGCGCGTTCGGCACCTTCGTCACCACGCACGACGTGTCCGCCTACACCCGGGCCGCCCTCTTCCAGCCGGGGGCGCGCACCGAGACGCTCGCGCGGTTCTCCTCGGTCGCCGGTGAGAAGGGGTCACCCGACACCTGGCGCGACCCGCGCGGCTTCGCGCTGAAGTTCTACACGAGCGAGGGGAACTACGACCTGGTCGGCAACAACACGCCGGTCTTCTTCATCCGCGACGGCATC
>JAKLPK010000013.1 GCA_022013895.1 Cellulomonas sp. | reverse complement strand
CGGCCCAGCACGGTCCACAGCACCGGCATGGCGAGCCCCGCCGCGACGGCGTAGGCGAAGTCCTCGAGCGGGGCTCCCCAGAGGCGCACCCCGAGGATCTTGGTCGGGTCGAACACGTAGAGCCCCACCCGGATCATGAGCGTGTCGAACACCACGGTGAGCGCGCAGAGCACGGCGACCGACCCGATGACGGGCCACGGGCGCAGGGTGCGCAGCACGGGAAGCGCGGCCACGAGCAGCACCCCGAGCACGATGAGGTTGAGCACCAGGTTCGTCACGGTGCACCGCCCGCGCGACGGCCGGCCCCGCGACCGTTGGCACCCCGCCCGCCGGCCGAGCGCCGACCGCCCACCCGCAGGTCGAACCACCGCCACGCCAGCAGCGCGGAGTAGCACAGCAGGCCGAGGAAGAACGCTTCCTCGACGGGCAGCTCGGGGGCCAGCAGCACACCGGTCTGGTGCGGGGAGCCACCGCGGGCGAAGATGCCGAGCCCCAGTCCGAGCAGGTCCCAGCCCAGGAAACCGGCAACGCCGATGACCAGGCACCATGCCGTCCGTCGCGCGTCGTACCAGAACGCGAGTGCGAACCGTCGGTCCAGCACGGCGAGCCCAGCGAGGCTGATGAGCAACGCCCCGAGGTAGCCGAACCGTGTCATCCGCGACCTCGCCCCGCACCGCGATCCCCGGACCGCGGCACCGCACGCGGGTCCGTCACCGCGCCACCTCGCTCCACAGGCCGTGCGCGAGGGACGCCGCCAGGAAGCCCGGGCGCAGCGGTGCCGGCAACGGGTGGGCCGACCGTTCGCCCAGCAGCCGCTTGACCGCCAGCTCGGCCGAGATCAGCACCATCGGTATCCCGACCCCGGGTGCGGCGCCCGCCCCCACGTGCAGCAGGTTCGGCACCCGGGTCGACACCCCGCCGGGGCGGAACATGGCCGACTGGCGCAGCGTGTGCTCCAGTCCGAGCGCGGTCCCACGCCAGGCCGACATACCGTCGGCGAAGTCGGCCGGTGCGATGACCCGCCGGGTCACCACCCGGCCCCGCAGATCGTCGATCCCGGCCCAGCGCCCCACCTGGTCGAGGTACCGGTCCGCATGCGCCTCGACCTCGGCACGGTCCCGGCCCAGTGCGGGGTCGGCCGGGAACGGGACCAGCATGAACAGGTTCTCGTGGCCCGCAGGTGCGACACCGGGATCGGTCGCGCTCGGCCGCGACACGTAGAGCGAGGCCACCTGGGGAACCCGGAGCCGACCGGGTGGGGTACTGCGTCCGCTCCCGAGGATCGCCTCGAAGTTCGCCGGCCAGTCCGAGGTGAAGAACAGCGAGTGGTGCGCCAGCTCCGGCAGCGCCCCGCGCACCCCGGCGAGCACGAGCAGCGCCGAGATGCCCGGTCCGCGCTGCTCCCAGCTGTCCTGCGGAAGATCGGAATACCGCGGGTCGAGCAGCTGGGTCTCGGTGTGGTGCCGGTCGGTGTCGGCGAGCACCACATCCGCCCCGATCACCTCACCGTCGGCCAGCCGCACACCGGTGGCCCGCCCCCGACGACGCGGGTGCCGGAGGCTGCGGTCGACCGCGACCACCTCGATGGCGGTCACATCGGCCCCGGTGCGCAGCACGACCCCTTCCTCGCGGGCGATCCGTTCGAGGGCCTCGACCAGCGTGAACATCCCGCCCCGCGGGTAGAGCACGCCCTGCCCGAGGTCGAGGTGGCTCATGAGCGAGTACAGCGCGGGCACCCGGTACGGCGAGCTGCCGAGGAACACCGCGTGGTAGGCCAGCGCCTGCCGCAGCACCGGGTGCTCGACGGTGCGGTCGACGTGCTGCGCCAGGCTGTGGCCCATGAGACCGGCGAGGGTCCCCGCGCGGCTCAGCAGATCGACCGAGGCCAACCGGGTCGGGTCCTCGAAGGTCGTGTAGAGCACATGGTCGAGCGCGAGCCGGTACGCCTGCGCCGAGTTCTGCGCGTACCGCTCGATGGCCGCAGCCGCGCCGGGTTCGACCGCCTCGAAGGCAGCCGCGCGGGCCGTCGGGTCACGGACCAGCTCGAACGGTGTCGCGGACCCACCGTCGGACGGTTCGGGGAACAGCCGGTACACCGGGTCCAGCTCCACCAGGTCCAGGTGGTCGGCCACCGTGCGCCCGAGCAGCGCGAACGCGTGCTCGATGACCTCGGGCATGAAGTACCACGACGGTCCGGTGTCGAAGGTGAACCCGTCGAGCTGCAACCGTCCGGCCCGTCCGCCGACCTGCTCGTGCCGTTCGAGGAGGGTGACCTGGGCGCCACCCCTGGCCAGCAGCGCGGCCGAGAGCAGCCCACCGATCCCGCCGCCGATGACGACGGCCCGCACCGGGCTCATCGGACCGCCCCGGGGCGGACGGCAGCCGCCCGGGCCATCCCCGGCGCCGCGGTCTGCGCGACCGCCCGGGTGGCGACCACGAGCTTGCGCAGATCGGGGACCCGCACGCGCCGGTCGGCGAGCTCCTCGGGCGGCAGCGCCGTGAGCCGCACCAGCAGGTCCTCGTAGAGGGCCAGGGTGGCGGCCACGGCGCAGCGGGCTCGCAGGGGCAGCTCGTCGAGGCAGGCGCGTGCGGTGCGCAGATCGGCGGCGACGTCCGCGAGCACCTCGGCCACCGCATCCGCGTCCAGCCGCCCCGGCGCCGATCCGGGGAAGTAGGCGCGGCCGAGGTCGCTGCCGTCCTGCCCGAGGTCGCGCAGGAAGTTGACCTTCTGGAAGGCGGCCCCGAGCGCCTGGGCGCCGGTCAGCGCCCGCGCACCTGGTTGGCGCACGGGGGCGCCGGCCGCCCGGCCGTCGTTGAGGAACACCCGCAGGCACATGACCCCGACCACCTCCGCCGAGCCGTGCACGTAGGCGCGGTAGCTCGCCTCGTCGTGGGCGCTCACCTGCAGGTCGGCGCGCATCGAGGCGAAGAAGGGGCGGGTCTCGTCGGCCCCGATCCCGGTGTGCCGCGCCGTACGGCCGAAGGCGTGCACGACGAGGTTCGACGAGTACCCGGTGGCCAGTGCACGGTCGGTCGCAGCCTCCAGCTCGTCGAGCTCGACGGCGGCCGTCGGGCCGCGATAGGTGTCGACCACCTCGTCGGCGAGGCGGACGAGGCCGTAGACCGCGCGGATGTCACGGCGCGCACCCCGGCCGAGCACTCTCGTCCCGAGGCCGAACGAGGTGGAGTAGGCGGCCAGCATCCGGGCGGACGTCCGCGCGGCGACCTGGTCGTACCGCACACGTGGGTCGAGGGTCACCGTCAGCGACCCCGCGTCACGAGGCCGTCGACGAGCGCGTCGAGCTGTCCGGCGAAGGCGGCCGGCAGCTGCGCGCGCGCGAGCTCGACGGCCGAGCCCAGGTACGTCCGGGCGACCGCGCGGACCTGCTCGACGGCACCGCTGCTCCGCATGACGGCCCGCACCCGGGCCGCACCCAGCTCGTCGAGCTCACGGTCGCCGACGTGTCGGCGCAGCACCTGCCGCGCGTCCTCGTCCGCGCGCTCCCAGGTGGTGCGCAGCAGGGCCGTCCGTTTGCCGTCGCGCAGATCGGAGAGCACGGACTTGCCGGTGACGGCCGGGTCGCCGAACACACCCAGCTCGTCATCCGCGAGCTGGTAGGCGATCCCGAGCCGCAGCCCGACCTGCGCGAGCGCAGCGAGCTCCTCCGGTTCGGCCCCGGCGACCATCCCGCCCGCGACCAGCGGCAGCTGTCCCGAGTAGGCGGCGGTCTTGAGCTCGGCAACCGTGAGCGCCGGCACCTCGTGGGGGGCGATCAGCTCGGCGCGCATGTCGAGCAGCTCCCCGGCGACCGTGGTCCGGATGCTGGCGGCGAACAGCTCGACGAGGCGCACCCGGACGGAGGCTGGTGCGGGTACCGCGGCGATCAGCCCGAATGCGGCTGCGATCCCCGCGTCTCCGGCGAGCACGGCTGCGGCGGTGACCTGGTGGTCGATCACCTGGGGGTCGAGCCCGCGTCCGGACAGCCGGCGCCGGGTGGCGCCGGCGACGTTGGGGCGCCCGCGTCGCACCTCGTCGCGGTCGAGCAGGTCGTCGTGGACGAGCATCGCGGCGTGCAGCACCTCGGCGGCCGCTGCGACCGCCGCGACGGCGGCGACGTCGCGGCCACCGAACCCGAGGTAGGCGGCGAGCACCAGTCGCGGGCGGACGAGCTTGCCCCCGAGACCGTCACCCAGGTCGTCCCACAGCTGTGCGCAGACCTCGTCCTGGACGAGGGCGTCCGCACGGTGCGCGCCCACCATCCGGTCGAGCTCGTCGCGGACCAGGACCAGTCCTTCTTCCACCCGAGCGTCGGCTGCTGCGCGTTGCCTGAGCGCGGATCTGGCGTCTGTCGGGGCCGAGTCGTCGGGTGTGCGGTCGCGGACCTGGGCAGTGGCGTTCTCCACGTCGGCCTCCCACGAGCGTCACTGTCAAGAATCCTCAGGCTACTGAGCATTTACGGACCCGCCACCCGAACGGCACACGGTCAACGCGACTGGAGTGGGCACACCGCCTAGGAGTACGTTGTATGCCTCATGTATACAAGCCATGGCGAGACGCCCCGGAGCGCCTCGGACACCGTGTACCTCACGCTCAAACGGCGGATCCTGGACGGTGCCCTCGCCGGTGGGGACATGCTCGGCGAGCAGGCCGTCGCCGATGAGCTCGGGGTCAGCCGCACGCCGGTCCGGGAGGCGATCGGGCGGCTCCAGGCCGAGGGCTGGCTCAAGGTCCACCCCCGCCGCGGCGCCGTGATCGCCGCCCCGGGCCCCGATGAACGCGCCGATGTCCTGGATGCGCGCGCCCTGCTCGAGACCTACGGCGTGCGGACCGCCATCGCCCGCGGCACCACCGTCGAGCTCACCACCCGGCTGCGTGAGGTGCTCGACGGCCAGGTCGAGGCCCACGACCGGGGCGATCTGGAGCAGGTCGCCGCCCTCGACGCCGCGTTCCATGCCGCGCTCGTGGCCGCCGCCGGCAATGCCGTCCTGGACGCAGCCTTCGCCACGATCCGCGACCGGCAGGAGCGGATGACCACCCGCGCCCTGTGGCGCCGGGTCGATGTCGGCGCCCGCGTGCTCGCCGAGCACGACGAGATCGTCCAGCTCATCGTCGCGGGCGACGCCGACGGCTTCGCGAGCACCCTCGACCGGCACATGCACCAGGTGCACGGATGAGCCCGGCCCGCGCGGGTGCACGGTCCGGGAACCCGTCCTGGTGGCGTGTGGGCGCCACCTTGTTCGCCGTGGCCTGGGGCGGCAACGAGTTCACCCCGCTGCTGGTCATGTACCGGGTCGACGGTCATCTGAGCGCGCTCATGGTGGACCTGCTGCTGGGTGCGTACGTGCTCGGCATCGTGCCCGGGCTGCTGGTCGGCGGACCGCTCTCCGACCGGTTCGGGCGCCGCCCGCTCATGCTCCCGGCCCCGGTGCTCGGCGCCGTCGGCAGCGCGGTGCTGGCTGCCGGGGCGAAGGACCCGGCGTGGCTGTTCGTCGGACGGATCTGCTCGGGGGTGGCGCTCGGTCTCGTGATGGCCGTCGGGACGAGCTGGCTCAAGGAGCTGTCCGACCCCACCCGGGACCCGGGCGCCGATCCGGGGTCGGGTGCGCGGCGGGCGTCCCTGTCCCTCACGGCCGGTTTCGGGCTGGGCGCCGGCGTGGCCGCGGCGCTCGCCCAGTGGGGGCCGTGGCACGCCCAGCTCCCCTACCTGGTGAACGTCGCGCTCACGGTGGGCGCGGGTGCCGCGCTGCTGGGTGCGACCGAGACCCGGCAGCGCCCCGCAGCCCCCGGGCGGTTGCGGGACGATCTGCGCATCCCGTCGGCCGCCCATCGCCGGTTCCTGCTGGTGGTCGCCCCGACGGCGCCGTGGGTGTTCGGCACGGCGGCGAGCGCCTACGCCATCCTGCCGGGGCTGCTGGCCGCCCAGGTGCCCGGTCTGGCGATCGGGCTGGCGGGCCTCATGTGCCTCGTGGCGCTCGGCTGCGGGGTCGCCGTGCAGGTGGCAGGCCGCCGCCTGGACACCCCCGACAGCGCCCGGGGCGTGGCGGTCGCGATCGCGGTGGCGGTGCCGGGGATGGCACTGGCCGCGCTGACCGCGACCACCCGCTCACCGGCGCTCGGGCTGGTGGCCGCGGCGGTCCTGGGCGCGGCGTACGGGCTGCTCCTGGTCGGCGGCTTGCAGGAGGTGCAGAGGATCGCGGGCCCGGACGATCTGGCCGGTCTGACGGCCGTCTACTACTCACTGTCCTACGTCGGCTTCTTCATCCCCGCCGTGCTCGCCGGGCTCGACCCGTTCGTCGGCTACCCGACCTTGTTCGTGGCCGGCGCCGTGCTCGCGACCGCCAGCCTGGGGGTGGTGCTGCTCGGCTGGCGCCGGCACCTTCCGCTCGCCCCCGCCGTCCCGGTTCCCGACACCTCCGGCGTGTGAGGGACACGCCTCGGCCTCACAACCCCGGGAGCCGGTCCGCCAGCTGGTCGAGCACGGCCTCGTCCCCCGCGTAGATCCCGTCGGCCCGCGGCCAGTGCACGACGACGTCGGTGAACCCCAGTGCCGCGGCCCGTCCGATGCCCTCGAGCACGGTGTCGAGCGAGACCAGCGAGAACACCGGTGCGCCGTCGAGCGACAGGTACCGACGCAGCGGCACCGCCCGACCCGCGGCAGCCTCCGCCTGGTCCATCGCAGTCACCTGGGCGGCGAGCCCCTCCCACCACAGCTCCTGCGCCGCCAGGTCCGCCCCGGCGGCCGGATCGGACGACGGGCCGTAGGTGATCCAGCCCTGGCCCAGCCGTGCCGCCAGCGCCATCGCCCGCGGTCCGATCGCGGCGACCGCGAACGGCGTACGCGGCCGGGTGAGCGGCCCCGGGACCATGCGCGCGCCGTGCGCCTGGTAGAACTCGCCGCTGTGCTCGGTCACCGGCGAGGTGAGCAGCTCGTCCAGCAGCTCGACGAACTCGATGAACCGCCGGGTCCGCTCCCCGCGGCTCGGCGACGGCCCGAGCACCTGGGAGTCGAACCCCTCACCGCCGGCCCCCACTCCGAGCACGAACCGCCCGCCGGCCACGTCGTCCAGCCCCATGACGTCCTTCGCGAACGGGACCGGGTGCCGGAAGTTCGGCGAGGCGACGAACGTGCCGAGCTCGATCCGGGAGGTCACCGCGGCGGCGGCAGCCAGCAGCGGGACGGTCGCGAACCACGGTTCGTCGGCCAGCGAGCGCCACGCGAGGTGGTCGTAGGTCCACGCGTGCGCAAACCCCATCTGCTCGACCTGCACCCAGCGCTCGCGACCGGTCGCCCAGCGCTCCTGCGGGAGGATCACCACCCCGACGTTGACCACGGCGCCACCCTACGGCGCCCCACCCACACGCCCACCCGCAGGGGGCGCGGCGACCGCACGAGGCGATCGGCCACGCCCGCGCGGACAGGGCAGCGGCGGCTGACCAGGTCAGGCGTGCGTCCGGCCCTCATGCGCTACGTGCGCCGCGGGTTCGAGCTGGAACGTGCAGTGCGCGACGTCGAAGTGCCCGGACAGGCAGGTGTGCAGCGCATCGAGCACCCCGCCCGATGAGCCGCAGCCGAACACGTCGTCGGTGACCACCACGTGCGCGGACAGGACGGGCACCCCCGAGGTGATGGTCCACGCGTGCAGGTCGTGGACGTCGACCACCCCGGGAAGCCCGACGATGTGGGCACGCACGGCGTCCAGGTCGACCCCGTCGGGCGTGGCCTCCAGCAGCACGTGCGCGACCTCGCGCAGCAGAGCGACGGCCCGCGGCACGATGAGCAGCCCGATGACGATCGAGGCGATCCCGTCGACCGCACCGAACCCGGTGGTGAGCAGGACGATCGCGGCGACGATCACCGCGACCGAACCGAACAGGTCGCCCAGCACCTCCAGGTAGGCGCCGCGCAGGTTGAGCGAGGTCGACTGCCCGGCGGACAGCAACCGCATCGAGACCGCGTTCGCTACCAGCCCGAGCACTGCGACCGCGAGCATCGGCCCGGCGGAGACCTCCGGCGGGTCGAGGACCCGTTGCACGCCCTCCACCAGGACGAGCACTCCGACGGTTGCGACGACGAGACCGTTCACCAGCGCGGCGAGGATCTCGGCACGCTGCCAGCCGAAGGTCGCCGAGGCCGTGGCCGGCCGCGCGGCCAGCCGGGCGGCGATGAGGGCCAGGATCACCCCACCGGCATCGGTCAGCATGTGGCCGGCGTCGGCGAGCAGGGCCGCCGAGCCCGAGACGACCGCGCCGCCCACCTCGACCGCCATCACGGTGAGGGTGATCACCAGCACGGCCGTCAACCGCCCTCGGCCCGCCTGGGTGGCTGTGGCGTGGCTGTGGCCGTGGCTGTGTCCGGCTCCGTGGCCCCGGGCCTGCCCGTCAGGCCTGTCCTCGTTCACGTCCGCTCCAGTCTCGTGACGACCCGTTCGGCGGCACCGAGCAGCCCGTCGACCTCGGCGTCGGCCAGTGCGTACCAGGTGGCGCGACCCTGCGGCGTCGCGGTGACCAGACCGGCCGATCGCAGCACTGCGAGATGCCCGGACACGGTCGACTGCGCGAGGCCGAGGACCGCCGTCAGGTCGGTGACCCTTCGCGGCGCCTCGGCGAGCAGGTGGACGAGGGACAGCCGCGCCGGTTCGGCCAGCGCCCGCAGCACGTGCACCACCTCGACATGGGCGTGGGTCGCCGTGCCGTCGTGCAGGTGCAGCCCGGGCGGACCGGCATCCGGGAGATCGGCGTCGCGCGGATCCGCGCCCAGGAAATCCATCGCCATGCGCCGATGATAGCGGAGATGACCGACCAATCGCCTCGCCTTCAGAGCTGGACTCCCGCACCGAGGCAGGATGGGCCGATGGTCACCATGACGCCCGAGGCGTTCGAGGACGCTGTCCGCGACGCCCTCGACCTCATCCCGCCCGAGCTCGCGGCCGTCATGGACGACGTCGTCGTGCTGGTGGCCGATGAGCCGCCGCCCGACGCCCCCGACGATCTGCTCGGACTGTACGAGGGGACCCCGCTCACCGAACGCGACCAGTGGTGGGCCGCGGGTTCACTGCCCGACCGGATCACCATCTTCCGGCTCCCGATCCTGACCGTCTGCGACGACGCCGACCAGGTCGCCCACGAGGTCGCGGTCACCGTCGTGCACGAGGTGGCGCACCACTTCGGCATCGACGACGAGCGGCTCGACGAGCTCGGCTGGGGTTGAGCCAGGGCCGATCCTGAGGCGAACCGGAGCCAGCGACCCGCCGGTCGAGCAGCGCCGGCGGACCCGACTTTGGCGATCCGGCCCGTTCCCCGTATGATCGCATCCGGTCTTCCGACGCCTCGACGTCAGGGGCGGTTTGCCCTCATCGTCTAGCGGCCTAGGACCCCGCCCTTTCACGGCGGTAGCACGGGTTCGAATCCCGTTGGGGGTACGAAAAGCAGTAGG
>JAKLPK010000105.1 GCA_022013895.1 Cellulomonas sp. | reverse complement strand
GGGCGTGCGGGGCTGTCATCGCGGTGTCCTGTTCATCGGGGCGTGGGACGAGGGGTCATCGAGGGAGCCGATGACCGGTGTGCCGGTGTCGACCCCCGCTCGCCGCCAGCATCCGCCGGCCGGGCACCGGTCAGTCCGGGCGGGCAACGAGCCGACGGTCGCGGGCGGTGGGAGCGCGGTCCCTGCGGCTCGCGCCCGTTCGGCCGCCGCCCGTTCGAGAAGCAGGTCGACGAGACCTGCGACGAAGGCGGGGTGGGTCCCGGCCGTCGCCGCGCGCACCGCCACCAGACCGAGTGCCGCGGCCGTGCCGAGCGCCTCGGTGTCGAGGTCGTGCACGACCTCCATGTGGTCGGAGACGAAGCCGATCGGTGCGAGCACGACCGCCTGCACGCCGCGGCCCGCGAGCTCGGCGAGGTGGTCGTTGACGTCGGGCTCGAGCCACGGCTGGGCCGGCGGCCCGGACCGCGAGCAGTACACGAGGTCCCAGCCCAGCTCACGGCCGAGCGCCTCGCCCGCCGCCCCCGCGACGGTGGCGGCCACGTCGCGGTGCTGCTCGACGTAGCCGGGGCCGTCCACGGTGGACGCCTCCTGCATGGCGATCGGGATCGAGTGCGTGACGAACACCAGCCGCGCATCGTCGGGTGCTCGCCGGCAGGCGTCGATGACAGCGTCGACGTTCGCCGCGACGAAGCCCGGATGGTTGAAGTAGGCGCGCACCTTGTCGACCACCAGGTCGCGTCCCTCGAGCGCGGCGGCGAAGTCCTCGCGGTACTGGCGGCAGCCGGAGTACGAGGCGTACGCGCTGGTCACGAGAGCCAGGACACGGGACGCACCGGCGGCGGCGGCATCGTCGAGCGCCTGCGCCGTGAAGGGCGCCCCGTTGCGGTTGCCCCACAGCACCGGCACGGGGATGCCGCGCCGCCCGAGCTCGGCGACCAGGGCTGCCTGCAGCGCGCGGTTCTGGCCGTTGATCGGGCTGACCCCGCCCCTGGCGTAGTAGTGCTCGGCCACCTGCTCGAGGCGTTCGTCGGGGATGCGGGCACCGGCGGTCACCCGGCGCAGGAACGGCATGACCTCGTCCGGGCCCTCGGGGCCGCCGAACGAGGACAGCAGGACGGCGTCGAAGGGTTCGAGCAGATTCGGCACGCGGTCGATCATGGCACCGGGTCCGTGGCGCACCCGACCGCGCGCGACGTGACGTTGTCCCGACGGGGTGTCAGGACCGCGAGGCCCCAGAACGGCAACGGGTCGAGATCACACGAGGGCCGGTCCGGTGACCGCCACCTGGGACGGGAAGGTCAGGCGGTGGCGCGGGCCCGTTCGGCCTGGACCTGCTCGAGCTCGTCGGCGATGCCACCGGCCCAGCGCTCGATCGCGGTGAAGTCGCGGTGGTCGCCTTCGCGGTTGAGCACACCGGCGGCGGCGACCCGTTCGGCGAAGCTGAGGCCCGCGCGGTCCAGCCGGCCGCGGAACAGTCGGTGGTCACGGGCGCCGAGCTGCTCCCCCAGGGCGGCGAGCTCGATGGTGGTCCGCGCCCCGCTCGACGGTGCGGCCAGACCCGAGGCGAACAACCACAGCGGGAGCGCCCCGAGCTCGGTCCCGAACCGGTCGACGAGGTTCCGGGCATCCGGCAACAGGTTCGTCAGGTAGACGGCTGAGCCGATGACGGCCGCGTCGTACGCGGCCACCGAACTCACCTGCGCGGGTTCCAGCAGCTCTGCGTGGTGACCTCGCGCGGCGAGCACCGATGTGATGGAGGCGCCGATCTCCCAGGTGGCACCGTGCCGTGAGGCGACTGCGACCAGCACGTTCATCGAGTCGACCCCCTTCCGTGGCACGCCCGCCGAACCAGAACGGCGTGGGCTGACGTCCATCGTTGCCGGTGCAGTATGTCCGATTCCTAGGTCAGAGGTCCTGGGTGGCGGTCGTGACGCCATGGTTCGGGCTGCCCCGCGACAAGGCGACGCCAGCCCGGGATCAAGCCCCGGTCAGGGCAGCGCCACCGGCCGGCGGCGGCCCGTCGGACCCGCGTCAGGCACCGTCAACCGGCCCGGAGCTTGTCGCACAGCCGCGCCAGCTCCGCCAGCTCCTCCTCGCCCAGCGCAGCCCCGACGTGCAGGGCGATCGATCGCGCATGCCGTCGGCCGATGTCCTGCTGGACCGCCCGACCCTCGTCCGTCAACCGGACCGCGACCCCGCGCGCATCGTCCGGGACCGTCTCCTTGACCACCAGCCCGGCGGCCGCCAACCGGTCGACGAGCCGCGACAGGCTGGGCTGGGCAACATACGTCGCCTCGGTCAGGTCGCGCAGCCGCGCGGTTCCGTGCTCGAAACCGGTGAGCGTGTAGAGCACGTCGTACTCGCGCAGGCTCAGCGCACCCCAGACCTCCTCGCGCTCGAACCTGCGCAGCAGCTGGCTCTGCGCCGCGAACAGCGCCTCCCAGGCGGCCACCGCCGCACGTACGTCCACCGCGGCCATCACGGCCTCCTTCCACCGGGCACCAGTCTGACCGACCGCCGGTCGGCACCCGTCGATACGCTGCTGGTATGAGCGACGTCGCACCCCGCACCACCTACCTCCTGGTCGACGGGGAGAACCTCGACGCAACCCTCGGCTCCTCGATCCTCGGCGGCCGGCCGACGCCCGACCAGCGTCCCCGGTGGGAGCGGGTGCTCGCATTCTCCGAGCAGGTGTGGTCGCAGCCGGTGCGTCCGCTGTTCTTCCTCAACGCGTCCTCCGGCTTCATGCCGATGTCGTTCGTCCAGGCGCTCGTGGCGATCGGCTTCACCCCGGTCCCGCTGGCCGGCGAGGCGCACGAGAAGGTCGTCGACATCGGTATCAAGCGGATGCTCGACGCCATCGCAGACCGCGGCGGTGACGTGCTGCTCGGCAGCCACGACGGCGACTTCGCCCCGGAGCTCGAGAACCTCGTCGGCGATGGCCGCAAGGTCGGTCTGCTGGCGTTCCGCGAGTTCACCAGCTCGGCGCTCACGGCGCTCGACCTGTCGGTGTTCGACCTCGAGCTCGATGTCGGCGCGTTCAATGTGCAGCTTCCTCGCCTCCGGATCATCCCGCTGGCGGAGTTCGACCCGCTGCGCTACCTGTGACGGTCGTCGTCGCGCTGGCGCGGGCGGTCAACGTCGGCGGACGCCCGCTGCGTTCGGCCGATCTGCGCGAGGTCGCGACCAGTCTCGGCTGTCGTGCCGTGGCGACCTACCTGGCCAGCGGCAACCTGGTGGCGGTCACCGACCTGGAGCCCGAGGCGTTGGCCGGCGCCCTGGGGAACGCGTTGGGCGAGCGCGCGGGCTTCGAGGTGCCGGTCATCGTCCGGGACCTGGCTGCCTGGGATGCGGCGGTCGACGGGCTCAGCTACCCGCGCCAGGCACGCGAGGCACCCTCCCGGGTGGCCCTGGTGGCCTTCGACGGACCGGTACGCGCCGGCGCGCAGGTCGATCCCGCCCGGACGGACCGCGAGCAGGTGACCTGGTCCGGGAGCCACGCCTACGTCTGGTACCCCGACGGCCAGGGGCGCAGCCGGCTCACGCTCGACGTCCTGTCCAAGGCCGCGGGTCGCACCGGGACCGCCCGCAACTGGTCCACGGTGCTGGCGCTGGCTGCGCTCGGCCACGAACGCGCGGATCGGTAGCGTGGCCACCATGTCGACCGTCTTCGAGCTGATCATCGCCGGCGAGCTCCCCGGCCGTTTCGTCTGGGCCGATGAGCGGTGCGTGGCGTTCCTCACGATCGCCCCGATCAGCGCCGGCCACACGTTGGTGGTCCCGCGTGAACCCGTGCCGCAGCTCACCGCCGCACCCGATGACCTTCTCGCGCACCTCACCGGCGTCGCGGCCACCATCGGCCGGGCCCAAGAAGCTGCCTGGCCGACGAGCCGAGCGGCCCTCCTGATCGCGGGGTTCGAGGTACCGCACCTGCACCTGCATGTGCTGCCGGCCTGGGGCGAGGCGGAGCTGTCGTTCTCGAACGCCCGCAGCGACGTCCCCGCAGCCGAGCTCGACACGGCCGCGGACCTGCTGCGTGCGGCGCTGCTCACGGCCGGGCAGGGCGCGGCGGTACCCGCCGTTCCCACCTCACCCGCGCTCTGAGGCCGACACCGCTCACCTGCGGCGACGTGGACGCCGGGCCGGAGTACGGTCCCGACATGGCGAAGCAGAAGGCGGGCGGGCGTCCCGCGAAGATCTCGAATGCGGTCTACGAGGCCGAGCTGTTCCGGCTGCAGTCCGAGCTGGTCAAGGTGCAGCGCTGGGCCACAGCCACCGGCGCCCGGATCATCGTGATCTTCGAGGGACGGGACGCCCGCGGGCAAGGGCGGGGCGATCAAG
>JAKLPK010000104.1 GCA_022013895.1 Cellulomonas sp. | reverse complement strand
CGTCCATCGAGCCCCGCAGCTTGTCCGCCGCCTTCCAGAGCGTATCCTTCAGCTCCTTCATGGTCATCGGGGCGGACGGGTCGGTGCGCTTGCGGGGTGGCATGCGGTCAGCCTTCCATCTGGGTCGAGGTGTCAGGGTCGACGAGCACGACGGACCCACGGGTCACGGCGTCGACGAGTCGGTGCGCGAGGGTGTCGAGGCCGACGAGGCGCTCCGCGGTCGCGGCGCGCGCCTTGGCGAGCTCGGCCAGGGCGGTACGCACAGCGTCCACCTGGCCCGTCGGGACGATCGGCACCTGCCACAAGCGCCAACCGCCCAGCGCGGGTGCAGTCGAGATTGCGTGCGCGACCACCTCGGGCAGCAGCCCGGCGGGAGCGGTGGGTGAGCGGCGCAAGGCCCGCACCGGCGCAGCCATCACCGCGAGGCCCTCGCGGTCGACCACTGCGGCGGGGCGCGGCGTGGTGCAGAACACGACGTCGCCCGGCTCGGTGTAGCGGCTGCGGAGGTAGGAGCCCGCGAGCAGGAGACGGTCGATGGTCAGGACTCGGCCGGGAACCGCGTCGGTCAGCGTGCTCGTCGAGTGCACACGGACACCGCCGCCAGCGGCGAGGTCGGAGTCGTGGAAGCGAGTGCCCTGGACCAGCCGCAGGTGACCCAGCTCGACCAGCGTGCCGAGGGTGACCGTCTTCGGGCCCGCCTGCTCACCGGCTCGCACCTGCCGAGGCGCGAGCCCAGGCGCGGGCTCGCTCGCACGGGCGAAGGCCTGCGCGAGGTCCAGTGCAACCTCCGCCGGCAGCTCACGGGATCGGCGACCCGGCGCCGGGGTGGTGACCAGGTCACCGGACGTCGCGATGACCACCGTCGTCGTCACGAAGCGCGCGAAGTGGAACGCGTGGGTGCCCGGCTTCATGCTCGGTTCGACGGCCGCAACCAGGTCGGTCACCAGGTCATCGACAGCCGCATCGTCGAGCGAGGTCGCACGGAGATCAGCCAGAGCCGTGCGGTGCTCTCCGGAGGCCACCTTCGGACGCCGCGGCGCCAGGATCCACAGGCCCAGCTCCTGCCGAGGGTGCGCGGGCCACAGACGGGCGGGCAGCCGGACAATGGCATGCACCCGACCGGACCGCAGCACCGTGGCGCGTGCCGACTGGAGAGCCGTCGGCAACCGTGCGCACAAGGCACTGGCCGGACCCACGACGACGGCGCGCCCGTCGGCCGGGAGCGTCGCCTCGATCGCGCCGAGTGCGTCGACCACCCCCGCGTCCGACATGCCAGGTCGGGTGGCGGACGGCATGCGCACCAGCACGACCGAACCCGGGGCCGGGACGACGAGGTCATCGTCCTCGACCGCGTCGATGACATCCCAGCCCCCGGCCAGCAACATCCTGCGCGCCCGGCGCGCTGCCGGCTCGTCGCTCACCGGGACGCTGACCGACCCCGGCTCCTCATCGGCTGCGGTGATCGCAAGCAGGAGGTCGGCGTCGCCGTCGGGAACGGCGAAGTCTCGCGAACCGCCGGCTGAGAGCTCGACGGCCACCCGGCCGGCCAGTCCGAGGACCACCGGCGCGAACGTTTGGGAGCTCACGGCGGCCAACCCCAGCCGATGGTGACGACCCAGCAGCGACGTGGCGGCAGCCCTTGGCGTGTAGGACGCCGACGCGAGCGCGTCGGCGTGGTGAGCCCAGGTCGTGACGTCGCCGCCGAGCGCGGCGATCTCGCGGTATAGGCAGCGATCGTGCGGATCGACATCGTCCGCGAGGTCGGCGAGGTCATCGGCGCTCAGACCCGCCAGAGACGTCCCGAGCTGAGCCTTGAGGGCCAGCAGAGCGAGCAGCCCCTCGACTGCGACAGCCCGATCGGCCACCGGCAGCAGGTCGAGCGCTGTTGACGCGACCGCGTCCTGCCGCGCCGCCGAGTTGTTCCCTCGGCCGGTCTGCTCCAGCCACGACACGACGTCATCGAGGCGAAATGCCTCCCGGCCATCGAGTCGTTCTGCGGCGGCGGGGAACGGATGAGCCGTGCCGGCCGAGCGGGAGCGCCACATCGAAACCACTGGGCGCTGCACGTGCGCCAGCTCGGCGATGTCCGCCAGCGTGAGGAGGGACGGGGCAACGGACAGCGCGGTCATGGGCGGATCACCTCCTCGTGGGGCTGGGTGATCCGAGCGTATGACCCTCTTGACCTTTCTCATCCCCAAGCGCTGATAAGCCGGGTTATCAGCGTTCTCCTTGCGCGGTGTCGTCGCCGGACGAAGACTCGTCGCACCACGTTGTCAGCGCCACTGACACCCGACCAGAACGGAGGTGCGGTCATGACGACCGACACCCTGAGCACGCCCCCACGTCACACAACGACCGAGATCGTCATCAACGGCACCGCGCACGAGGTCTGAACCGCCCCGGCGTGTCCGGAGACTCACTTTTGTGAGACCTCCGCCGGTGGCGTGAGGCTGTGGGCAGCGTAGTAGGCGGCCTCGAGTTGGGCGGGTGGGATGTCGCCGCAGTACTCGTACAGCCGCCGGTGGTTGAACCAGTCGACCCACTCGGCGGTGGCGACCTCGATTTGGTCGATCGTGCGCCAGGGCCCTCTGGCCTTGATCAGCTCGGTCTTGTACAGGCCGTTGATCGTCTCGGCCAGGGCGTTGTCGTAGGACGAGCCGACCACGCCCATCGAGGGCCGGATGTCGTCGGCCGCGAGGCGTTCGGAGTAGGCCACCGACGTGTATTGCGACCCGTGGTCGTGGTGCGCGATCACCCCGGTCACGTCGCGGCCTTCACGGGTGCGGGTCCACACCGCGTGCTCGAGCGCGTCCACGACCAGCTGGGCGGTCATCGAGGTGGACGAGCGCCAGCCGATGATCCGGCGCGCGTAGGCGTCGATCACGAACGCGACGTAGACCCAGCCGGACCAGGTCGAGACGTACGTGAAGTCGGCCACCCACAGCCGGTCCGGCGCCAGCGGTGCGAACCGGCGCTCGACCAGGTCACCAGGGCGCTTGGCCGACGGGTCGGGGATCGTGGTCCGCTTGACCTTGCCCCGGACTGCCCCGGCCAGCCCAGCCACCCGCATGAGGCGTTCGACGGTGCACCGGGCCACGGCGACGCCCTCGCGGTTCAACGCCAGCCACACTTTGCGCGCCCCGTAGATGCCGTAGTTCGCGCCGTGCACCCGACGGATGTGGACAAGCAGGTCCGCGTCCCGCTCCGCGCGGGCGCTCAGCGCCCTCGCGGCGTGCTCGTAGTACGTGGACGGGGCGATCTTCAGACCGTGCTCGGACAACACGGTGCAGATCGGCTCGACACCCCAGCGCAGACCCCCGCCCTCGCGGTGGTCGACGTGCTCGCGGATGAACTCCACGATCAGCGGGAGGGCCGGTCGAGCTCGGCCGCAAAGAAAGCCGACGCCGCCTTCAAGATCGCGTTCGCCCGCTTCAGCTCCGCGTTCTCGCGCCGCAGCCGGCGCACCTCGGCCGACTCTTCGGTACTGACCCCGGCCCGGTCGCCGGCGTCGACCTGCGCCTGGCGCACCCACTGGCGCACCGTCTCGGGGGTCTTGACCCCCAGCAGCTGAGCGACCCGGCCCATCGCCGCCCACTCCGACTCCTGCTCGGCGCGCACCTCGGCGACCATTCGCACCGCACGCTCCCGCAACTCAGGCGGGTACCTCCTCGACGCACCACTCGACATGACCCCGATCCCAACCCTTCCAAGGACTGGAGTCTCCGGACACGCCGGGGCGGTTCAGTCCCCGAGCACGAGCTGAGCTTCGAACGGATCGTCGAGCTCGCCGACCTCGGCGCGACCGGCGAGGTCGAGTACTCGGTCAAGTACAGCCGCGGCCCGCACGGGTCGCCGTCGGGCCTCCTCCTCCCCGGACAGAGCGTCAAGGTGAAGAAGGGGATGAGGTTCGTTGCCAAAGCCACCGTTCGCTCCTGAGGACGCCATCGCCCAGCTGCGGCGCGACGGGTACAACATCGAGCTCATCGAGGGCGCGGTACTGGTGCACGACGTGCCCGCCGTCGACGAGACACGCACGGTCCGTCGGATCACACTCGGCGATCCGCTGCAGTACGCAGGCGACCAGCTCCAACCGCCGACCGACCACACCCTCTATTTCTGTGGCGACCACCCCTGTGACGACCAGGGCAACCAGCTCACCCGGATCGTCGCAGGGCCGGACAGCTCGGTCCTCGGCCCCGGAGCGATCGCCCAGTTCAGGCTCTCGTCCAAGCCGCCCAGCGGTCAGTACGAGGACCTGCACGCCAAGATCACGCACTACATCGAGCTCATCGAACGGTGGGCCCAGGCGATCGAACCCGGCATCACCGCGCGCACGTTCCACCAGGTGGGCGGCGACCCTCCGAACGCTTCGCCATTCCGCTACGCCGACTCTGCGACGCCACACGCGGGAATCGCCGACCTGGGAGCCAAGCTCCGCGGCCAACGGCTCGCCGTCATCGGCGCCGGCGGTACCGGCTCGTTCGTGCTCGACCTGCTCATCAAGACCGCCGTCGCCGAGATCCACCTCTACGACGGCGACGTCCTGCTGTCGCACAACGCGTTCCGCGCTCCAGGCGCCATCAGCCTCGAAGCGCTGCGCGCACGCCCGTCGAAGGCGACCTACTGGGCGAACCAGGCCGGTGCCATGCGCACCGGTGTCATCGCGCACGACCAGTACGTCACGGCCGACGACGCCCCCGAGCTCGCCCAGTTCGACTTCGTGTTCCTCGCGGTCGACGACGGCCCGGCCCGGGGCCAGCTCGTGGCCGCACTCGAGGCGCAGGCCGTGTCGTTCATCGACGTCGGCATGGGTGTGGACCGAGCCGGCCGGGACGGGCAGCTGCTCGGCGCGATCCGGGTGTCGGTCAGCACTCCCCAGGCCCGCGCCCACGTCCCGACCGGGACCGGGCGCGACATCTACGGCTCGAACATCCAGGTGGCCGAGCTCAACGCGCTCAACGCAGCGCTGGCCGTCATCGCCTGGAAACGGCTCAACGGCTTCTACCTCGACGCCGTACACGGCACGACCAGCATCTACAGCACCGACGACAACACGATCGCGGAAGGCTGACCGTGCCCGCCGTAGATCACGTCATCGTCGACACGATCCCGTCGGTCCTCAAGCCGAGGACGCTGTACCTGTGCCTCGAGCACGACGTCGTGGTGCACCTGTGCATGTGCGGGTGCTCAGCGAAGGTCGTGACACCGCTGGGACCCGCCGAATGGTCCGTGTCGTACGACGAGAACACCGTCAGCCTCAGGCCGTCGATCGGCAACGGCGCGCTCGCATGCCGGTCGCACTACTGGATCACGCGCAGCGACGTCCGATGGCTGCCCCAGATCACCGAGCGCGAGCAGCGACGTGCCTACGCCCGCGACGAGCGCGACCTGCTCGCCCAGCTCGAACGCGACCGGCGGTGGTGGCGTCGCCTTGTGGCGCAGCTGAGCAAGCGGTGGCGCTCGGTGCGCGGCGGGTGGTCACGATGACCCCGACTCGCACGACGATGTCGATCACCACCTCCCGCGAACGTCGCCGTCACGCGCCGTCGTCGGCGAGCATCCAGACCCTCTTGAGCGGCAGCTGGCTGCGGAGCTCCTCGTCGAGCCGCTCGTAGCTGGCCAGGACTGCATCGACCACGTCCGCAGCCGCCCAGACACGCCCGCTCAGGTGGCTCGTCTTGAGCGTGTCGCGAGCGGGCTTGGTCACCCCCCAAGCCACCGGCAAGCCCTGCTTGGCGCCGGACGCGGCCATCACCCCGTGGAGCTGGGAGACGACCGGGGCGCCGACCGGACCCCCCGACTTGACCCGCACCACGATCGGCTCATCGAGCCTCAGGACTCCGCGACCGGCGACGACGTCGACCCCTCCATCCAGCCCAGCTGGGGATTGGGTGCAGTGCAGTCCCGGTGCCCGCAGAAGCGCGGTGACCAACGTCGCCAAACCGCGGGCAGCGAAGTCCTCGGAGATCCGAGCCGGGATCATGATCGACTGAGCGTCGGCACGTTCAACGACGCATCCAGCAGCACGAACAGCAGCCGGACCGGCTGGCACCCGGTGGGCCCCAGCCGCCGACCCCGCCCCGACAACGACAAGAGCCCCGCTCCGCGTTTCCGCAGTTCAGGGCTCTGTCGTCGATGTCTCAACGAGTGCGCCCGGAGGTACTCGAAACCCCAACCTTCTGATCCGTAGTCAGATGCTCTATCCATTGAGCTACGGGCGCGTGGCCAACAGGCCGACGACCAGGGTACAGGCCCCGGCGGTCCCGCCCAAACCGGT
>JAKLPK010000103.1 GCA_022013895.1 Cellulomonas sp. | reverse complement strand
GATCGCCTACACCGACCCGGTCCCGCAGACGTTGACGGCCACGGTGCTGGGGGTGCAGGTCACGTTCACGGTGACCCCGTCGACGTTCACGTGGGACTACGGGCAGAAGGTGTTCACCACGACCAGTCCGGGGCACCCGTACCCGGACCAGGACGTGTCCTACCCGTACACCGAGCCCGGTACCGGGCAGGTCACGCTCACCACGACGTGGGCCGCGACCTACACGGTCGATGACGACCCCACGGTCCGGCCGGTCCCAGGCACCGCCACGACCGTGACCACCAGCCCCACGTTCGAGATCCGGGAGGCCTCCGCCCACCTGACCCGCGGCAACTGCACCCAGTACCCCCACGACCCCGGCTGCTGACCGGGCCGTCGGCAACCGAGGGCCTCAGCCCGCCGACTCCCCGGCGCCGAACCCCGCGAGCCAGCCGGCGAGCCGGTCCGAACGGTCGGTGATGATCGCGTCGACGCCCAGAGCGACGGCCTCGCGCCACATCCAGTCCTCGTCCAGGGTCCACACCATGACGGCCAGCCCGGCCCGATGCAGCCGGTCGACCAGCCCTGGGTCGGCCTGGATCAGCGACCCACCAGGGTTGCAGGTCACCACCTGCAGCTCGGCGCAGACGTCGAGAAGGTCGTCCGTAGGCTTCTCCACCAGGAGCCCGCGGCGCAGCTCGGGTGCGGCCTCGCGCACGGCGGCGACGGTCGACCGCGAGAAGCTCTGGCCGATGCTGCGCGGTCCGAGCCCGGCGGCCAGCAGCGGGTCGAGCGCCAGCACCGCCTGTTCCGTCGTCCAGTCGCCCTTGAGCTCGACCAGCAGCCCCACCTGCGGATGGCGCTGCACCAGCTCCAGCACCTCGTGCCACAGCGGAACCCGCGCGCCCGCGAACGCCGGCGCAAACCACGACCCCGCATCGAGCTCGCGCAGCTCGGCCGCGGTCAGCATCCCGACCCGGCCGGACCCGTTGGTGGTCGCATCCACCTCGTCGTCGTGGATGACGACGACCGTCCCATCGGCCGTCAGCTGCAGGTCGAGCTCGATCGCATCAGCACCCGCCCGGCATGCGGCCTCGAACGACGCCAACGTGTTCTGCGGCGCGACCCAGGAGCTGCCGCGGTGGCCGATGACGGCGGCGCGCCCGCCAGGTCCGAAGAGCGCCGGGCCCGCCCCGCCCGTGACCGCCCCCGCCGTGACCGCCCCGCCCGTGACCGCCTGGTTCATCCACCCACCCTTGTCTTCAGGAAGTCGAGCACTGTGCGCAGGTACACCTCGCGCGGCCCATCGGTCGACAGCGCGAGATCGTGCACGCCGCCCTCGATCGACACCTCGGTGACGGCCGGTCCGACGCCCAGGCCGATCCTGACCATCGGCACCACGTCGAGCACGGTGTCCTGCGAGTCCAGGTCGGGGTTGTCGAGCGCGTCGAGCCCCGAACGGGCCGAGTGCGCGAGCAGCACCGGCACGGGCACCGCCAGCCCACGGCCCACGCGCAGCTGCCCCGAACGGACCGCGGCCAACCACGCGGCGCGGGCCGGCACCCCGGCGGGCGTCTTGAGCGTCGTGTCGAAGTCCCACCGGTCGAGCAGCCGGGCGGCGTACCGGGAGGGTGCCGTGGACATGGCGCGCAGCGGGGTGCGTCGGGCGATGGTCGGCAGGGCCGTATCGGCGAGCGGCTGGATCCAGGAGTTGGTCACCGAGAAGAACGGGGAGTCGAGCACCAGCGCGTCGGCCCCGCCGTGCTCGCGGTGGGCGTGCGACCACAGCGCCGCGACCAGCCCGCCCGTCGAGTGGCCGTGCACCACCACCGGCACCCCTGGGTGCAGTGCGCGGGCCGCGCGGACCGCCTGCCCCAGATCGTCGGCCTGTTCGCGCAGGTCGGCCTGGTAGTGCGGCACCTCGTCCGGACGCCACGACCGGCCGCACCGCCGCGCATCGACCGCCAGGAACGCCCAGCCCTCGTCGGCCAGGGCGGTGACCAGATGCGTCTGGAAGAAGTAGTCGTTGTAGCCGTGCAGGTGCACGACGACGCCGCGCGGTGCATCAGGTCCGTCGACGGGGCGCACGAGGGTGAGCACCGGGTCATCGCGTCCGGCGGCGGCGAGGCGAGAGGCGAGCGAGGCTTCGGGCGGCACCCACGCGGGGAGCTGCCGGGCCTCGAACCCGGGCAGCAGGCGGTCCGGCGCCCAGCCGGCGTGCGGGGCGCCGTCGGAGGCGCCGGCCGGCACCGCGCTCACGGCACCGCCACCAGCGGAGTCACATCCGCGCGGCCGTCGACGCCGAGCCCACGCGGGAACCTGACCGGGACGAACAGCGCCAGACCGGCGGCCAGCACCGCGACCACACCGAGGATGCCCCAGTACTGCGCGCCGCCGATGGCGATGGCGGTCGACCAGGCGGCCGGGGCGAGGAAGGTCGCGGCCCGCCCGGTCGTGGCGTAGAGCCCGAACATCTCGGTCTCGCGGCCCGGGTCGGACAACCGCGCGAGGAGTCCGCGCGAGGCGGACTGTGCCGGCCCGACGCAGGCCGACAGCGCCAGCCCGAACACCCAGAACACCGGCTTGCCGTAGGAGTGCAGCGCGAACACGGCCGATCCGGCGATCACCAGCACGACGAGCGAGGAGGTGACCACCCGACGCGGCCCGAACCGGTCGTCGAGCCAGCCGACCGAGATGGTCGCGGCGCCGGCCACCACGTTGGCGGCGATGGCGAACAGGATGACCTCCTGCGAGGTGAAGCCGAACGAGCCGGCCGCCAGCACCCCGCCGAAGGTGAACACCCCGGCCAGACCGTCGCGGAACACCGCGGACGCGATGAGGAACTTGAGCGTCGCCCGGCGGGCGCGCCACAGCGACGCGATGTGCCGCCCGATGGACCGGTACGCCTCGCCCATGCCGATCCGGCTCGACACGGCGCCGGCCCGGTCGGGGACGACGAGCAGCACCGGCAGCGAGAACACCAGCGCCCACAGGCCCGCGACCAGCATCGACACCCGGATGTTCAGCCCGTCGGCCGACGTGACGCCGAACCAGCCGACGTCGGGGTTGATGAACCCGACGAACAGCACGAGCAGCAGCACGATCCCGCCGACGTACCCCGAGCCCCAGCCGATCCCGCTGACCCGGCCGATGGTCTTCGGTGTGGTGATCTGCACGAGCAGCGCGTTGTACGCCACCGACCCGATCTCGAAGAACACGGTCCCGACGGCCAGCAAGGTGATGCCGAGCAGCACGTTGCCGGCCATCGCACCCGGGGTCGGCTTGACGAACCACATGGCGAGGACGCTCGCCGCGACGACGGCGGACGCCACGCCCAGGAGGGGTTTGCGCCGCCCGGCAGCATCGGCGAGCGTGCCGAGCGCCGGGGCCAGCACGGCGACCAGCACCCCGGCGATGGCCAGCCCCCAGCCGAGCCACTGGCTGTGCAGCGCTTTGCCCGCCTCGACGTCGGCCCCCGCCTCGACGAATGACGAGCCGGTGAGCCACACGGTGAACACGAAGGTCGTCACGACGGCGTTGAACGCCGAGGACCCCCAGTCCCAGGCCGCCCAGGCTGCGATGTGTGACGGCTTGGCAGCTTCGCCCACCTGCGACGTCGCCGGTGCGGGCTCGGGGTTGCTCATATCCGGATGCTAGGGCCGGTGGACGTCGCCGCGGCAGCCCTGCGGTGAACGGGCGGTGTCCGGCACCTGTGCCCACCGCTCGCCACCTGGTCTCGCGGAAGGGTGGCCGCCCGTCACACCGAACCCAGCACCGCCGCGAGCAGCGCTGCTCGCTGCGTGATCGAGGAGAGCAGCACGTGCTCGGTGACGGCGTGGGCGCCGGCGCCCATCGGCCCGAACCCGTCGAGCGAGGGGATGCCGGCGCCGCCGGTGAGGTTGGTGTCGGCGGCTCCGGTGGCGGCGCGACCGCTGATCTGCTGGGCGATGTGGGCGCCCGCCCCGGCGACGGAGGCCAGCAGTGCCTCGGTCGCGGCCGAGGGTCCCCAGGCAGGTCGACGGGTGAGCACGGACGGTTCGAGCACGGCACCGGTCCGGATCGGCGCCAGCTCGGCGAGCTCGGCCAGCACCGCGGTCTCGGTGGCCTGGTCGACGAACCGCAGGCCGATGACGGCGCGGGCGGCGTCGGGCACCACGTTGGTCCGTCCGCCGCCGTCGATGACACCCGTGTTGGCCAGCACCTGCGGGTAGCGGGCAGTCAGTGCCCGGACGATGAGCAGCTGGTCGATCAGCTCGTCGATGGCGTTGATCCCGGCGCCGGGGTCGAGCGCGGCGTGCGAGGCGCGTCCGGTCACCGCGAGCTGCCACCGGGTGGAGCCCATCCGGCTGGTCTTGAGGGCGCCGTCGGGGTGCGGCGGTTCGAGGCCCAGCACGTAGGCGGCGCCGGTGGCCTCGGCGACGACGGTGGCGGCCGATGACGGTGAGCCGATCTCCTCATCGGGCGTGAGCAGCAGCTTGACGGGGCGGTGGTCGTGGCCGTCGATGAGGGCGAACGCCGACAGGGCCGCGACGAGGCCGCCCTTCATGTCGAAGACGCCGGGGCCGGAGAGCACGTCGCCGTCGCGGCGCAACGGCACGGTGCCCGCGAGCGAGCCGACGGGATGCACGGTGTCGTGGTGGGCGAGCAGCACGGCAGGGGCCTCGTGTGCCCAGGGGCCGCGTCCGGCCAGCTCGAGGACGAGCGCATCGCCGGAGGGCAGCGCCACCCGTCGGGACGTGGCGCCGAACGCGCCGGCCTCGGCGGCGACCCGGGTGGCGAAGCCGTCCAGGGCGGCCCGATCGCCGGTCGGGGTCTCGACCTGCGTCCAGGCGATCAGCCGCTCCACGTCCTCATCGGCCCGCTGCTGTGCGCATTCCACCAAGGTGCTCATGGATACGAAACGTATGCCACTGCTCCGCGCGCGGCAATCCTCGTGAGACGCACCTGTCGGACCAGGAAGCCGCGACGTATGATCCGCTGACGCGAACGACGAAGGCTCGCGCGGACCGCGTCGGAGGACGCCGGGTCCGGATACGGCAGGCTCAAGGAGCGAAAGATGGTGGCCACGGTGACCGCAGACAGGTCGCTCGATGCAGCGCCCGACGACCTCGTCGTCACGGGGTTGACCGACCCGGCGCACCTGCAGGCCGCCGCCCAGCTCTACCGCGAGGTGTTCGGCTACACCGACCCGGCGCACGGTGTGAACCCGCGGCTGCTCTCGGCGCTCGCAGCCAACGGCGGGTCCGTCGTCGGGGTGCTCACCCCGGACGGGCAGGTCGCAGCCTTCGCCTACGGGTTCGCCGGGGCCGATGAGCAGGGCCGGACCTACCACTACTCGCAGGCCGCGGTCGTGGCGGCCACCGTCCAGGGTCGAGGTCTGGGTCGACGGCTCAAACGGGAGCAGGCGCGGATCGCGCTCGCGCACGGCGCCCGGACCATGCGCTGGGCCTACGACCCGCTCATCGCCCGCAACGCGCACTTCAACCTCGATGTGCTCGGCGCCCGCGCGCGCTGGTTCCACCCGGAGTTCTACGGCCCCGGCACCGACCGGCTCGTCGTCGAGTGGGACATCACCGACACGACGCCGATCACCGCGGGCGTGGACCACCACGACGCCGAGCCGCCGATCGTCGACCCCGAGGGTCGGCGGTGGGGTGTGCCGCAGCCGGCCGACCGCGATGCCTGGTACCTGCCGGTGCCGGCCCGCATCAACGAGCTGGCCGCCGTCGACCCCGAGGCCGCGCGCATCGCCCGGACCCGCGCGCACTACGCGCTGCCCGAGCTGTTCGGCCTCGGCCTGGTGGCGGTGTCCTGCCGCCGGGTCGACGAGCTGACCTCCGTCTACCGGTTCGAACCGGGCGCCGACCACCCGTCGGCCGCCACGGCGTGACGGCGGGCGCGGCGTGAGCGGGGGCGCATCGGTCGGCGGTGACGTCGTCACGTCCGGCACGGTGCCGGGCCGGGCCGACGAAGGGACAGTCGGCGAAGGGACGGCCGACGACCGGTTCGCCGCGCGCCTGGCGGGTCGGCCCAGTGCCGAGACCTTGGTCCGACGGCTGGTCCAGGCCGAGGACGGGCACCTGGTCGCCACCCTGAGCCAGGTCGTGGAGTCCGGGACGCTGCCGGCCGCGGCCGCCCTCGTCGTCGCCGCCCGGCGCCGCTACGTCACCGGCACCGGCAAGTCCCTGGCGTTCGCCACCCTGCTGGCCACCGACCTGGCGGTGAGCTGCTCACACGTGCACCTCATCGACGATGCGACCGTCCCCGCGCTCGACGTGCTCGCCGAGGTCACCTCGAGCGATGTGCTCGTCGCCTACTCGTTCCGCCGCTACCGGCGCGAGACGGCGGCGTTGGCCACCGCCTTCGCCGCGGCCGGCGGCTGCCTGGTCGCGATCACGGACTCGGCCGATGCGCCGCTGGCGGCCAAGGCTGCGGTCACCGTCGTCGTCGACACCGGGTCCGCATCGTTCGTCGACTCCCCGACCGCGGTCGTCGCGGTCTCGCACATCCTGGCCACGTTGGTGGGTGCCTCGGCGAAGGGCGCCCGACGTCGGATCGCCGCGCGCGATCGGCTCGCCACCGACCTGGGCCTCTACCTCGCCGGGGACGCCCACCCCGGCCCGACCTCGGAGGACTGAGCCATCCGCGTCGTCGCCGCATCCCTGCACCTCGTCCGCCTGGACCTGGTGCACGAGTTCCAGACCAGCTCGCACCGCAAGGGCCACCTCGACCACGTGCTGGTGCGCCTGGTCGACGAGGGCGGCGCGGTCGGCTGGGGCGAGATCGCCTCGGCGGCCGACCCGTACTACAACGCCGAGAACGTCGAGACCTGCTGGCTGGTCGCCCGCGACTACCTGCTGCCCGCCGTGCTGGGCACGCACTGGGACCACCCGTCGCAGGTGAGCGCGCTGTGGCGCAAGGTGCGCGGTAACGGGTTCGCCAAGGCCGGGGTCGACGTGGCTGCCTGGACCTTGTTCGCCGAGGCCACGGGTGTGCCGCTGGCCGCAGCGCTCGGCGGGACCCGCACCGAGGTCGTGGCCGGGGTGTCGCTCGGCATCGAGCCCACCATCGACGCGCTGCTCGAGCAGGTGGCGCTGCACGTCGGCCACGGCTACCCGCGGGTCAAGCTCAAGATCGCGCCGGGCTGGGACGTCGAGCCGGTGCGTGCGGTGCGCGGCGCCTACCCGGACCTGGACGTGCACGTCGACGCCAACGGCGTCTACACCGAGTCCGCCGAGCACCTGGCCGCCCTGCGTGCGCTCGACGAGCACCGGCTCACGATGATCGAGCAGCCCTTCGCCCCCCGCGACCTGCTCGCCCACGCCCGGTTCGCCACCACCGTCGCGACGCCGGTGTGCCTGGACGAGTCGGTGGAGTCCCTCGCCGATCTGCGCCTGGCCCTGGAGCTCAAGGCCGGACGGGTGCTCAACATCAAGGTCTCCCGGATGGGCGGGCTCACTGCGGCGTTGGCGGCCCACGATCTGGCGTCGCAGGCCGGACTCGGCGTCTGGTGCGGCGGGATGCACGAGTTCGGCGTCGGCCGCTACGCCAACATTGCGCTCAGCTCACTGCCCGGCTTCACCCTGCCGTCGGACGTCTCCGGTTCCGACAAGTACTACGCCCGCGATGTGGTGCTCCCGCCCGTGGTCGCCCACGCGGGGCGGGTCACGGTGCCGACGGTCCCGGGTCTGGGGGCCACGGTCGACGAGGAGTTCCTGACCGCCTCGACGCTCCGGGTCCACGAGGTCACGGTCGGCTGACGGAGCCCCTCAGGGCATCAGCTCGGTCGCCACCTCGAGGGCCGCGGCCGCGCGCTCCTGGGCCGTGCCGCCGAGCTCGGCCATCCCCTTGCTGGCGAGCAGCACGGCCATCACGGCCAGCCGGAAGCGGAGCCGGTCGGCCACCGAGGCGTCGGGCGGTGTGGCCGCATCCCAGAGCTCGTGCTTGTAGCGGTGCGCGAGGTTCACGTGGTCGGGCATCGAGGCCAAGGCGGTCTCGTTCACCTGGACGCAGCGCATGAGGTCGCCGAGTCCGTCGTTCGCGGCGGCCGACAGCCGGGTGATGAGCTCCAGCCGGACCTCGCGGGTCGGCGGCTGCTGGTGGACCCAGGACACCAGCTCGTCGAGCCGCGTGATGGCCTCACCCATCAGGCTCTCGAGGATCTCGTCCTTGGAGTGGAAGTGGTAGTAGACCGCGGCCTTGGTGATGCCGAGGTCCTCGGCGATCTCGCGCAGGGACGTCTTGTCGTAGCCCTGGTCGGTGAAGCGGCTCAGGGCGGCGTGCTGGATCTCGGCGCGCGTGTTGCCCCGTCGCCGGGTGGCCGGTTCGGCCGTCGTCCTGCCTGCCATGGTCGTTCGCCGACCTCTCCCTCGTCCGTGCTCCGGGTTCGTGCCCCCGCTCCGGCCTCATATCTGCGACGGCAAACTGACTTGACGGCCAGTAAGTCCCGTCGTACCGTCATCCTAACTTACCGGCCGGCTAGGAAACAGACTAGTCCGCTGGTCCCACGAGCGGTGTAGCTCGCCCCCCTCCTCCGGAAGGCCTGCCATGGACCCCGTACGCCCTGGACACACCAACGCGCCACCCGCAGCAGCTGCGCCGGCCGGCGCGGACCTGCGAGCACCCGCCCCCGCCGACCCTCGCCGCTGGTGGGGACTCGTCGCGATCGGGCTCGCCCAGCTCATGGTCGTGCTCGACATGACCATCGTGAACATCGCCCTGCCCTCGGCCCAGCGCGACCTCGGGATCTCCGACGCCGACCGGCAGTGGGTCATCACCGCCTACACCCTCGCGTTCGGCGGGATGCTGCTGCTGGGCGGACGCATCGGCGACCTCATCGGACGCAAACGCGCGCTCATCATCGGACTCATCGGCTTCGCCGCCGCCTCGGCCCTCGGCGGCTTCGCGGTCAACTCCGGGATGCTGCTCGGGGCGCGTGCCCTGCAGGGCATCTTCGCCGCGCTGCTGTCGCCGGCCGCATTGTCCCTGCTCACCGTGACCTTCACCGAACCGCGCGAACGCGCCCGCGCCTTCGGCATCTACGGTGCCATCGCCGGTGGCGGCAGCGCGGTCGGGCTCATCGTCGGCGGGCTGCTCACCGAGTACCTCGACTGGCGCTGGTGCCTGCTGGTGAACGCACCCATCGCGGTCGTCACCGTCATCGGCGCCTCGATGTTCCTGCGCGACCACCGGCCCGAGCACGCCCCGCGCCTCGACGTCCTCGGAGCCGTCCTGGCCAGCGGCGGTCTGCTCGCCATCGTCTACGGGCTCGGCGAGGCCGAGCAGCGCGGGTGGACGTCGGCCCTGGTGCTGTCGATGTTCGTGGTCGGGCTTGCCATGCTGTCGATGTTCGTGGCCGTCGAGCAGCGCGCCGCGCACCCGCTCCTGCCGCTGCGCGTGGTCCGCGACCGCAACCGCGGTGGAGCGCTGGCCGGTATCGGCCTGTCGACCGTGGGGATGTTCGGGGTCTTCCTCTTCCTCACCTACTACCTGCAGGTCATCCAGCAGTACTCCCCGGTGCGCACCGGTCTGGCCTTCCTCCCGATGACGGTCGGGATGATGACGGGCTCGCTCGCCATCGCCAGCCGGCTCCTGCCGCGGGTCGCACCGCGCCGGCTCATGGTGCCCGGGCTGGTCATCGCGGCGGCTGCCCTCGCCTACCTCACCCGGATCGAGGTCGGCTCCTCGTACGTGGTCCACGTGCTCCCGTCGCTCTTC
>JAKLPK010000102.1 GCA_022013895.1 Cellulomonas sp. | reverse complement strand
GTCGAGCATCAGCGCCGTCGTCATCGTCCAGGGGGTCGCGGCCGCCTGGTGGCTGTGGCGGGGCGACCGTGGTGGGTCACGCACTGCGGGCCAGGCAAGTCGCCGGGCGGGGCCGACCACGGGCCGCCGGGCGACGGGCGTGACCCATCCCTCGCTCCCGTCCCACCGCTCGCCGGGTCCACGACGACGGGCACCCTGACCACCGCTGGGACCCACTCGTCGACCTGGGGAGGCTGTCCCTCCGCCCCGGCCCGCCACAGGTCGATCAGGGCCAGATCGTCCGGCCCCCGCCGCGCGGCCCGACGGGCGACGAGCGCACCGGGCAGCATGAGCAGGCACAACGTCGCCGCCACGGGTGAGATGAGCGCCACCCAGCGGCCCGTGACCTCGAACCAGGCCTGCCACGCGGCGAGCGGAACGAGCAGCACCAGCGCGGTCACCGCGCCCGGCACGCGGTGCACCAGAACCCGGTACGGCTGTGCGGGGCGGTCCGCGAGTAGATCCGCGAAACGACGTTCCGCACGACGCGCCGTGAAGAGCCCGACGACGAGCGCGACGGCCGCGAGGGCCACCCACCACCACGGCTGCCACGGGCCGGTGTCGACCGTGGTGCACAGAAACGCCCCGGGTTCGAGCGGGCAGCCGACCACCGTCAGCCCGCGCGGTGCCACGAGGGTGGCCGCCGTCCACATCAGTGCACCGGCTGCGAGGGTGGCGCAGGCCAGAGTCGTTCCGAGCCGCGCGTCGACCCGAGTCCCGGTACCCGGGGTCAGCATGAAGCCGCCGGGCGTCACCGGCTCCCCGTGCCGTGGCACCAGATGCCGGTTCACCGCGCGCGCCCGATAGGGGTCGCTCAGGGGGCGCAGCAGGTCGAGCCGGAGCAGTGCGAGCAGCACCACTGCCCACACCACGAGCGCCGGCGCGAGTGTGGACAGCGCGATCTTGCCCGCCGAACCCAGGCCCAGGATCGTCACGAAGAGGACGGCTGGCAGCAGTCCCCGCCGCGTGTCGTACCACCGCCCGTCGATGTCGTCGCGGGCCCATTCGCGATACCGGGGCGGGATCCGGATCTCGAGCAGCCGGTAGGTCAGTCTGGTGCGCAGCGGTGGGCCCTCGCGCCACCGGGTCGCCCAGCCCGCGCGCACCAGGCCGAGCGCCTCGCGCAGCGGCAGCCGCGTCGCGTCCGGCCCGGCCAGGTCACGCAGCACGTCGAGCAGCTCGTCGCCGCGCACCGAGCGCCAGCGCACCGGGTACGCGCGCAACCAGAAGCGCGTCGAACGTTCGAAACGGTCAGCCCCCTGCACCGTGCTCATCCCGGCCGCCTCACACGCCGCCGAGGACGGGTCGACCCAGGACCAGACGGGCCCGTCGGGCGAGGGCCGCGAGCTCGGCCGTGTGCGCCTCGACCACCGCGCGACCGCCCGGGGTGAGCCGGTAGTAGCGCCGCAGCCGGCCCTCGACGACGACCTCGTTCGACACCTCGGTCTGACCGGCCGCGACCAGCCGGTCGAGGATCCCGTACAGCGTCCCGGCGCCCAGCTTCACGCGGTCGTCCGAGAGCGCGCGGACCTCCTGGACGACGGCGTAGCCGTGGCGCGGCTCATCGGCGAGCGCCAGGAGCACCAGGTAGGTCTGCTCGCTCATCGCCATGGTCGATATATATCGCGCCGCGATGCATGACGGCAAGGGTTCCGGACGTCAGCTGGAGAGGATCCCCGCGTCCCGCCGTGCGAGGTCGACCAGATCGATCCGGGAGAGCGCATCGATCTCGTCGTGCGCGAACCAGGCCGCCGCATCCGTCGAGCCATCGGGCTCCGGGCGCAGCTCCCCGCCGACGATGCGGGCCCGGTACACGAAGCTGATCTGCTGGAACGTGCGGGGCTCCTCGTCGAGCCGCTGGCCGCCGGGCACCACGCGGTTGTGCACCCGGAGCAGCCCGTCGACCTCGGCCTGGTACCCGGTCTCCTCCTCGACCTCACGCAGCAACGTCTGCTCGGGGTGCTCACCGGGCTCCATCCCACCGCCCGGCAAGGTCCAGTGGTCATGCCGCCGATCGGTCCAGTGCGCGAGCAGCAGCCCACGCTCCCCGGTCACCACGGCGTAGGCCGCCAGCCGCAGATCGACCTCATCGCCGCGAAAGATCGTCACCCCGCGAGTCTGCCCGCTGAACGCGCGGGGCAGTGGGCTGTTCGGAGGACATCTCAGCCCAGCGGGCTGGTCCATTCGCCGCCGACCAGCGTCCCGGCCACCCGGACCGCGCTCAGCCCGCCCGGTGCGGCCGCGGCGGCCAGCGGGTCGTCGTCGAGCACGACGAGATCTGCCCGCGCGCCGACCGGCACGTCGAGGGAAGCGCCGTCGACGCTCGCGGCCAGGGCGGTGAGCACGTCGAGCCGCTGCTCGCCGAACCAGGGCTCTCGCTCGTCCGACGTCCGCCACACCGCCGCATCCATCGCGAGCCACGGGTCGAGGACCGCGACGGGCGCGTCGGAGCCGAACGCCAGCGGTACCCCGGCCTCGTGCAGCGTGCGGTAGAGGTACGCCCGGTCCGCCCGGTCGGCCCAGACGCGGTCGGTGACGTCGCGGTCGTCGACGACGTGCCGCGGCTGGACCCCGGCGACCAGACCGAGCCGGGCCAGGCGCGAGGCCTGCCCGGGCGCCAGCAGCTGCACATGCTCCACCGACCCACGCGCACCCGCGGCCTCGATCGCGTCGAGCGCCACGTCGAGCGCGGCGTCGCCGATGGCGTGCACCATGACCGTCAGCCCGTGCCGGGCGGCCGAGGACAGCAGCACCCGCAAGTGGTCCGGCGGCACCGAGAGCACGCCGTGGCCATCGGTCCCGAGGTAGGGGTCGCGGCACCAGGCGGTACGGGTGTTGAGCGACCCGTCGACGATGACCTTGAGCGGGCCCTGGGTGACCCGCGGCGCGAGCCGGTCCCCCGTGGCGAGGTCGTCGTGCAGCACCCGGTCCAGGTACGGCTCCCAGACCCCGGCGCGCACCTGAACGGCAGGGACCGGGCGACGCCGCCAGACCGCCACGTTGTCGGCGATCTCCACATCAACCAGCCCGACGACGCCCCGGGCCGCAGCTGCCGTCAGGGCCTCGGCGACCGCGGCATCGGCGACGGCGTCGCTCACCTGGTCCAGGGCGCCCATCACGCCCATCCACTCCTGCTCGCGCAGCACACCCGTCGGATGCCCGTTCGCACCCAGCAGCGCGAGGCCGGCCGTCGAGGCCCAGGCGCAGTGCAGATCGGCCGCGACCAGGACGACGGGGACGTCGCCCACCACCGCGTCGAGCAGCGCAGCGCTCGGCACATCCGGCCACAACGCATCGCGGAACCCGCGTCCGACGAGGGCCGTGCCGGGCGCGGGTGGCCGGTGCGCGAGCCGTTCGGCCACCAGGGTCACGGCGTGCGCCGCCGACCGGGCGTCGGCCAGGTCCAGCCGGTCCCGGGCGAGCGCCCACTGGGTGACGTGCACATGCTGGTCCCAGAGCCCCGGCAGCACCCACCGCCCGTCCAGGTCCACCTGCTCGACGTCGCGCGACGTCACCTGCCCGACGGCGGACACCCGCCCGTCGGCCAGCAGGAGGTCGACCGGCACGGGCGACCCGAGCCGCCGCGCCCGGCGCAGGACCAGCGGGGCGGTCACAGCGACAGCGTGCGTCCGGTGAGCCGTTCGTACGCCTCCAGGTATCGCTGCTGGGTCCGTTCGACGACCTCGGTCGGCAGTGCCGGCGGCGGGGTGTCGGAGGCCCGGTCCCAGCCGGACGCCCGTGACGTCAGCCAGTCGCGCACGTACTGCTTGTCGAAGCTGGGCTGCGGGTGGCCGGGCTCCCAGGCGAGCCGGGGCCAGAACCGCGAGGAGTCGGGCGTCAGCACCTCGTCACCGAGCGTGACGACGCCTTCGGAGTCGGTGCCGAACTCGAGCTTGGTGTCGGCCAGCAGCAGCTCGCGCTCCCGGGCGATGCCCTCGGCGCGCTCGTACACCTCGAGCGTGAGGTCGCGCAGCGTGGCCGCCGGGCCGGGCCCGACCCGACGGGAGATCTCCTCGAAGGAGACGTTCTCGTCGTGCTCGCCCTGGGCGGCCTTCGTGGCCGGGGTGAAGATCGGGGTGGGCAGACGCGACCCGTCGAGCAGCCCCGCGGGCAGCGGGATGCCGGTGATCGAACCGCTGGCCTGGTACTCGGTCAGACCGGAGCCGGTGAGGTAGCCGCGGGCCACGCACTCCACCGGGTACATGTCCAGGCGTCGGCAGATCATCGCCCGGCCGGCGACCGCCTCGGGCACGCGGGTCGAGACCACGTGGTTGGGGACGACGTCGATGAGCTGGGCGAACCACCACAGGGACAGCTGCGTGAGGACGATCCCCTTGCCCGGGATGCCGGGGGACAGCACATGGTCGTAGGCCGAGATCCGGTCCGAGGCGACGACGAGCACGACATCGCCGTGCACCTGTCTGATGACCGAGCCCTCGCGGGTCTTGTCGGGGACGTACAGGTCCCTGACCTTGCCGGTGGAGAGGTGGGCCCAGCCGGGCAGCGCATCCGTCACGGCCCCTAGCGAACCATCTCGGACCGGTGTGGGTGAAACCGTGTCCGCGGCCGAGTAGCCCGTCCGCGCCGGACGGTCAGCGCAGGTGCCGCACCCGGATCGACAGGCAGGTGACGCAACCCTCGAGCTTCTCGAACTCGCCGATGTCCACGGTCCGCACGTCGTAGCCCAGATCGGCGAGCAGCGCCGCCGTCCGCGGGGCCGACGCCGACATGAGCAGTCGGTCCTCGCCCAGGTCCACCACGGCGGACCCGTCCGGTTCCGGCACCGGGAGGAACCGCTCGAAGAGGGTGGGGGCGTCGACGAACGGTGCGAACCCGATGACGGTGCCGTCCGGCAGCGCCGTGACCGCCGACTTGAGGTGCAGCACGGTGCTCACCGGCACCGCGACGACCCGTCTGCCGAGCGGTCGCATGAGTGCGCGCAGGGCTGCGATCCCGGCGGCGTCGGTGCGCCCGCCACGTCCGACGTAGACGGTGTCGCCGATCTTCAGCACATCGCCGCCTTCGAGGCAGGCGTCCTCGCCGATGGGCAGCAGGTCCATCCCCAGATCGGCGAGCAGCGTGGCCACCGCGGCGGTCTCACCGCGTCGGGAGGCTCGCGCCGGGCGGGTGACGACCGCCTGGCTGCCGATCACCACGGCGGTGTCCTCGACGAACACGGCATCCGGGCAGTCGTCCGCCGGGGGCGCCTCGACCGTGCGCCAGCCGGCCTCGTGCAGCGCGCCGACGTAGCCGTGCCACTGGGCGAGCGCCAGATCAAGGTCGACCGGCACGCGTTCGATGTGCTCGACGAGGCCGTCGGCGAGCAGCGGCCCGGGCCGACGGACGACCGCGACGCCGGTCATCGTGCGTCCGCCCGGTCGGCGCCGGCGTCGGGTACGTCGCCGCCGCTCGGGCCGGGGTCGACCGGCTGATCCTCGGCCGGCTGGGCGGCGCGCGCCGCGATGTCACTGCGGTGCTGACCGCCGTCCAGCCCGATCCGGTCGACCCCCGCGTAGGCCGTCGCGCGGGCCGCGCTCAGCGTCGGGCCGGTGCCGACCACCGTGAGCACCCGGCCGCCCGCACTCACCAGCACGTCATCGCGCAGCGCGGTCCCGGCGTGCAGCACGTGCACCCCCGGCAGCGCACCGGCCTGCGCGACCCCCGTGAGGCGATCGCCGGACCGGGCCCGCGCCGGGTACCCGGCCGAGGCGATGACGACCGTGACCGCGGCCCCGTCGTCCCAGGTCAGCGGCCCGAATGTGCTCAGGCTCCCGGTGGCGCAGGCCACCAGCAGACCGGCCAGCGGGGTGCGCAGCCGGGCGAGCACCACCTGCGTCTCGGGGTCGCCGAACCGGGCGTTGAACTCCACGACCCGCATCCCGCGCGAGGTCATCGCGAGGCCGCAGTAGAGCACCCCGGAGAACGGGGTCCCCCGCCGGGCCATCTCGGCGATCGTCGGCTTCGCGACCGTCTCGACCACCTCGTCGACCAGTCCGTCCGGCGCCCACGGCAGCGGGCTGTAGGCGCCCATACCGCCCGTGTTGGGCCCGGCGTCACCGTCGAAGATGCGCTTGAAGTCCTGGGCGGGCACCAGCGGCACGACGTCGGTCCCGTCGGACAGCACGAACAGCGAGACCTCGGGCCCGTCGAGGTAGTCCTCGACGACGACGGAGCCGCCCGGACGGGCCAGGCAGGCGCGGGCGTGATCGAGGGCGGCGTCGGTGTCGTCGGTGACCACGACCCCCTTGCCCGCGGCCAGGCCGTCCTCCTTGACCACGTGCGGCGCACCGAACTCGGCGAGGGCGGCGGCCACCTGCTCGATCGTGGTGCAGGTGCGTGAGTCGGCGGTCGGCACCCCGGCGGCGGCCATCACCTCCTTGGCGAAGGCCTTGGAGCCTTCGAGCTGCGCCGCCGCGGCGGACGGCCCGAAGACCGCGATCCCGGCGGCGCGCACAGCATCGGCGACCCCGGCGACGAGCGGCGCCTCCGGTCCGACGACGACGAGGTCCACACCCAGCCGCGTCGCGAGCGCGGCGACGGCGACCGGGTCGAGCGGATCGACCTGGTGCAGGGTCGCCAACTCCCCGATCCCCGGGTTGCCCGGTGCGGCGTGCAGCCCGGTGACGGCCGGGTCGGCGGCCAGGGCTCGGACGAGGGCGTGCTCACGAGCACCGGTCCCGACGACGAGGATCTCCACGGCGGTCGAGCCTACCGACGTGGCGCGGGGCGACCTACAGTCGCCCGATGACTGCCACCGTGGACCTGTACGTCGACCCGTTGTGCCCGTTCGCGTGGGTGACCTCGCGCTGGATCCTGGAGGCCGAGGCGCAGCGTCCGATGACTCTCACCTTCAAGGTGATGTCGCTGTCGGTGCTCAACGAGCACAAGGAGGACCTGCCCGCCGGCTACCGGTCGATGCTCGACGACGGCTGGGGTCCGGTGCGGCTGCTGGTGGCCACGCAGGAGCGCTATGGCGACCGTGCGGTCCGCGGCCTGTACTCGGCGCTCGGTCGCCGTCACCACGACGACCACCGGCCCTACGACCGCGACCTGTTCGTCGAGGCCTTGGCCGAGCTCGGGCTGGACGAGGCGCTCGCGGACGCCGCCGAGGACCCGTCCTGGGACACCGCGGTGCGGGCCAGCCACCACCGCGGTATGGACCCGGTGGGTGACGACGTCGGTACGCCGACGTTCCACGTGGACGGTGTGGCGTTCTTCGGCCCGGTGCTCACGCGGGTACCGCGCGGCCCGCAGGCGGGGGAGCTGTTCGATGCGGCGGTGACGCTGGCCGGGTTCCCGCACTTCTTCGAGCTCAAGCGCAGCCGGACGGAGGACCCGAGCGCCACCGCCGTGTGAGGCGCACCCTCGAGGGGCACGCCTCACGACGGGGCCTCAGCCTTGTGCGGCCCGCAGGCGCTCGCGCAGCCCGGCGAGCTGGTCACGCAGCGCGGCGGGCACCTTGTCGCCGAACTTGGCGAAGTACTCCTCGGTGAGGTCGGACTCGGCGAGCCAGGCGGCCGGGTCCACCCGGAACAGCTCGTCGAGGGCACCCTCGGGCAGCTCCAGCCCGGTCAGGTCGAGCTCGCCGGGCGCCGGGATGATGCCGATCGGGTTCTCGACGCCGGTGGCGCTGCCCTCGATCCGGTCGAGCGCCCAGGCCACGACGCGGGAGTTCTCGCCGTACCCGGGCCACAGGAACTTCTTGTCGGCGCCCTTGCGGAACCAGTTGACGCCGTAGATCGCGGGGAGCTGCACGCCCTTGGCGGCCAGCTCGTTGCCGAGGTCCAGCCAGTGCCCCCAGTAGTCGGCCATGTCGTAGCCGCAGAAGGGGAGCATGGCGAACGGGTCGCGGCGCAGCACGCCGACCGGTCCCTCGGCGGCGGCGGTCTGCTCGGAGGCGACCGTCGCGCCGATGAACACCCCGTGCGCCCAGTCGCGGGCGGCCACGACGAGCGGCACGTTCGTCGCCCGTCGACCGCCGAACAGGATGGCGTCGATCGGCACCCCGGCCGGGGCCTCCCAGTCGTCGGCGATGATCGGGCACTGATCGGCGGCGACGGTGAACCGGCTGTTCGGGTGCGCGGCGGGACGCCCTGCATCCGGGGTCCAGTCGTCGCCCTGCCAGTCGATGAGGTGGTCGGGGGCATCGTCCGTGAGCCCCTCCCACCAGACGTCGCCGTCATCGGTGAGCGCCACGTTGGTGAAGAGCACATCGCGGTCGAGGGTCTCGATGGCGGTCGGGTTGGTCGACACGCCGGTGCCCGGGGCGACGCCGAAGAACCCGGCCTCGGGGTTGATCGCGCGCAGGCGGCCGTCGGTGCCGGGCCCGCCGGGGCGCAGCCATGCGATGTCGTCGCCGATGGTCTCGACCTGCCAGCCCGGCAGCGTCGGTCGCAGCATCGCGAGGTTCGTCTTGCCGCAGGCCGAGGGGAACGCGGCGCACACGTGGTACGTCTTCCCGGCCGGTGAGGTGACCTTGAGGATGAGCATGTGCTCGGCGAGCCAGCCCTCGTCGCGCGCCATCACCGAGGCGATCCGCAGCGCG
>JAKLPK010000101.1 GCA_022013895.1 Cellulomonas sp. | reverse complement strand
TGCCAGCCCGCCCGACCCCCCGGACAGTGGCGTCATCTACCTCACAGCGACCCGCGGCTTTGTGCGGTTTCGACAAAACTGCCTATGCTCGACCCATGGCCACGACGCCCCCCACGACGACGAGCGCGGCCGAGACCCAGCGCAGGGGGCGGGACGGCTCGGGTCAGCTTGCGGCCGCTGCCATGCGCCAGCTCGAGTCCGATGCGGCCTGGTACCGGGCGCTGCCGGCCGAGGACCGCTCCTGGGTGGGCCTCGTGGCGCAGGCCGGGATCGCCGCGTTCGTCACGTGGTTCGGCGACCCGACCAGACCGCCCCACGGTGTCAGTGAGATCTTCTCGGCCGCACCGCCCCAGCTGACCCGCTCCATCTCGTTGCAGCAGACCTTGCAGCTGGTCCGGCTCTCCGTGGACGTGGTCGAGTCGCACGCCGCGGAGCTCGCGGCCCCGGGCGAGGAACGGGATCTGCGCGAGGCCGTGCTGCGCTACTCACGTGAGGTCGCGTTCTCGGCGGCCGAGGTCTACGCCCGCGCAGCCGAGGTGCGCGGTGCCTGGGACGCCCGGATCGAGGCGCTCGTCGTCGACGCCCTCGTCCGGGGCGACGTCGAGGACTCGTTGCGCTCACGGGTGGCTGCGCTCGGCTGGAGCGGGCGCGGCGGCACGCTCGTGCTGGCCGGAACCTCCGCCCGTCCGTCCGACGAGGTCTGGGCCGCCGATCTGCGCCGCGCGACGCGGCGCGTGGCGCAGGACGCACTGGTGGGGATCCACGACGACCGGCTCGTGCTGTTCCTCGGCGGCGAGGGAGACCTGCAGGCCGCGGCGCACAGTCTGCTCCCACGGTTCGGACCGGGCCCCGTGGTCATCGGTGCACCGGTCGCCGGATCGCTCTCGTCGGAGCTCGCCGAGTGCGCCCGGTCGGCCGGCCAGGTGCTGGCCGGCCTCGCCGCAGCCGCGGCCTGGCCGCAGGCACCACGTCCGGTGCTGGCTGCCGACCTGCTCCCCGAACGGGTGCTCATCGGCGACGCCGCCGCCCGCAGCGAGCTCGTGACCAGGGCATACGCACCGTTGGCCGCACATACGGGCGCCCTGCTCGACACCTTGTGGGCCTACCTGGGAACCGGCCGCTCCCTCGAGGCGGCCGCCCGCGAGCTGTACGTCCACCCGAACACCGTGCGGTACCGCCTGCGCCGGGTCGCCGACGTCACCGGCTGGGACCCGCTCGATGCGCGCGACTCCTACGTGCTGCAGATCGCACTCGCGCTCGGCCGGCTGGAGAACCCGCCGAGCATCTCGACACCGAACCTGGCGTTGTAGGGCATCGACAAGGCTCGTCGACAACCTTGGTCGCCCCCGTGACCGGGTCATCGCGGTGGTGACAGGCACAGTTGTCGGGTGCTCGTCGTCGTCTGCCCCGGTCAGGGCGCCCAGTCCCCCGGGATGCTCACGCCGTGGCTCGAGCTGCCGCCGGTCGAGGCGTGTCTCGACCGCGCCGCCGAGCTGACGGGTGTCGATCTGGTGGCGCACGGCACCACGAGCGATGCGGAGACCATCCGCGACACCGCGGTCGCCCAGCCGCTCCTGGTCGCCACGGCGCTCGCCTCGCTCCGGGTCGTGCTCGATGCGGACGCCGCCACGACGTGGCCCTCCCTCACAGCAGGTCGGGTCGACGTCACCGCTGGCCACTCCGTCGGAGAGCTGGCCGCCGCTGCTGTCTCGGGTCTGCTGACCGAGGCGGACGCGCTGCGGCTCGTCGGGGTGCGGGGTGCGGCGATGGCCCGTGCAGCCGCCGCGGCCGAACCCACCGGGATGAGCGCCGTGCTCGGCGGAGACCCCGATGAGGTGCTCGCCACGCTCGAGGCCCTCGGCCTGGTGCCCGCCAACGTCAACGGCGGCGGACAGGTGGTCGCCGCCGGCCCGATGGACGCCCTCGCCCGGCTCGCGGCCGCCCCGCCGACCCGCGCCCGGGTGATCCCGCTCCAGGTCGCCGGCGCGTTCCACACGCAGGTGATGCAGCCGGCCGTCGCCGAGCTGCAGGACGCCGCCTCCCACGTCGTGCCCGCGGAGCCCACCGTGACGCTGCTCGGCAACGCGGACGGGGCGGTCGTCGCCGGCGCCGCGGACGGGCTCGCCCGGTTGGTGGCGCAGGTCGCCCGCCCGGTGCGCTGGGACCTGTGCGCCGCAACGCTCGCCGGGCTGGGGGTCACCGGACTGCTCGAGCTGGCACCTGGTGGAGTCCTGACCGGGCTGGCCCGTCGTACGCTGCCCGGGGTCGAGAACGTCGCACTCAAGTCCCCCGACGACGTCGACGCGGCGCGCGACCTGGTCCGGCGGCACGCCGGACCGCCCACCGGACAGGAGACCGCTCCGTGACCCGCCCCACCCTGAACCAAGCCACCGGCCCGGAGTTCACCCGCATCCTCGGCCTGGGCGCTGCCCGGGGCGAGCTCACGGTCACGAACGACGACATCGCCGGCCCGATCGACTCCTCCGACGAGTGGATCCGCCAGCGGACCGGCATCGTGACCCGGCGCCGCGCCGCCGAGGGCACCGGCGTGCTCGACCTGGCCGAGAGCGCAGCGCGCCAAGCGCTGGAGAACGCGGGCCTGACCGGGGCCGACCTCGACGCCGTGCTCGTCTCGACGGTCACCTACTTCAACCAGACGCCCTCGGCGGCCGTGGTCCTGGCTGACCGACTCGGTGCGACACCGGCCGCCGCCTGGGACATCTCGGCCGCCTGCGCGGGGTACTGCTACGCGATCGGTCAGGCCGATGCGCTGGTACGAGCCGGGAGCGCCCGGCACGTCCTGGTGATCGGCGCCGAGAAGATGTCCGACATCATCGACCCCACCGACAGGTCGATCTCCTTCCTGCTCGGCGACGGCGCGGGCGCGGTCGTGATCGGCCCGTCGGACGTCCCGGGGATCGGTCCGACGATCTGGGGCTCGGATGGCTCGCGCGCGTACGACATCCGCCAGACACACTCCTGGCTCGACCTGAGGGCGGATGCGTCGCTCGGTTGGCCGACCCTGCGTCAGGAGGGCCCGAGCGTCTTCAAGTGGGCCGTCTGGCAGATGGCCCCGGTAGCCCAACGGGCGCTGGACGCCGCAGGCGTGACGGCCGACCAGATCGATGCCTTCATCCCGCACCAGGCGAACCAGCGGATCATCGACCAGATGATCAAGCAGCTCAAGCTGCCCGAGTCCGTGGCGGTCGCCCGCGACATCGCGGACACCGGGAACACCTCGTCCGCCTCGATCCCGTTGGCGACCGAGCGGCTGTACCGCGACGGCCAGATCCACTCCGGTGACCTGGCGTTGCAGATCGGCTTTGGCGCCGGGCTGGTGTACGCAGCCCAGGTGATCGTCCTGCCCTGACGGGCTCGGCGGTAGCGTTGCTCGACCCCGCCGACCTACTGGCACCCCACACCCGACACAACCGAGGAGACACGATGGCTCACAGCGAGCAGGAGATCCTGGCCGGCCTGGCCGAGATCGTCAACGAGGAGACCGGCCTGCCGGCGGACTCCGTCCTGCCCGAGAAGTCCTTCACCGACGACCTGGACATCGACTCGCTCGCGATGATGACGATCGTCACCCTCGCCGAGGAGAAGTTCGGCGTGACGATCCCCGACTCCGAGGTCAAGAACCTCGTGACGGTC
>JAKLPK010000100.1 GCA_022013895.1 Cellulomonas sp. | reverse complement strand
TAACGTGCCGGTGACATGGCGCCGTCCGCTCCGTGGTGTCATGGCCACGTGATCGAGACCCCGCACTACGTCGTCCACGACGAGCAGTGGGTGCGCGCCCTGGTCCGCGACGAGGGCTGGGCCACGCTCATCACCCTCGGCGACGAGGGGCTGATCGCCTCGCACGTCCCCGTGCTGCTCGACGAGAGCGCCGAAGGCCTCGTCGTCCTGGGCCACCTCGGCCGCCCCGACGACCGGGCCCACGGTCTGGACGGCGTACGCGAGTCGCTGCTCGTGATCGCCGGGCCCTACGGCTACGTCTCGCCCGGCTGGTACGGGTACTCCCCCGCCGTGCCGACGTGGAACTATCTGGCCGCCCATCTGCACGGCGTCGCGCACCCGATGGACGCCGCCGGGACCTGGGACGTGCTCGGCGCCACGGTCGACCGCTGGGAGGCACCGAGGCCGCAGCCGGTGCGGATGGACCACGTCGAGGACTACGCCCGCCGCATCGCCCCCGGCGCCACCGGCTTCCGGTTCGTCGTCACCCGCTGGCAGGCCAAGGCCAAGCTCAGCCAGGACAAGCCGCGCGCCGTCGCCGAACGCGTGCACGACGCGCTGGCCGGCGGCGACCCGATGTACGCCAACCCGCGACTGGCGGCGGCGATGCGGGTGGAGCTGGAGCGGCGGGGGGACTGGGAGTGAGGGGCCGCCTCGAGCTTCGGGGCTGATGTCGAGATTCGGCCACATCGCGGCGATGTGGCGATATGTCGACATTGCCGCGAGGTGGACGTACGCTCACATGCGTGACCTCGACCCAGCTCAACGCCCGGTCCCTGCCCAAGCTCGGCACGGCCGTCCGAGCGCTGCGCCGACGCCGCGGGCTCACCCAGGCCGAGCTCGCCCGGCGCGCCGGGGTGTCGCGGGAGTGGGTCATCACCGTCGAGGCCGGCGAGACGTACGGCATCGAGGTGGGGCGGCTCATGCGGCTGCTCGACGCCCTCGACGCCAACCTGACGATCGAGGCCTTCGACACCGACGAGACGCAGTGATGACCCGGCACCTCGTCGTCCTGCTCGGCGGCCGGGTGGTCGCCTCGCTGGAGCGCACCCGGGCGCAGGTCGTCCGGCTGACGTACGAATCCGACCCCGGACGCACCCCCCTGTCGCTGTCGCTGCCGATCGCGACCCGCACGCACGCAGGGGCGGTCGTCGAGCAGTTCCTGTGGGGGCTGCTGCCCGACAACGACGGGGCGCTGACCGGCATCGAACGCCGCTACGGCGCCGACCCGCGCGACCCGATGAGCCTGCTCGCGGCCGTCGGCAAGGACTGCGCCGGCGCCGTGCAGTTCTGCCAGGAGGACGAGGTGGCCTCGACACTGGCGCGCGCCGGGGCGTTCGAGCCGTGCTCGGACGCGCAGATCGAGATGCGGCTGGCCGAGCTCACGATGGACGAGCGCGCCTCGTGGTCGATGCCGGGTGAGCACTGGTCGCTCGGCGGCACCCAGGGCAAGTTCGCGCTGCGGCGTCGACGCGGTCGCTGGTACCTCGCTCAGGGGGCCGAACCGACCACCCACATCCTCAAACCCGGCATCCGCACGCTGCGTTCGCAAGCCCTCATCGAGCACGTCAGCATGCGCGCTGCGGCCCTCCTCGGGCTGACGGCCGCCGAGACGGCGTACACGGCGTTCAAGTCCGAGAACGCCCTGGTCGTCACCCGTTTCGACCGGGCGCTCGACTCCGACGGGTCCGTGACGCGCCTGCACCAGGAAGACCTGTGCCAGGCGCTCGGCACCAGCGGGCGGTACGAGGAGTACGGCGGGCCGTCCGCCCTCGACATCATCACGCTGCTGCGCGAGCAGTCGGCCACCCCGGCCCAGGCCTCGGCCAACGTCCGGCAGTTCGTCGACGGGCTCGTCTACAACACCGTCATCGGTGCACCCGACGCCCACGCCCGCAACTACGCCGTCCTGCTCGACGGCGAGGACGTGCGGCTCGCTCCCCTGTTCGACGTGGCCACCGGCCTGGCGTACGGAACTCCCGGGGCACGCACGGCGTCAATGAGCATCGGCGGGGAGTTCGATCTCGACCTCATCGACGACGACTCCTGGCGGAGGTTGGCCGAGAACGTGCGGCTGCAGGCGGACGAGGTGGTCGATCGGGTGCACGAGCTGGCCGCCGCGGTGCCAGGGGCGTTCGAGCGGGCGCTGGCGGAGGTGACGGACACCGACGCCGCACGTGAGGTGGAGGGGCGGCTGATGGGCTCCCTCCGGCAGCACGCCCGGCGGCTCCGGCCCTAGCGGGTCCGGTCGACGCTGCCGTCACACCCGCTCGACCAACACCCCGGGCAAGTACGGCTCCCTCACACCCGTTCGACGCTGTCGGCCTGCGGTCCCCGATCGCTCTGCCGCACCTTGTACCGGACCCGGTCGCCCTCCTCCAGGGCTTCGGCGCCCCGCACGACCGACACGTGCACGAACAGGTCCGCACCCCCCACGTCCGGGGTGATGAAGCCGAACCCACGGTCGGCGTCGTAGCGGGCGACGACGCCCTCGCCGCCACGCACAGGGCCGTCCGATGCCGTCGGGTGGGCCGAGCGACCGTGCGCCGGCGCCACGGGGGCATCCCGAGGTGCCGGGCCACCCACGAGCTGGACGTTGCGGGCCTGCGGCCCCTTCTCGCTCTCGGCGACGTCGAAGGTCACGCGATCCCCTCGAACAGCTCAGCCAGCCCCCCGACGAGCGCCCGGGCATGGACGAAGGCGTCCTCACCGCCGGAGTCGGGCGTGACGAACCCGAAGCCCTTGCCCGCGTCGTACCAGGTCACGGTGCCGTCCGCACCGTCGTCCGCCAGTTCCTGCCGCGCGACCTCGGGTCCGAGCGGCAGCAGATGGTCCGCCTGCGGCCCCTTCTCCCCGTCGACGACCAGGAACGCCACCCGCTGCCCCTGCGAGATCACGCCACCGACCACGATGGCCGAGCTGTGCACGAAGATCTCGGCACCGCCGCCGTCGGGCGTGATGAACCCGTACCCCTTGCCCGGCTCGTACCAGGAGACCGTGCCGAGCACGCCGACCGGCGCATCGGCGGCCTGGTCGCCGATGACACGGACGCGACGCGCCTGCGGCCCACGGTCACTCTCGCCCACCTCGAACTCGACGACCTGCCCCTCGCGGAGCAGGCCCGAGCCGCCGTCGTTCATCACCTCGGAGACGTGCACGAACAGGTCCTCGGCCCCGTCCCCGAGGTCGAGGAAGCCGAACCCCCGCTCAGCGTCGAACCAACGGACGATCCCCTCGGGCACAGGTGACTCCTTCATGAGCGAATGCAGCGGACACCCAGTGTCCCCGACGGAACGGTGGGCGGGGGCCCGGGCTGAGGCGGCGGGCGCTGGCAATGGCGGGCAGGTGTTCCTTCGACCCGACCGGTTCCACCTCCCGGACGTCCGGACGACCGCGCGTGGGCTACGCGCCGCAGCCCGGGAGCGGTGCGGCGGCGGATCGGATACGGCGGTGCAAGCCTGGGCGGCAGGGCAGGCGCTCGGCGAGGTGCCGACCCTCGGCCTGTGGAGCATCACCGAGGACGGAGCGTCTTCGCATGCCTGGTCAAGTCCCTGTTGGTGGTGTAGCGGTTCGGCGTGGTCCTTGGGGTCTCAGGCGGTCAGGGCCAGTGGTTGCTCCTGGGGTTCGGGGTTGGTGTCGGTGTGGGTGATGAGGTTGAGGCGGCTCGGTGCAGGACGTCGAGGGCGAAGTAGCGGCGGCCTTCGGCCCATTCGTCGTGTTGTTCGGCCAGGACGCCGCCGACCAGGCGGGTCACGGCGGCCCGGTCGGGGACGAACCCCACGACGTCGGTGCGCCGGCGGATCTCCTTCGGGAAGCAGGTGTTCGCGGGCAGGTCTGCCCGGGCGCCGTCCAGGTGGGTGTGGACCTGGGGCAGCTTGCCGGCGACGGCGTCCAGGAGCTTGTCGTACTGGGCGTGAACCGGGTCGGTGTCTGGCTGGTCGTCGACGGAGCGCAGCATGGCCTTGACGGCCCGGCCACGAGCTCTTCGGACAGGTGCCCATCAGGTTCGCCGTGGCGTGGGTGCGTGCCACGCGGCTGATCGCACGCGAGCTCGACTTGCCGGTCGCCTCGGCACTCGCGGAGCCGATGCCGGTGTGGCTCTCTGAACTGATCAGCCTCTGGCGCCTGCGGGAGTCGGACGTCCTGACGTTCAACTACGACCCGCTGGTCGAGTGCGCCTTCGAAACGATGCGCCTCTGGGATTCGCGAGCCGGGGTCCACACTTCCAGTGGGGCTCACTCCTGAACTACAACCAAACGGTGTTGCCCGGGCGTCCTATGACGAGGTCGAGCGGTCAACAGCGCCGCACAGGAGCTTCCGGCTGTGGAAGCTCCACGGGTCGACCAACTGGTTCTGGGCACCGGGCGACGTCACCGGAGCTAGCACGCTTCGAGTAGCTCTGCCGGGCGCATTCATGCAGCCAGCGCGTGTGAATGAAGACGACGAACACTGGAGGGTGTCGACGACGGTCGAAATGTAGGCCGTAGCGACGGTCGAGATCGAGGCCACCCCGAGCAGTGTTGAGGGGTGATCTCGTTGGAGGACTGGGCGTTGATCAGGCGGTTGGTCGCTGATGGTGTGCCGCAGCGGCAGGTCGCGAGGCAGTTGGGCATCGCGCGGGCCACGGTCGCGCGGGCGGTGGCCTCGCAGGGGCCGCCGAAGTACGAGCGGGCAGCGGGCCCGAACGCGTTCATGGCGGTGGAGGTCCAGGTCCGGGCGTTGCTGGCCGATCATCCCGAGCTGCCCGGGACGGTGCCGGCCGAGCGGGTGGGCTGGACCGGATCCATCACGTAGTTCCGGGAGCAGGTCCGACCGTTGCGGTCGCACTACCGGCGCCCGGACCCGGCCGACCGGCTCGAGCACGTGGCTGGCGACGTGGTGCAGTGCGACCTGTGGTTCCCCGCGGCGAAGATCCCGACCGGTCTGCGCGAGCAGGTCGCGGTGTTCCCCGTGCTGGTGATGGTGGCCGCGCACTCCCGGTTCATCACCGCGGTGATGCTGCCCTCGCGCACGACGGCGGACCTGCTCACGGGCATGTGGCTGCTGCTGTCGCAGCAGCTGGGTGCGGTTCCGCGGCGCTTGCTGTGGGACAACGAGGCCGGGATCGGTCGCCGCGGACACCTGGCCGCCGGGCTGGCGCAGTTCTGCGGGACACTGGCCACGCGGCTGGTCCAGGCACGCCCGTTCGACCCCGAGACCAAGGGCGTGGTCGAGCGGGCCAACGACTACCTGGAGACCTCGTTCCTGCCGGGCCGGACCTTCACCAGCGGGCAGGACTTCTCCGGGCAGCTGCAGCACTGGCTGACGCGAGCCAATCAGCGCACGGTCCGGTCGTTGAACGCCCGACCGGTAGACCTGCTGCCTGTCGACCAGGCCGCGATGCTGGCTCTGCCCCCGGTGGCGCCCGTGACCGGTTGGGACGTGAGCACCCGCCTGCCGCGGGACTACTACGTGCGCCTGGACGGCAACGACTACTCCGTCGAGCCCGCCGTGAAATCGAAGGCGGGGTCTGCGGACTAGCGGCGGGGTTCATCGGCGTTCGGCACGAGACCCGGAGTAGCGCCCTGACCTGCGGAGACGACCGCAACGGGCGGGCGCCGAAGGACTCGGCGACGGGAGCCTTCGCAGGAGGGTGGGGACTGTCAGTCAGCAGGTGAGTCGTCGGCGAGGTCGTGACCTGCGCCCCGGAGCGCCGGCACGCCATCGCACCGCCCTTCAGGCCGGGCCTCGGGCAGCCCGTGACAGCCGGGGTCGACGAGGATCTGGTCGTGCCGCTCGGCCGACCACGATCCTCCGGGCCACCGCACCTGCCGCGTCGACTGACGACCACGGTCGGGACACCGGCCAGCCGCATCGCAGCGTCACCGGGCGGCGAGCCTCGGTCACCGTGGTCACCCCAGGGCGGCGAGCCCCTTGCCGAAGGTCACCGTTCCGAGCACGAACAGCACGGTCGACATGGTTGTCGCGTTGTTGGCGACCAGCCAGGAGCGCAGCACCTCCAGCGGTCGGGCCAGACGATCCGCCGCCACGAGGTACGACACCACGGGGAGCGCGACCGAGATCGCCGCGATGAGCACGAACACGACCGTCGCCCCGACCTGGCCACCGGGGTCCTCAACCTCGGCGAGAAGGAGTCCGGCCGACGCCGCGAGAAGCAGGTTCTTCGGGTTCGCCGCCGCCAGCACGAAGGCGAGGCCAGCGGCCCTGACCGCCGAGAGGCTGTCGGTGGCGGCCATCCAGGCAGGCATCTCGGCGGCCTCTCCCGGGCCCGGACGAGCCCTCCACTGCCGGACGGCCAGCACGACGAGGCCGAGACCGAGCACCACCTTGGTCGCTCCCCCGGCCACCCCGCCGCCGGCGGAGCCGTCGTCAGGAAGGACGCCGGCCACGAGCTCGAAGCCGACGACCGCGACGGTGACTCCGGCCACCCAGCCCGCCATGAATCCCACGCTGGTCGCGCGGGCGCCTGGCGAGAGCAGCATCAGGATCACCGCGATGACCGGGACGGGGCTGATCGCGATGCCGACGGCGAGCGGCAGCGTGTCGCCGATGGCCCCGATCACGAAGTGCCCTCACGGAGAGGTTCGACGGCGGGCGGCGTCCAGGTGCCGTCGCGCACCACGTCGCGGGGCAGGTAGAGCCGAATCAGGAAGTTCCACCCGGGCATGATGGGCAGATAGTTGGCCTGGCCGGCTCCTCCGGAGCCGAACCGGATCGTGACTTCACCGTCGGCGTCCTGGACGGCGGTGACGCTGTTGACGTTGTTGACGCCGAGGTCATTGACCTCGAAGTAGCCGTCCGCGTTGTACAGCGACACCGACCAGAACGCGTCGACCGGCACGTCGACCATCCGCAACGTGTACTCGCCGACCGGCAGTTCGGGGTTCACGTTGAGGTAGACCGCCTCGTAGTCGGGCAGTCCGCCCCAGCCTGCGGCCGTGCCGAGGAGATGACGAACGGGATCGACCTCGTCCGCCCTTCCGAAGGCGCGGCGGAAGTCGGGCAGGTCCGCGGCGAGCGCGATCAGCGATTGCCGGGTGCGCCCCAACGACTCCTCGTCGATGTCCGACATCGGGAACGGCCTCCGCGACACCGTCTCGAGGCCGAGCTGCGACTGAAGGGCGTTGACCGCCGCGACGTCGTCCCCGTCCGAGGGGTCGACGAGGATGCGGCAGGCGAGCAGCACGTAGTCGCTGCCCAGCTCGTCGCGGTCGAGGATGTGCCGGCCGGGTTGGTGGAAGATCCGCGGGATGTGGTGATCCTGGTTGACGACCATCACCGAGAGGTACCGGTCTCCGGGATCGGGCAGTTCGATGGTCCCGCCCTGGCTGATGTCGGCGATGGCGGCGCTGTAGAGGGTGTCGCGGTTGAGCCGGATGATCAGTTGGTGGTCCAGTGGCGCGGGCTGCCGGTGGTGCACCCAGGTGCTGATGCCGTCGACCTGGTCGCCGACGAGCCGGGCGAAGGCGAGGTCGGTCTCGGCGCGGACGAAGTTGTCGACGTTCACGGTGGTCATCTGGTGAGCCTTTCTCGTCACAGCCCGAGCACCTGGGCCTTGGCAGCGGCGAACTCAGCGTTGCTGAGCACTCCTTGGGCGTGGAGGGCGGCGAGCTGGTGCAGCTTCGCGACTGTCGCGTCCTGCTCCGGCTGGACCGGCGGCGCGGCGGCAGCCGGTGTGGCCTGCACCCCCAGCTGGGCGGCGTGGTATGCGGCGCGGCGCTGGTGCCGTGCGGCGACACCGCTGCTCACGGCGGTGGCGGTTCCGGCGACGACGGCAGTGCGGGCGGCAAGGCCGAGAAGGCCTGGCCTCCCCACGCGGGCGATCATCGGCATGGCTACTCCTCCTCGTTGTGGTGAGACAGGGCAATCAGCTCGTTCACGACCTGGGCGGGAATCCGGTGCGAGGCGAGAACGCGACCGTCCAGCTGGATCAGTCGTTCTGCCATGGAGCGCGCCCAGACGTGCTCGACGACCACCGCAACGGCGTTCGAGCCGGCGGCGACCTGTTCGGCGAACTCTGCGAGGTCGTCCTCTCCCAACAGGCCGGTCAGTGCGGGGTCGGCGCCGCTGACCAAGGGCGCGTCCTCGGCCTCGATCAACTGGAGGACGCCGTGCGGGTCGCGGCGGAGCAGGACGATGTCCAGGAGGCGCAGCCGTTCGGAGTCGATGTGCTCGTCGACCAGCTGCCACAGCCGCTCGTCGAGGGGATCGCCGGCGAGCTCGATCAGCAGGACTTCCACCGGGCCCGAGCCCTGCTCGGCGGTGGTGCCAGGACGTGGCATGTCTGGCTCCTCTCTGTCAGCCGACCGGGGCGGCGGCCGGCTTGCGATCTGGACGGCGTCGGAATGCGGTGTCCGGGAAGCTCATCCGGCGGGGGTGACCCGCCGGGTTGGGGGGACGGACACGTCACTTCCGCCCTCGCGGGTCAGCCGGGAGCCGAGCTGGACCACTGACGGCGCGGAGGCGAAGGCGCCCGAGAACAGGGCCTGGCCGAGTCCGAACCCGGGCACCTGGGAGAGCAGCCCGGCCGGGACGGCGCCGAAGAGTCGCCGAACGCTCTCCAGGTCCGTGGGCGCGTTGGTGCGCATCAGGCAGATGTTGTCGCACTGGCTGAGCACCTGCTGGTGGATCTTGGACGGCCGTTGCGTGGACAGCAGCAGCCACAGTCCGAACTTGCGACCCTCCGCGGCGATCTGGATCATGCGCTCGCACAACGCCCGTCTGGCAGGGGTCACGGGGTCGGGCGGGCACAGGTTGTGAGCCTCGTCGACGACGATCAGGACGGGCCGTCGTTCTTCGCGGGTCGCCCACAGACGGTCGAGGACTGCGAGGGCCGCAGCGGCGGGCTCCTCCGGGTGCTCGAAGCCGCCGAGATCCAGCACGGTGGCGTCCGGCCGGGAATCGATGACCTCGATGACGTCCCGCGCGCCGTGCGCCCACACGTCCCACTCCAGCAGGCCGAGGTTCTCCAGCCGCACGAGCAGCTTGCGCCAGTCGGGGTCGTGCGACTGGGCCAGAGCGGCTGTCAGAGCGGAGCCGTCCTGTGGCCCGAACTCGTCATTCAGCTCTCGCAGGACGTGGTATTCACCGGCGTCCTCGATCGGATCCAGGCGAAGGATGGCGGCCCGGGACGACAGGTCCATCTCCGCGATCCGGACGATGAGGGGTTCTCCCCCACGCCCCCGCGGACGGAACACCCGTATGTCGGCGGCCGCGAGCTGTACTGCGGTGTGCGGGTCGACCTCGGGGCGGGGTTCCGCGAGATGGACGAAGTCGGAGTTCGGGTCGAGGATGAGCAGCGACAGGCCGCTGCGCAGCAGTAGCTGCTCGAGGACGACTCCCAGCGCATAGGTCTTCCCCGAGCCGCTCTGCCCGCACCAGAATGTGTGCCGGTTGAACCGCCCTCCGTCCAGGCTGAACGCCGTCCCGGAGCCGAGCGCGGCACCGACGGGCAGGTCGATGATGGACATCGCCGGCCTCAGCTGCTCGCCAGGGCGTGGCGCTTGATCTGCAGGAACTCCTCCTCGGTGATGGCACCGGCGTCCCGCAGCTGCATCGCCCGGGCGATCTCCTCGGCCAGACTGTGTCCTGCGACCGACCGTATGTAGTCATCCGCGGCCGCCTTGGCCTGACGCTGCTCGACGGCCGCGCGCTCCGCCATCGAATCCCCACGAGCGATGAGGTAGATCAACGAGCCGAGCAGCGGAAGCACCACCAGGAGCAGGATCCAGGCCGCCTTCGCCCATCCGCCGAGCGAGCGGTCGCGGATCAGGTCGGCAGCGATCGTGAAGAAGGCGACCAGAGCAGCGAGGAAGACGAACGCCCAGAAGAACACCACGACGACGTTCCACAGCGAAGACCACAAGTCCATGGCTTCTCCTTTGAGTTCTCGGGCGCACCCTGCGCCGACGGCCGGATGCACCGGCCCAGGGCCACCCTGCAATGGGGGACGGGCGGTCGCCCAGACATGCGCGGCGCAATTCATCCTCTGAGGCTTAGCCGTCAGCCCTCGGGGGCGCCGAGCCGGCGGAACCACGGAGCGCGGCCAGAGCCGCCCGGTTGGTCGGGTACTCGACGGCGCCGGTGAGCAGGTCGGCATGCGCCAACTGGGCGCGCAGCTCGGGCCGGACTCTCGCCGTGGCCACACCGATCCCGGAGCCGGCGAGCCCAGCCAGGGCAGATCGCAACCGCGCCGCGGCGGTGACATCGATGCCGGAGACACCCTCCAGGTCGAGAACCACCCACCGCACGGGGTGCAGGGCGGAACCCACCACGTGGAGGATCCGCTTCTCGACGGTGTTTGCGTTGGCGAAGAAGATCGGGGCGACCACCCGGAACACGACGACGCCGGGAACGGTCTCACGACCGTCGGCACTGACGGCCAGCACTGACTCCTCGGCAGAATCCGGATCGGCGAGCACCTCCAGCGGCGGCGCGGACGCCTGACGAGCGAGGTTGACCAGCGCCAGCACGAAGGCGACCAGCAGCCCGCGGATCGGGCCGAGCACAAGGACGCCGAGCATGCAGGCAGCGGCCACGCCGTACTCCGTACGAGACTGCCCCCACAAGCTGACGAGCTCGGAGATCCCGAGCAGCCGAAACACCGCGGCGGCGACGATGGCGCCGATCACCGGCGCCGGGACCGCCTCGAGCAGCCTCGTCCCGAACAACAGGAGCAGCAGCGAGCCCGCCGCAAGCACCACCGACGGCAGCTGGGTCCGGGAGCCGGCCGCGTCCATGGCCGCCGTGCGAGAGGTCGACGAGCCGACGTTGAACGACCCGGACACGCCGGCGGCGAGGTTCGCGAGGCCCGCCGCGGCAAGGTCGCGATCGGGCTGGTGGGGGTACCCGTGCTTCTCGGCGTAGCTCCTGCCCACCAGGAGACCTTCGGCGAGCACCACGGCGGACAGGGCCAGCGCCGAAGGCACCAGGGCGATCCACTGGCCAGGAGCCAGCGACGGGAACGCGAGCCGAGGTGGGCCGGACGGGACCTCGCCGAGCACCGCGACGCCCGCGTCCTGGAAGCGGAGGAGCACGCTGGCCGCGGTCGCCGCGACCATCACGAGCAGGGCCCACGGAACACCAGGCGCCCACCATCGTCCCGAGAGGAGGACGATGAGCGCCGCGACACTGAGCAGAACCGACGCCGGATGGGCCGAAGGAAGCCCGGCAAGGAGCTCTGCCGTCTTCGTCCAGAAGTCCGCGCCGCTGTCGACAGCGATGCCGAGCATCTTGGCGACCTGGCTCACCATGACTTCCAGCGCCAGCCCGCCGACGAAGCCCACCAGGATGGGATGGGAGAGGAAGTCGGCGAGGAAGCCGAGCTTGAGCCTGCCCGCGACGATCAGGACGACCCCGCTGAGGATGGCCTGAGCGGCAGCCATCGTGGCGTAGTCGGTCGAGCCGGCAACGGCGAGACCCACCAGGCTCGAGCTCACCAGGGCCGCGGCAGCGGCGTCCGGGGCAACCACCAGCTGGCGCGACGAGGCGGTCAGGGCGAAGACCACCGAAGGCAGTACCAGTGCGTACAGGCCGGCCGTCGGCGGCAGCCCGGCGATCTGGGCGTAGCCGATGTTGAGAGGCACCGAGAGTGCGATGAGGGTGACCCCGGCGAGAACCTCCCTGGCGACGTTCGCCCGTCCGAGACCTGGGACGAACCGGTGGAGGACGCGGCGTCGCTTTCCCTGACGAGATTCGGAGAGGGCGGCCATGTGCCCGAGGATGCCCAGCCGAGCCGCGTCGGTGGAACGCCGGGCCTGCCGATCTCATCCTTCCGGGATGACGCCGACGCCCTACCATCGCGACATGGAGTCCACCCTCGGGCCGTGGGCGCCCCTTCCGTGGTTCATGACCACGGCACCCTCCGCTCGGCGCGAGACCATCACGCGCCCCCGCCTCGTGGCCCTCTTCGACGAGTCCGTGCTGGCCGCGCCGCTGACGCTCGTGTGCGCTCCGTCCGGCTACGGCAAGACAGTGGGTGCCGGCCAGTGGGCCCAGGGCCGTGCCCGCACAGGATGGCTCTCGGGGACGAGCTCCGCCGAGGCAGCGGCGTTGATCCGCGGTGGCGTGCTGACCGTCCTTCCGCCAGCGCTACGCCAGCGCGTTCTCACCGTCGACCCGAACGATCCGTCCCCCACGATCGCGAGCACCGTGGCCGAGATGGACGATCCGGTGAGCCTGGTCATCGACGACGCCCACCTCCTGGGACCGGACGCGTTGCGCACCCTGCTGGGCAGCGAACCGGTGCTGGCTTCGGGAATGCTGCGCCTGGTGCTGCTGGGCAACGCGAGCTTGGAGCACTCCTTCGCCCGCGAGCTGGTGACCGGTGACGCCCGGGTGGTCACGGCGCGGGACCTGGCCTTCACCTCGGACGAGATCGCTCACGCCGCGGACCTCGAGGGCGAGGGCCTCCTGGCGGTGGACTCTGCCACTCTGGAACGCGAGACCGGGGGCTGGCCGGTCGCGGTCCGGCTGCGGATCCTGGCCAGCTGGGAGCGGCAGCGGGACGGCGTCCCGCTTCCTCGGGCACTGTCCAGTGACGAGGTCGACCCGCTGCTGACGGACTACATCGAACAGTCTCTGCTGTCGGGCATGCCGGGGGACGTGGCGAGCTTCGTCCTGGACGCCACGACGATGTCGCGGCTGGACGTGCGCCTCGCCGAAGCCCTGACCGGGCGCGACGACAGCGCGTCCATGCTCGAGAGGTGCGCGAGCGACGGCTTGTTCCTCGACCGGTACGTGGACCCGGCGCGCGGCATCGTCTACCGCTGGCACGACGCGTTCGCGGCCCACTCGCGGGCACTGCTGGAACGGCGGGATCCCTCTCGTGCCCGTGAGCTGAACCTGCTGGCGGCGAACCTGCTGGCCCGCACCTTCCCAGTGGAGGCGCTGTCCCACGCCGTCCGGGTGGGTGCAGGGGCTCTGGCGGTCGAGATCATCAGACGCAGCTGGCTCCGTCTGATCCTGGAGTCGGAGACCCGCACGCTGGAGCGGATGTGCCTGGCACTGCCGGTGGAGTTCCAGGAGATCCGCGATGTCCTGTTGATCCGGGCGTGTTGTCGGGATCTGCTGCTGGACCCGACCGGGTCAGAGATGTTCCGAGCACGCGCCGCTGCGGTGGAGGGGCCTGGCGAAGGCTCGTTCGTGCAGCGTTTCACCGAGCTCCTGCTGGCGCCGGACCCGCGGTCGAAGAGCGCGGCCGCCGACGCTGCGCTGGTGCGGCTGCGGGCGGCCGAACCGGGCAACGACTACGTCCATGGCTTGTTCCTTCTGGGCTGGTCGGAGGTACGACTGCGTCGGGACCCTGCGCGGGCCATCGAACTGCTTCGATCGGCCGTGGTGGAGGCGGAGAACCAGCGCCTGGCCTCGTTGGCCGGCGTCGCTCGGAGCAATCTGGCCTTCGCGCTCACCTTCGCCGGATCGTTCACCGAGGCCCAGCAGCTCCTCGAGGAACTGAACCCTCCCCCGGCGGAACCGGTCGGCGACTGGGACCGGTTCGAGGGAGGGCTGTACGGGTTCTCGCAGGGCTACCTGAGGTACTGGCGGGGGGAGCTCCAGGAGGCGCTGACCTGGTTCGACACGACGGTCACGGCGGGCGGGCTGGACACCTCCTTCGCGGCGATCGCACGGGTGCACTCGGTGTTGTGCGTGGCGCAGCTCCGGCTCTCCGAGCGGTACGACGAGGCCGAGCACTCGCTGGCGGCTGTCAGCACCGGCTACAAGCACGGAATGCCGTGGGGCAGCTATCGCCGGATCGCTGCGGCTCACCTGCTTGAGGCGCAGGGAGCCAAAGGACGGGCGATGGCGGTACTGGAGCCACTGCTGCAGGAGGAGGTGGTCCCTGCCTCCGACGCGCTGGCGGCGGAGCTGTTCCGCCGCGGTGGGCAGCCCGGTCGGGCGCTGGCCTTCGCGCGCAAGCTGCGTCCGGCTGCGCGTCCGGCATACGTGCATGTGAGCGCCCTGGCGACGCTGGCAGCTCTGGCGTTCGCGGACGGTCGCCGCCGGGAGGCGTTCCGCACTCTCGACCGGGCGTTGACAGCTGCCGCGCACGAGCGCCTGTACCGACCGTTCCTGGCAGACGACCAAGTGTTCAGCGAGCTGCTGGAGACATATGCGAGCTCGGGGACGCCGCACGAGCGGCGGATGTCGGAGATCTTCCGGCTGCGCACTCCCGCGCCAGCGGCGAGCAGGCTGACGCGACGCGAGCAGGAGCTGCTGGGCTACCTGCGAACGACAATGACGGCCCAGGAGATCGCTGCGGAGCTACACGTGTCGCTGGCCACGGTCAAGACCCACATCCGCTCGATCTACCAGAAGCTCGGGGTCAACAGCCGGCGTGGGGCGGTGCGCTCCCGCCGCTGACGGAGAGCCAGTCGCGAGCCACGGAGCTCGGCCACCGCGAGGGTCGGGCCCGAGATCGACCGTTCCGTGCCTTCCGCGCCCTTCGTTGCCCGGGTAGGCCACCACCTCCAGCCGGCCCCGTCGCCGCAACAGCTCGACGTCCTCCTCAGACGTGCGTCCTCGCACCAGCCAGGTCCGAGTTCCCGCGGCCCGCCGCCGCGTCGCCCGTTCGCTCACGTGGCTGGGCCGGTCAGTCGTCGCGTGCTCGGTAGGTTGCTGAGCCGGTAGGGATGCGCAGGTCCCAGGCGGGATAGGTCCCAGGCCCCTGCCGGTCTGCTCGTCGCGCACCGACCACCGCAGCGACCAACAGGCGCATCCGTCGCATCACCCGAACCACCTCCCCGGCGAGCATGACCGGTACACCCAGCTGCTGCACACCGGACCCCCGCCTCCCGACCCGCCCGCCGGCCTGGCGGGCCGAGGACAGAGCCTGCGCCGGCGCAGGCTTGTCCGGCCGAGCCGCACTCGACGAGGCGAGGCCGTGGCGGTCGACGACATCGAGGTCGGGCCGTTCAGGCATGACGACAGGTCGTCGTGGGCCCCCCACGCCAGGCTGTGCGCTGACTCCGGCGCAGGGCGCGTCGCGGTCGCCCGCCGGCCGACGGGTTGTGGATCCCCTCACACCTGCCGATAGGACGGCCGTGGGGGAATTCTCGACGTCCGCGTGGCACCGCTTCGGGCATGACCGGACCTACGTCGTCGACTCGGCGACCGGCCTACAGATCGGGTATCGAGACAACACGTCGGGGGCGCTGGTTCCAACCGACCCGAGCACCGCACGGGTGCTGGCACGGTGGGCCGGACTCGACGCCGCCGGAGTGCTCGCGCCGATCGCGGCTTCGGGCTCGACGCCGCAGCCGCAGGAACCTGTGACCACAGGCCCGATAGCGGGAGGTGCCGTCACCACGCCCTTGGCGCCGTTGCCTACCGTTCTCAGCGCGGACGAAGACCTTGCCGGGCGTCGCCCGGGCCACGCTGCCCGCATGAAGGCCGAGTCCGAGCTCGCGGCCCTTCGAGCCGACCGTGGCCGGTTCCGGACCTGGCTCGGTCGGGTGGTCGACGAGAAGACCGACGAGCGAGCCTGGCGGGTGGGCGCCAGCGGCGAGGCGACGATCGGTAGGGAGCTGGATGGGCTCCAACCCCTCGGCTGGCGGGTCCTGCACTCCGTGCCGGTGGGCGAGCAGGATTCGGACATCGACCACGTCCTCATCGGGCCCGGCGGGGTGTTCACCGTCAACTCCAAGCACCACCCCGGGGCACGGGTGTGGGTGGTGTCCAGGCAGATCCGGGTCAACAACCAGCCCGTGCCGTACCTGCGCAACTCGCGCCACGAAGCCACGCGGGCCGAGCGACTCCTGTCTCGCGCGGCCGGGTTCCGTGTGCCTGTCACGTCCGTGCTGATCTTCAGGCTCGGAGGCGGGGCGTTGACGATCCGGGAAGACCCCGGCGACGTGCTCGTCTACCGAGCAACGAAGGCCGCACGCCGGCTGCGGGACCGACACGGCGTGCTGACCGACGCGCACGTCGAGGCGGTGTTCGCGGCCGCCAGGTGGCGATCGACGTGGCAGCCGGGGCGCGGCGCCGGCCAGTCCTGACCGAACCAGGGCACCCGCCGCCGCGACTCGAAAGGAGGCAACGGCGTCGGCGATCCGCAGTGCCGCCGGATCGCTGCCGGCAGCACCCGCGCAGACGACCATCCGTCCACACACCAATCCAGTCCCTGACCGACGCCAACACAGTGGGCCCCCTGGGGATCGAACCCAGAACCCGCGGATTAAAAGTCCGCTGCTCTGCCAGTTGAGCTAGAGGCCCGCGCGCGCAGGTCGCTCGGGGCGGCCCACGCTGGAACGCTGGGCACGACCCCGACCGGTGCCGCGACGACGGCACGAGGGTACGCGCTCGTGCGGGGAGCGGGCCGCCAGACCCGTACCGCCGGCGATGCCCCGGGCCCGCCCCACACCGGGCACGGCGCCGGCGTCAGGCCGTCACCCGGAGCTGCGGTTCGGGGGCCTGGCCGACCCGCACGACCTTGACCCGTTCGGCCTCGCGTTCGACGGTGTCCAGCACGTAGGGGGCTGCGACGGGCGCGCCGCTCGCCCCGCGCACCTGGACGCCGGAGACGAACTCGGCCCGCAACGCCCGTTCGACCCGCGCGTCGAGCTCCTCCGGGTCCATCCCCGAGGCCATCACCGTGACGGTGAGCCGCGCACCCCAGGTGCGCGTCACCCGGGCCGGCCGGGAGTCGCGCGAGAGCCTGTCCTCGACGAACACGGTGGGCCCCGGGGCGCCGTCGACGCCCGTGGCGATCCTCGTCGTGTAGAGGGTGGCCAGGTGGGCGTGGCCGAAGACCGTCGAGACCCGGACCTCGATCGCGTGGCCCACCGGGTCGTCACCGTCGGGCCCGAGGACGGGACGCAGCGCCGACCGGGTGACCCGCGCGATGCCCGGGCTGATCGAGCCCAGGTCGGGTTCGAGGACGTAGACCGGCGCCGTGGCGTCCGGCACGAGGCGCGCGTCGTCGTCCAGGAACGCCTGGACGATCTCCGGCCCGCTCATCGGGCGGACCCGCAGCACGGTGTCGCGGTCGGTGAACGCCCCCAGGTCGGTGCCCATGGCGCTCGGGACCGACGCCGCGGACGCCGGCGCCCGGGCGTCCGCGACAGGTCGACCCCCGGGCGGCGCCGTGGGCGGCCCGCCGACCGAGGGTGCCCCGATGAGGTCACCGAGCTGGTGCCAGTACGTCTGCCCCTGCGGAGGCTGCCCATCTCCCACGCTGTGACTCCCTCGTCCGACCACGTGTCATCTGCCTCGTCGAACCCGGCCCGCCCGCGATGAGCGGTCCGTTCGACCTGTCACGGCGGGTTCGCCCGTCCGGCCGCACCGACGACTCACCCCTGTCGGGTCGGGCTCCGGGCGCGAGCGCCGGGCCGACACCCCCGCGCCTCGGTGCACGGACCGTCGCCCCGCGCAGGTTCCGCCAGACCGTGCGGCAGCCTAGCCCCGCCATGGAGGCGCGCCATGGGTCCCATGGACCACGGCGCACGAGGGGTGGACCGAGTTCAAGGGACACGGCCCCACGGCGCATCGCGGGGCCCGTGGTGCCGGCGCTGCCGTCTCGCACAGGACGAGCGGCGCTCGGCGGCGAGCGGTCACGGTCCGCCGACCTCGCCCAGCATGCGTGTGAACGCGTGCTCGGTGACGATCGGGATCCCGTAGTCGGCGGCCTTGCGGGCCTTGCCGGACAGCGAGTCGGGGTCGGCCGCGACGACGAGCGCAACCTTCTTCGTCACGTTGCCGTGCGGAACCAGTCCGGCCTCCCGCGCACGGTCGCACCACACGTCGCGCGGCAGGCTCATCTCGCCCGTGAACACGACGAGGTCGCCGGGCGCGAGCGCGAACCGCTGCGCCTCGGCACCCGCCAGGCATCCCTCGCCGGTCTCATGGCGGGCACGGCCGAGTGCCGCGGTCACCTCGCCCGGATCGAGCGACAGCAGCGCGGCCACCTCGTCCAGATCGGCCCGCTCGGTCTCGGTCACCACACCGTCAGCCCACGCCGCACCAGCCAGCCGGGCCAGGTAGTCCCGATGGAGCCGGAGCGCGGTGGCCCGATCGATGGACAGCTCCGCCGCGACGGACGCGAGCGCCTGCTGCTCGCGGACGGACAGCACGCGGTCCAGCAGGGCGCGGTCGAGCAGCGCCAGGTACTCCTCGTGGTCGACCCGGTCGGCGCTCTGCGGCAGCGATGCGGCCAGACGCTCCAGGTAGGGCGTCGGTGCGCCGTCGCTCGAGGTCCGCACGCGCGGCCCCACCCCGGACCGCGGGATCGGCGGCCAGGGCGTGGTCTGCGCGACGTCGAGCACGTCCTCCCACGGCAGCCGGTCGGCCAGCCCGGCGGCCCGCAGCTCACCGACCGCGCCCAGGCACGCCCGCAGCAGATCGGCCGCCGCCGTGGCATCGGCCAGCGCCGTGTGCGCCTCGGCCAACGGGATGCCCAGGTGCTCGCAGCATCCGCCCAGCGCCCGTGGCGTCCCGGGGAACAGCCGACCCGCCCACTGCATCGTGCACAGGCACACCGGCCCGACGACGGGCACGTCCCAGCCGGCCCGTGCGTACTCCGCCTGCACGAACCGCTGGTCGAACCGCACGTTGTGCCCGACGAACGCCCGCCCGGCCAGGAGCTCGGCCAGGTCGCCGGCGACCTGGCCGAACGTCGGCGCGTCCAGCACGTCGGCCGCCCGGATCCCGTGGATCTGCTGCGGCCCCAGGTCGCGGCCCGGGTTGAGCAGCGTGCACCAGGTGTCCTCGACCTGTCCGTCGGGACTCACCTGCACCACCGCGATCTCGACGACCCGGTGGTGCTCGAACGGGAACAGGCCCGTCGTCTCGGTGTCCACGACTGCGTAGCCGGCCATGCGCCCCCTGCTTCCTTCGCTGCTGACGTTCGTCAGACCGCCGTTGTCGAGCCCGGTCGCGCCCGCCCCAGGAAGGGACGCAGGTACTCGCGCAACGCCGGGTCGCAGACGTACACGAACGTCCCGAGCATGCCGCGCGTGAGCAGCACCCCGTAGACGTTCACGATGTAGCGCAGCAGGTCCTCGTCCGTAGGCGGCTTGTCGCGCTTGGAGTTTCGCTCCTTGCCGCGCATGTCCCGGTAGGACTCCCGGTCGACGAACAGCCGACGCGTGCGCGGGTCGTACCTGAGATCGGGGCCGATGATGACGCCGGCGTAGTTGAGGTCGTAGCCCTGGACGGTGTGGATCGAGCCGACCTCCTCCAGCGACCCGGGGGCGTTGATCCAGTCGCGGTCCGTGCCGTTCCAGCGCAGCCGGCAGCCGTCGAGCTCGATGTCGTAGGCACCGGGGTCCTTCTTGCTCTTCCAGTCCCACGCGAACCCCGCGACGAGCCTGGCCAGTCCATAGGCCCCGTCCATCGCGACGATCTCGGAGCGCATGAGCGCGACGTCGTCGAACACCCGCAGGTCGTAGCCCTCGTAGGCGCGCGGGTCCGCCCGCACCACCCCTCCGGGCGACGGCCGGAGCACCGCGCGCACGTACCCGACGTAGTCGCCACCGGCCCGCACCCGCATCTGGGTGGTGAGCGGGTAGAAGCGCCCGTGGCGCCGCGCGTCGTGCGCGAGCGCCTCGAGGGCGGCGGTCGGGAGGTCGGCGGGACGCACACTCTGCGCCGCGTCGACCAGGAACACCTGGTGGGCAGAGCAGGCGGTGACCCAGTCCAGCTGGGTCCAGCGCGGGTCGTCGGCCCCGAAGAGCCGTTCATTGATCGTGCGGAAGTCCCGGTTGAGCACGCCGGAGGGCTGGTTGGCCCGCTGGCTCAGCCGGTGCGTCTCGTCCACCACGAGCAGGTCGAACCGCTGCCCGCTTCGACCGACGTCGAACGGCGACAGCACCATGTCCGCGCGCAGGCCGGGGGTCTTGCGGAACACCTTCCGGATCGAAGTCCGCAACGACTGCTGCGGGACCACCAGTCCCAGCCGGAAGTCGGTCAGGAGAGCCCGGTGCTCCTGGGTGAAGTACTCGGCGAACATCGAGTCGGGGTCCAGCACGTCGTCCGAGGTCGCCACCTGGATGTCCGCGAGCATCTTCATGAGGTAGATCGCCACGATCGTCTTCCCGGTGCCCGGCCGGCCCTGGATGACGATGCTGCTTGGACGCCCACCCGCCAAGTCCGTGAAGAGCCCTTCGAGGATGTCCTCGACGGCGATGGCCTGATCCTGGGTCAGCGCCTTGAACGGCGAGAGCTTGAACAGATCGCTGTTCTCGATGTCGGCGATGCTCCGGGTGAACAGTCCCTCCCGGCGGAGCGCCTCGAACACACCCGCGAACGTCGGGCGGTACCGGTCGCGGTTGAAGTAGGCGGCATCCGTGATCCCGCCGTTGAGGTTGAGCACGCGGTAGCCGCCGTCACCCGAGAAGAGCTGGATGAGGTACGACTCCAGATCGAGGCACACCGACTTGTTGAACGTCTCGTCGACCACCACGCGCACGTTGCGCAGCTCGCCCTTCGTCCCCGAGGCCAGGTGCTGGCGCATCCGGGTGGCGGCGTTGAGCGACTCGCCGACGTAGACGGCCGTCCGGGCGCCTCGACCTCGACCATCCCCGTCGAGGACGTAGACGACGGGCCAGTTGGTGTGACGCGGGTCGCGCCGCGCCCAGTCGTCGATCGCATCGTGCGTGAAGCGAAGAAGCTCGACGTCAGAGGGCGTCATGCTTCGTGCTCCGCCCACGCGCCTTGTCCACCGGGTACTTGCGCCGAGTCACGTCGATCTTCTCAAGGATGATCTCCGCGGGATCGAGCCCGGTCCGGTCGGCCAGCAGCAGGCAGTAGATCAGCACGTCGGCGAGCTCACCGCGCAGGTCGTCCAGGTCGGCATCGGGTGCCCACTGAAAGCACTCCAGGAGCTCGGCGGCCTCGATGGAGATGCTCTTCGCCAGGTTCTCGGGGGTATGGAACTGCGCCCAGTCGCGTTCGGCGACGTACGCACGGATCTCGTCGCGGACGGAGGGGTCGAGCACGCCGTGAACGTAGCACCGGTGCGGCGGGCACCGCAGGGAGGGGTACGACGCGCACGAACGTCACCCGCTCGCCGGCGCGGAGCCAACGAAGCCAGTCGGCCGAGGAGCTGGCGGCCTCGTCCTGCTGCCACCAGTGCCGGCGCTCGCCGCGCAGGTCGAGAGCGGCGTCGACCAGCCGCTGCGGAGGCGCGACCGCGACCGCTTCCTCGAACGGAGCTGGATCTGGGGAAGCTCAGCGCACGGGCGCACGCGGCAGTGTCGACGACGAGGGGCGCCGGGCCCACGCCGGCCCGACCCCCCTCGCCCATGCGTCACTCAGCCCTTGGCGTTGAACGTCTCGATCCCCAGGAGCGGCCGGATGACCGTCCGGATGTCGCCGCGGACCACGTAGTCCTTGACGCGGTCGTGCTTCAGCTCGTTGCCGAGCGCGGCCATGATCATGCCCTGGTCGAGCGAGAGGTAGCGCTTGGCGACCGTGCCGCTGCGCACGGCCACGGCGTCGTAGAACCCGCCGGGGCCGTAGGCGTCGAAGTTGGCGCGGAGCTTCGCGAGGTTGTCGAGCGCCTCACCCTTGGCGTACGACAGCGCGAGGAAGGACGCGTGCGGCGTCACCACGCCGTCGCCGTAGGACGCGGGCTGGCTCGGCGCCCGGGAGCACGCCGGGTCGTCCCAGCCGGACTCGACGGTCGTGCGCTCCTCGTCGGACGTGTAGCCGTTCGGCTCCATCCCGATCGGGTCGACGCCGAACTCGCGGTAGCCGCCGGCAGGGTCGCTGGACGGCGAGAAGCCCCAGTAGCCGTAGCCAGCCTCGTCCATGCCGTGCTCGATCTGCGCGCGCACGGTGAGCGGGTGGTTGACGCCCCAGCTGTTCTTCCCCCAGTCGGCCTCGGGGATGAACAGATCCACCATGAGCGCCTCGAACATCGAGCCGCCCCACGTCGGCACGATCTGCATGCCGCGGTACTGGTAGGCGCCCTCGAAGACGTCGACGCCCAGGTACTCCTGCCACTGGCCGACCGGCTTCTGCTCGGGCCAGCTCCAGTCGCACGTGTCGGGGAACGTGCGGAACATCGTGAAGTAGTGCTCGGCCGGGATCTGGCCCCATGCGATGCCGAGGTAGCTCGCGATCCGCGGCTCGGTGTTGAGCGTCCCGTAATGGTGGCCCGTGTACCAGACGTCCGGTCCGCGGTCCCGGTAGTTGCCCACGACGGCCGCGGCGTCGGCGGGCTGCTCGTCCCAGAACCCGCCGCGCAGCTGGCCGACGTCGGGGTCGTAGTAGAAGCCGAAGTCCATGGTCGAGCGGATCGCCTCGACCTGCTGACGCAGGCGCGGTTCGGCGTTGCCGACGAGCACGAGCGCGGTCGCGAGCCAGCCGTTGTCGACGGTCGAGAGGAACGGGTAGACCCGGTCGCCCGTGCCCGGCCAGGCGGTGAGCTTCGCGCCGGTGGCCTCGTCGTACCAGTTGTAGAACATGCCCGAGTCCTCGTGGCGCTCGAGTCCGGCCACCGTGGCGAGCGTCTGGGACAGGCGG
>JAKLPK010000099.1 GCA_022013895.1 Cellulomonas sp. | reverse complement strand
GGCTGGCCGGCGATGTCGTGCTCGCCCCGTCCGACACCAAGAAGGCCAAGAAGCTGCTCGGTCGCTGACGCCCGGCGCGTCTGCGCCTCAGCACCTAGCCCGACGACAAGGAGCATCACGTGGCACGCGTGAAGCGGGCGGTCAACGCCCATAAGAAGCGCCGCACAACCCTGGAGCGCGCGAGCGGCTATCGCGGGCAGCGCTCGCGGCTGTACCGCAAGGCCAAGGAGCAGGTCACCCACTCCCTCGGATACGCCTACCGCGACCGCAAGGCGCGCAAGGGCGACTTCCGCAAGCTGTGGATCGCCCGCATCAACGCCGCTGCGCGTGAGCAGGGCCTCACCTACAACCGCTTCATCCAGGGCCTCAAGGCCGCGGGTGTCGAGGTCGACCGTCGGGTGCTTGCCGACCTGGCAGTCTCCGATGCGGCGGCTTTCGCGACGCTGGTGGCCGTCGCCAAGAAGGCGCTGCCCGAGGACGTGAACGCGCCCCGCGCCGCTGCGTGATGTCCGACCATGGCGAGGCCCCCGACGGCACTGCCGGCCGGGGGCTTCGTCATGGTCGCGACCAGGTCGCCGACCAGCCGGCGATGAGCAACCCACGTGCCGAGAGCGTGCGTCAGGTGCATGCCCTGGCAACGCGCGCCGGTCGCGAGCGGTCCGGGCGGTTCCTGGTGGAGGGCCCCCAGGCCGTCCGGGAAGCCGTGTCGGCGCCGCAGGTTCGGGTGCGTGGGCTCTACGTCAGTGAGCCGGCCGCGCTCCGGTACACCGAGATCGTCCACGCGGCGCGTGATCGGCGGCTCGATGTCCACCTCGGCACACCGGAGGTGCTCGCGGCGATGAGCCCGGACGCCCAGGGCGTGGTCGCTGTGGCGGACCTGGTCGACGTGTCGCTCGATCAGGCGCTGCTGGCGGTCCCTCGGCTGGTCGCCGTGCTCGCCCAGGTCCGTGACCCGGGGAATGCGGGCACCGTGCTCCGTGCCGCGGACGCCGCGGGCGCAGACCTCGTCGTGCTCACCCAGGCGTCGGTCGACGTGCACAACCCCAAGGCGGTGCGGTCGAGCGCGGGCTCGCTGTTCCACCTCCCGGTGGTGGTCGGTGTCCCGCTCGCCGAGACCGTCGCGACGTTGCGCAGGCACGGTCTGAGCGTGCTCGCCGCCGCCGGCGACGGTCCCTTCGACCTCGACGACCTGCTGGACGGCACCGCTGCTCCAGGTGCCCCGGACCTCACGGCCCCGACTGCCTGGGTGTTCGGCAACGAGGCGTGGGGCCTGGCGGCGGCGGACCGGGCCGTGACCGACGCCGTCGTCCGGGTGCCGCTGCACGGACGGGCCGAGTCGCTCAACCTCGCGACGGCGGCCGCGGTCTGCCTCTACGCCTCTGCGCGCGCCCAGCGGACCTGAGCGGAACGCGGCGCGGCTTCCAGCAGCGGCCGCAGCGGCTGTTCGTGGGTGCCGGCTGGCACTCTGGTGCGGTGCGCCTCTTCGTCGCCGTCACCCCGCCGGCCGCAGCTCTCGACCATCTCGACCTGGCACTGGCCGCCGTCCGGCGGGGCCCGGCCGGACCCGACGACGTCGTGCGCTGGTCGGCCCGCGACTCGTGGCATGTGACGGCGGCGTTCTACGGCGAGGTGCCGGACGGGTGCGTCCCGGCCCTGATCGAGCGGTTGGGGATCGTGGCGGCGGCGACCGCGCCCTATGAGCTGGAGCTGCGTGGGGCCGGTGTCTTCAGCCACCGCACCCTGTGGGTCGGGGTCGGCGGTGACGCGGGGCGGCAGCGCGCGCTCGCTGCGGCTGCGGCCGCAGCGGGTGAGGAGCTCGGGATCGATCCCGACGGCCGGGCGCGTGCGCGGGCGCACCTGACGGTGGGGCGGGCCAGGGTCGGGTCGCGGCCTCCGGGCCGCGGAGCCGGCGCGAGCCGCGGGCGCCCGGGCTCGGGCGCGCCGGACGGTCGCACCGGCGGTGTCGAGGCCCTGGTGGGTGCGCTGTCCGTGTACGTCGGTCCGGCGTGGCGGGTCAGCGAGCTCACGGTGCAGCGGTCGGAGCCGGGCGCCGGGAGGGGTGGCGGCCCGAGGTACACCGTGCTGCACACGGCGACGCTGGGCGGCTGACCGGTGTGGCACCATGGAGCGGTGACCAGCCCGCGGATGACCAGCGCCCGAACCGCTGGTGCGCGGACTGCTGGTGCGCGGGCTGCTGGTGCGCGGGCTGTCGGCGCGTCGGTGGGCTGCGCGCCGTCGACCAGCGGTGGCGGTCACCGATTTGCGTGGCCCGCCACCGGGCCGCGCCGCCGACCGTAGGTCGGGGTCGCCGCAGGCCCACCGGCGGGCGCCGCTAGACTGCCCGACCGGCCGCCCTGTGGCCGATGACCCCTCCGGAAGGCTCTGATGTCCGCCCCCTCACCACTGGATCCTGATGCCGTCGGGACCGCCGTCGACGCCGCACTGGCCGCGGTGGCCGCTGCGGACGACCTCACCGCGCTCAAGGGGGTCCGCAGCGCGCACCTGGGTGACCGCAGCGACCTCGCGCTCGCGAACCGCGCGATCGGCGCGCTGCCCCCGGCAGACAAGGGTGCCGCCGGCCGCCTCGTCGGACAGGCACGCGCCGCGGTGACTGCGGCCTTCGCCGCCCGCACGCTGGAGCTCGAGGCCGAGCAGGAGGCCCGCGTCCTGCTGGACGAGACCGTCGATGTCACCCTGCCCACCGACCGGCACCCTGCCGGTGCCCGGCACCCCCTGGAGACGCTCTCGGAGCGGATCGCGGACGTGTTCGTCGCGATGGGCTGGGAGATCGCCGAAGGACCCGAGGTCGAGGCCGAGTGGTTCAACTTCGACGCCCTCAACTTCGGACAGGACCACCCGGCCCGGGGGATGCAGGACACGTTCTTCGTCGAGCGCCAGGACGGCGAGCGCTCGGGGCTGGTGCTGCGGACGCACACCTCGCCGGTGCAGGCGCGGTCGTTGCTCGACCGTGAGCTGCCGTTCTACATCGCGTGCCCGGGCCAGGTGTACCGGACCGATGCCCTGGATGCCACGCACACCCCGGTGTTCCACCAGGTGGAGGGGATCGCGGTCGACAAGGGCCTGACGATGGCGCACCTGCGCGGCACGCTCGACCACTTCGCCCGGGCGATGTTCGGCCCGGACGCCCGCACCCGGCTGCGGCCGAGCTTCTTCCCGTTCACCGAACCGTCCGCGGAGATGGACCTGTGGTTCCCGCAGAAGAAGGGCGGCCCGGGCTGGATCGAATGGGGGGGGTGCGGCATGGTCAACCCGAACGTCCTGCGCTCGGCCGGGGTCGACCCCGAGGTCTACACCGGGTTCGCGTTCGGGATGGGTATCGAGCGCACGCTCATGCTGCGCCATGGCATCGCCGACATGCACGACATCGTCGAGGGCGACGTCCGCTTCTCCACCCAGTTCCAGGCGGTGATCTGACATGGTGCTCGTACCGCTGCCCTGGTTGGGCGAGCACGTCGCGCTGCCGGCCGGTCTGACCGCCGAGCAGCTCGCGGCCGACCTCGTGAAGGTCGGCCTGGAGGAAGAGGCGGTGCACACCGGTGGCGACGTCACCGGGCCCGTCGTGGTGGGTCGGGTGCTGGACCGCACCCCGGAGCTGCAGAAGAACGGCAAGACCATCAACTGGTGCCACGTCGACGTCGGGACGCACAACGTGCTCGACGACGAGGGCAACCCGACCGTGCCGCGTGGCATCGTCTGCGGGGCCCAGAACTTCGAGGCCGGTGACTGGGTGGTCGTGACGTTGCCGGGTGCGGTGCTGCCTGGTCCGTTCGCGATCTCGGCGCGCAAGACCTACGGCCACGTGTCCGACGGGATGATCTGCTCGTCACGTGAGCTCGGGATCGGCGACGACCACTCCGGGATCATCGTGCTGACGAGGCAGGGGTTCGCCTCCGAGGACCTGGTGGCCGGAGCCGATGCGCTCACCCTGCTCGGGCTGGGTGAGCAGGTGCTCGAGATCAACGTCACCCCTGATAGGGGCTACTGCTTCGCGATCCGTGGTGTGGCCCGCGAGTACGCACTGTCGACCGGTGCCGTCTTCACCGACCACGGCCTGCCGACGCCGCAGCAGCGCTTGCCGGTCACGGGGGGCTTCGCCGTCGAGCTGGCCGACGACGCGCCGATCCACGGTGAACCGGGCTGTGCGCGTTTCGTCGCCCAGATCATCCGGGGCGTCGCGGCGAACGCGGCGTCGCCCGCGTGGATGCAGCGCCGGCTGGCCCAGGCCGGGATGCGGCCGCTCGGGCTGGCGGTCGATGTGACGAACTACGTGATGCTCGAGCTCGGCCAGCCGTTGCACGCCTACGACCTGGCCGCGCTCGCCGAACCGATCGTGGTCCGGCGGGCCCGGGTCGGTGAGCGCCTGGTGACCCTGGACGGCCAGGACCGGGCGCTGGACGCCGAGGACCTGCTCATCACCGACTCGCCTGACGGGCAGCGCGGCGCGCGCGCACTCGGTCTGGCGGGTGTCATGGGCGGCAAGGAGTCCGAGACCGCCGAGGCGACGACCGACCTGCTCGTCGAGGCGGCGTGGTTCGACCCGGTCTCGATCGCGCGCACATCGCGGCGGCACAAGCTGTCGTCCGAGGCGGCCAAGCGGTTCGAGCGGGGTGTGGACACGGCCCTGCAGCGCGTCGCGGCGGCTCGGGTGGTCGAGCTGCTCACCCGCTACGGCGGCGGCGTCGCGGACGATGCGCTCACCGATGTGGACCTCACCCCGGCGCCGCCGGCGCTGGAGCTCGACCTCGGTCTCGCGACGCGGCTGGTCGGGGTGGTCTACAGCCCGGACGAGGTGCGCGAGGTGCTCGAGGCGATCGGCTGCCAGGTCGGTCCGGGGGAGGGCCGGGCGCTGGTCACGGTTCCGTCGTGGCGCCCCGACCTGCGGACACCGGAGGACCTGGTCGAGGAGGTCGCGCGGGTGCGCGGCTACGACCAGATCCCGTCGGTCGTCCCGCGGGCCGCGCCCGGGTCAGGGCTGACGGCCGGTCAGCGGGCTCGGCGTGCGGTGGCCGACGTCCTCGTGGCCGACGGGCTCGTCGAGGTGCTCAGCTACCCGTTCGTCGGGCAGACCGACCTCGACGCGCTCGGTCTGGCGGCCGACGACGAACGGCGGCGGGCGCTGCGTCTGGCCAACCCGCTCGTGAGCTCGCAGCCGTTCATGCGGACCTCCGTCCTCGTGACGCTGCTGGACACCGCACGCCGCAACGTCTCGCGGGGCAACGGTGACCTGGCGGTGTTCGAGCTGGGGCTCGTCACCCTGCCTGACCCACAGGCGCCGGCGGCACCCGTGCTGGCCGGGGGAGCCCGCCCGGCCGAGGACGTCCTGGACGCCATCCGGGCCGCGGTGCCCGCCCAGCCCCGGCACGTCGCCGGTGTGCTGGCCGGTGCCCGGGAGCCGGCCGGTTGGTGGGGGCCGGGGCGTCGGGTCGAGCACGGTGACGCGTTCGAGGCCGTGCGGTCGATCGCGCGGGTGCTCGGTGTCCCCATCGACCTGGTGGCGACCGAGCACGCTCCCTGGCACCCGGGCCGGTGCGCCCAGGTCCGGACGACGGACGGTGTGGTCGTCGGCCACGCCGGTGAGCTGCACCCGCAGGTCGTGGCGGCGTTCGATCTGCCGGCACGGGCCGTGGCGTTCGAGGTCGACCTGGACAGGCTCGTCGCGGCGGGTGCGGGTGTCCCGGTCCAGGCCCGGGCGGTCTCGACCTTCCCGGTGGCCAAGGAGGACATCGCGCTCGTCGTGGATCGCCACGTCCCGGTAGCCCGGGTGCTCGAGGTGGTTCGTGGAGCCGCGGGCGAGCTCGCCGAGGAGGTGCGGCTGTTCGACGTCTACACCGGGAGCCAGGTGCCCGAGGGGACCCGGTCGCTCGCGTTCTCGCTGCGACTGCGGGCGGGCGACCGCACTCTCACGGCGGCCGACGCCGCGGCTGTGCGGGACTCCGTCGTGGCGGCCGTGAGCGAAGAGCTCGGGGGCGCCCTGCGCGCCTGACCCGCCGGCCCTGAGCTCCAGGCCCCAGCGCGCGCACCTGGAGCAGGACGCGCGGTGAGGGCCTGGGCCCGGACCAGGGCCGCCACGGCAGGCCGGGTGCGGGAACGGCGGGCGGGGCCGCACTGCGGGGCACGGCCGGGCAGGGTGGGCCCGCCGTGCCCCGCAGGCGGTCAGACGTAGTCGTGGTAGGCGGGCAGGTCGAGCACACCGTTGCCGGACAGCCCGATGACGATCGTCTCGTCGGTGGTGGCGGCCCGTGCGTAGTCGAGTGCCACGGCCACCGCATGCGTCGACTCCGGGGCCGGGATGACGCCCTCGGCCCGGGCGAACTCGATGCCGGCGGCGAAGGCGTCGGACTGCTCGACGGCGACTGCGTCGAGCAGCCCCAGCTCCTTGGCGTGCGAGACCATCGGGGCCATGCCGTGGTAGCGCAGACCGCCGGCGTGGATGGGCGGCGGCACGAAGTCCTTGCCCAGGGTGTGCATCTTGAGCAGCGGGGTGAGGCCCGCGACGTCGCCGAAGTCGTACCGGTACTCGCCCTGGGTGAGCGACGGACAGGCGGCCGGTTCGCAGGCCACCACCCGGGTGGTCGTCCCGTCACGCAAGTTGCGTCCGAGGAACGGGAACGACAGCCCCGCGAGGTTCGAGCCACCGCCCGCGCAGCCGAACACGACATCGGCGTGCTCGCCGATCTCGTCGAGCTGGGCGAGTGCCTCCTGGCCGATCACCGACTGGTGGATCATGACGTGGTTGAGCACCGAGCCGAGCGCGTAGTGCGCCCTCGGGTCGCCGACCGCCACCTCGACGGCCTCGCTGATCGCCATCCCGAGCGAACCGGTGGTGTCCGGGTCGGCAGCGAGCATGGCGCGCCCCGCTTCGGTCAGGTTCGAGGGCGACGGGTGACAGACGCCGCCGTAGACCTCCATCTGCATCCGCCGGTACGGCTTGGAGTCGTAGGAGGCGCG
>JAKLPK010000098.1 GCA_022013895.1 Cellulomonas sp. | reverse complement strand
TGCGTGCCGCGGCCCTGAACCGCTGCCACACCCCGGCCGAGCAGATCACGTTGAGCAGCCCGGTCTCGTCCTCCAACGACAGGAACGTGACGCCGCGCGCGGTCCCCGGACGCTGGCGGTGCGTGACCACCCCGGCGACCGAGACCCGACCGGACGGCACGCCACGATGCACATCGGCCACCCGCAGCACCCCCGCCTCGTCCAGGCCGGTGCGGACGAACTGGGTGGGGTAGGAGTCGGTCGACACCCCGGTGGCCCACACATCCGCGGTCGCGAGCTCGACGGCTGCCAGCCCGGGCAGGGCGGGCGCCCGCACCCCCACCGCGACGGACGGCAGCGTGTCGGGCCCCTCGGCGGCCAGCGCACCGGCGGCCCACAGCCCGGCTCGACGGTCCACCCCCAGACAGCCCAGAGCACCCGCGGTGGCCAACGCCTCGAGCTGGGCGCGCGAGAGCCGGACCCGGTGCACCAGATCGTGCAGATCGGCGAACGGACCACCTGCGGCCCGCGCCTCGACCAGCGCCTGGGCGACGTCCTGACCCATCGACCGGACCGCCGTCAGCCCCAGTCGCACCCCCAACGAACGGGGTCGTCGCGGTGAGTGGCCCGTCCCGCTGGGCAGCGGGGTCAGGGGCGGGTCTCCCCCGGGTGGCGTCGGTCCGGTGCGCTCGACCCTGGCCAGCACATCGGAGGCCTGCACATCGGGTCCGAGCACCTCGATGTCGTGCCGTCGGGCATCCGCCACCAGGGACTGCGGGGTGTAGAAGCCCATCGGCTGGGCACCCAGCAGCCCGGCGTAGAACGCGGCCGGGTGCCAGACCTTCAACCAGGCCGAGGCGTAGACCAGGTACGCGAAGGAGTAGGCGTGCGACTCGGGGAAGCCGAAGTCGGCGAACGCGCGCAGCTTGTCGTAGATCAGCTCACCGGTCGCCCGGTCGATGCCGTTGCGCGCCATCCCGTCCAGCAACCGACCGTGCAGCGCCTCCATCTTCTCCATCGACCGTTTGGAGCCCATCGCCCGGCGCAGCTGATCGGCCTCCGCCGGGGTGAAACCCGCGACGTCCATCGCCATCTCCATGAGCTGTTCCTGGAACAGCGGCACCCCGAGGGTCTTGGACAGCGACTTCTCCAGCAACGGGTGCAGGTAGCTGACGCGCTCACGTCCCTTGACCCGTTCGATGTAGGGGTGCACCGACCCGCCCTGGATCGGACCGGGGCGGATGAGCGCGACCTCGACGACGATGTCGTAGAACTTCTTCGGCGCCAGCCGCGGCAACGTGGCCATCTGGGCGCGGGACTCCACCTGGAACACCCCGACCGAGTCCGCCGCGGACAGCAGCTCGTAGACACCCGGGTCCTCGTGCGGCAGGTCGTGCAGCCCGAGGACCGGCCCGCCGAGCTCGGCGATCTGGGTGAAGGACATCCGCAGCGCGGTGAGCATGCCCAGCCCCAGCAGGTCGAACTTGACCAGACCGGCATCGGCGCAGTCGTCCTTGTCCCACTGCAGGACCGTCCGGCCGGGCATCCGGGCCCACTCCACCGGGCACACCTCGATCACCGGCCGGTCGCACATCACCATGCCGCCCGAGTGGATCCCCAGGTGCCGCGGCAGCCGCAGGAACCGTTCGGCCAGGTCGATGACGGCGTCCGGGATCTCCTCCAGGTCACCGGGCCCGTGAGGCGGGACGACATCGTGGCGATCGGGGGTGGCGGCGCCCGGTGGTGGCTCGACGTCCCGCGACGGGGCGACCGGACCGGTGCGTGAGACCGTCCACCACGGGCTCGACTCCTGCGGGCCGCGCAACGACCCCCACCGTTCGATCGAGGTGCTCCAGGCATCCTGCTGGCCGATGTCGTGGCCGAGCGCCCGCGCCGCGTCCCGCACGGCCGAGCGCGGCCGGTAGGAGATGACGTTGGCGACCTGCGCAGCGTGCTCACGTCCGTGCTTCGCGTAGACGTACTGGATGACCTCCTCGCGCCGGGCCGACTCGATGTCGATGTCGATGTCCGGCGGCCCGTCACGTTCGGGGGCCAGGAAGCGTTCGAACAGCAGCCCGTGCCGCACCGCGTCGACCGCGGTCACCCGCAGCGCGTAGCAGACCGCCGAGTTCGCGGCCGACCCCCGCCCCTGGGCGAAGATGCCCGCCCGTCGGCAGAAGTCGACCAGGTCGTAGACCACGAGGAAGTAGCCCGGGAAGCCCAGGTCCTCGATGACCGTGAGCTCGTGCTCGAGCTGGGCGTAGGCGCCGGGCACCCGCTCGGCCTGCGGCGGGCCGTACAGCTCGTGGGCGCCGCGGCGTACCAGCTCACGCAGCCAGCTGGCCTCGGTGTGCCCGGGCGGCACGGGGTACGGCGGGAGGCTGGGAGCCACGAGCGACAGGTCGAAGGCGCACTCGTCCCCGAGCCTCGCCGCGGTGGCGACGGCCTGCGGGTGGCGACGGTGCAGCTCGAGCATCTCGGCGGCCGAGCGCAGATGGGCGAACGGGGCCCCGGGCAACCAGCCGTCCAGGTTCTCCAGACTGGTGCGGGCCCGCACGGCCGCCAGTGCCTGGGCCAGGTCGGTGTCCCGCGGGGTGGCCACGTGCACCCCACCGGTGGCGACCAACGGCAGGTGCGCGTCGGCGGCGAGCTCGGCGAGCGCATCGGCCCGGTCGTCGTCGTAGGCGTCACCGGCAACGGTGGTCTCGACCGCGACGTTGTCCGCCCCGAACAGTGCGACGAGCCGGTCCAGCTCGACCCGGGCGGCCGCCAGGCCGTCGGGTGCCACACCGGTGACACCCGACGGGTCACCACCGGCCAGCGCCCGGCGCACGGCCCCCTTGCGACACCCCGTGAGCACCAGCCAGTGCCCGTCGGCCAGGGCCGCGAGCTCGGCGAGCCGGTAGTCCGCGGCCCCTTTGCGGCCGGTGCGCAGGTGCCCTTCCGCGATCGCCCGGGACAGCCGCCGGTAGCCGTCGGGCCCACGGGCGAGCACCAGCAGATGGGTGGAGCGCGGGTCGGGGACCCCGGTCGGTTCGTCGAGCACCGGTGGACCGGGCCGTGCGGGATGCGGACCGTGGCGTCGGGCATCGGGGGCCGGCAGGTGCAGCTCGGCGCCGAACACGGTGGGCAGCCCGACGGCGCGGGCGGCCTGGGCGAACCGCACCACGCCGTAGAGCCCGTCGTGGTCGGTCACCGCGAGCGCGCTCAGCCCCAACCGGGCCGCCTCGGCGGCGAGCTCCTCGGGCTGGCTCGCACCGTCGAGGAAGCTGAACGCGGTGTGGGTGTGCAGCTCGGCGTACCGCGGCTCAGTCGTACTGCGCATCGCAGCACCACCCGTCCGCGCCCCCGACCAGGAGCAGCGCCCGATCGTCGTCGAGCCGCACCTGCAGGTGGGCCCGCACTCCCGGTCCGCCCGTCGCACCGTACGTCCACCACCGGGAGGTGGTCAGCCACGGTCCGGCCCACCCGGTCACCAGGCGCCCGGGGGGCGGCGGGGCCTCGGCGCGCCGTCGAGGTTCCAGCAGCCGGGCCGGTGGGGCGTTCATCCGTCCCCGTTCGTCCACCCGGACGGGTTCGCCCGCCGGGCCGAGGAGGGTGACGGGCCAGGGCTCGACCGGCACGGTGGCCGGCGGGGGGTCGGGCAGCCGACCCGGCCAGGGCAGATCGACCTGCCGTTCGAGCGGTACATGCTGCCCCCAGGGGTGCAGGTGGACCTGTTCGCGCACGTCGCGGCCGCCCTGGAGGGCTGCGATGAGCACCTCGTCGGCGCCGAGGATCCCCTGCACCCGTTCCAGGGCACGCGCCGCCCGCACATCCGCGCCCGAGGCCGCCCCCCACAGCCGACCCTGTTCGGCACCGGCCGGTCCGACGTCCAGGGCGGTGAGTGCCAGCCGGACGAGGGTGACCGACGGGCGTTCGTCCTCGGGCGAGGAGGTGCGCGCCGCAGCGGTGAGCCAGCCCTCGAGCTGCCAGCGCACCCGATCGGTGACCCGGGCCGGGGTGAGGGCACCCCAACCGCCGGAGTCGGTGCGCCAGACCCGGACCAGCTCCGTGCCGTCGTCGGTGCGGGCGGCGATCTGCAACCGCCCGCAGGTCACGCGGCGTTCGGCGAGCATCGTGTGCAGCCGTTCGGCCAGCGCACGCCCGGCGAAGGCGGCGGCATCGACCCGGTCAGCCGGCGGGTCGAGCTCGGTCTCGACCTCCAGATCGGGTTCGGGGCGCCGACGGGCGGGTGGGCGGGCGGCCCGCCCGAGGGCCAGGGTGTGCGCCCAGGTGCCGGTCCGGCCGAACCTGGCGGACACGTCCGGTGCCGGGAGCGCCGCGAACGCCCCGAGGGTGCGCAGCCCCAGCCGGTGCAGCAGGTCGACCAGCTCGGTGACCTCATGGGCCTGCGTGTCGTCGGTGGCGGCGTGCACCAGCTCGCCGACGCCGTGCTCGGCCAGGAAACGTGCGGAGGCGCCGGGTTCGACGACCGCACCGGTGCGGGCGGCCAGCACCGCGGCCAGCAGCCCGTCGGCGGTGCCGACCCCGCACTCGTGACCCGTGTGCTCCCCCACCGCCTCGACCAGGGCGATCGCCAGCGCCTCCTCCGAGCCGTGGTACCGGGTGGCACCCCCGGCAGGCAGCAGCAGGAGCCCCGGCCGCACCACCTCGATCCCGGCGACCACCTGTTCGGCCGCGGCCGCCACCGGTTCGAACGCGACCTGGTCCCGGCCCTCGTCGGCGGGCAGCAGCACGAGCTGGGGGCAGCAGCCCTGGGCGGCCCGGCGCCGCATCCCGCGCCGCACCCCGTGCGTCCTGGCCGTGGCCGAGGTGGCCACGACCCGGCGCCCGTCGTGGACCGCGGCCGGGCTGTGCACGGGCACCCCGGCCACGGCCATGGCAGCCACGACCGGCCAGTCCGGCACCCAGACGGCCGTGGTGCGTACCGGGCCGTTCATCCGACCAGCTGCAGACCAGGAGCCGGTGCCACCGGCCGCGGCCCGATCTGCGGTGCGGGTATCGGCAGCCTCACGTCCAGGCCGTGCGGGGCCAGCACCTGCACCCGGTCCCGACGGATGACGTGCAGCTCGGCGTGGCGCAGCCGCCCGTCGCCGGCGCCCAGACCGGACCAGCGGGTGCCGGTCACCTCCAGGACGGCCTGCGAACCGGGCCAGGTGGTCGTCGTGAGCAGGGCCGCACCGCGTTCTCGGACCCGGGCGACCAGTCGACGCACATCGGCCGCGGGCAGGACGACCTGCGGGCCGACGATCACCAGACCGACCCCGTCGACGAGGGCCGCGAGCACGGTCGCGGTCTGCGGACCGGGCCGTGGCACGAGGGCGAACCGCTCCAGCGGGACACCGCCGCGGGCCGCGGCGAGCACCCCCAACGAGGGGTGACCGACGGCGACGGCCCACGCCCCGTCGGCGCAGGCGTGCGCGACCAGCCCCAGCAGCAGGGCGCTCGAGCCGAGCACCGCGGTCACCGCACCTCGGCGCAACCCTTCGGGCAGCAGCGGGGCGAGCGACGGCGGCACCGGCATCGGAGGACGCTCCTGGGTGAGCAGACTGACCGCACGCACCCCCGACTGCTCCGGCGGGGTGAGGTCGACCCGGCGCGCACCGGTGCGCGCCTCGGCCAGGGCAAGCGCCGCACGCGCACGGGCCGCACGGTTGTCCACCACCACCGTCGTCACACCTCCCACGGGCACCTGCTCGCGCCTGCCGTCCTCCCTGCCGTCCCCCTGTTGCTGCCGCCCTTCCTTGTGCCCTTCCTGCTCCCCCTCCGGCACCCGCATGGCACCCCGCACGGCACCTCGGCACTATTCGAACATGCGTTCGATCCTAGCAGCGCACACCGACACCTCGGACGGGCGCCGTGCCCTGCGCACCGACGGCCCGCACGCGAGATGATGGGACCCCCGCTCAGGACTCCCCGAGGAGTGACCGTGACGTCGCTGGACCGGCCCCAAGCACCCGACCCGTACTCCCTGCTCCCCGTCGTCCCGGCGTTCGAGGTCCGTTCCGACACGTTCACCGACGGCACCCGCCTGCCCGATGAGACGACGAACACCCCGCGCGGGCACAACGTGTCGCCGCACCTGACCTGGTCCGGCTTCCCCGAGCGGACCCGCTCGTTCGCCGTCACCTGCTTCGACCCGGACGCCCCGGGCCCGTCCGGCTGGTGGCACTGGACCGTCGTCGACCTGCCGGCCACCGTCACCGAGCTGGCCGCCGGCGCCGGCGCAGCCGGCCAGCCGCTGCCCGCCCCCGCCCTCAGCCTGCTGGGCGACGACGGTGTGCCCGGCTACGTCGGGGCGGCCCCGCCCCCCGGCGACGGGGAGCACCGGTACTTCTTCGCCGTGCACGCCCTCGACGTCCCCGTCCTCGGCCTCGAACCCGACACCCTGCCGGGCGCGGCCAACTCCTGCCTCGTCGGCCACACGATCGCCCGCGCCGTGATCGTGGGCACCTCCTCCCGATGAGCGCGCTGGTCTGGAGCCCCGCGCTCGAGCACCCCGATCTGCTGGCGCCCGGCACCCTCGCGGCGCTCAGGGCCTGGGCTGCCGTGACGCCCGAGGTGGCCACCCGGGTGCTCGTCGCGGCGATCGACCCCGATCTGGCCGACACGGCAGCCCTCACTGCCGCGTTCGACCTGGAGCCCGGCGCGAGCGTCAACTGCGTCCTGGTCGCCGGTCGTCGCGACGGGCAGGAGCGCCTGGCCGCCGCTGCCGTCCGGGCCACCACCCGCGCCGATGTCAACGCGACGGTCAAACGACTGCTCGACGTGCGCAAGGCCTCGTTCTTGGCGACCGACCGGGCGGTCGACGAGTCCGGGATGGAGTACGGCGGGATCACCCCGCTGGGCCTGCCGGACCGGTTCCGCGTGCTGGTCGACTCCCGGGTGGACGACGACGCGCTGGTCGTCATCGGCTCCGGGCTGCGCCGTTCGAAGATCGGGCTACCGGGGTCACTGCTGGCCGCTGCGCCCGGGGTGCAGGTGGTCGACGGCCTCGCGCTCGGCTGAGGCAGACCGCCTCAGCGGGTCGCCCAGAACGCCACCGCGGCGGCCGAGGCGACGTTGAGCGAGTCGACCTGGCCGGCCATCGGGATCCGCACCACCAGGTCGCAGGCGTCCAGGGTGGCCGGTGACAGCCCGGGCCCCTCCGACCCGAGCACGAGGGCGAGCCGTTCCGGCAGATCGGCGGCCAGCTCATCGAGCGTGATCGCCGTCGGTGACAGCGCCATGGCCGCGGTGACGAACCCCCGCCCACGCAGCAGATCGACACCGGCCGGCCACGGGTCGATCCGGGTCCACGGCACCTGGAACACCGTGCCCATCGAGACCCGCACCGCCCGCCGGTACAGCGGGTCCGCGCAGGTCGCCGTGATGAGGACCCCGTCCATCCCGAACGCCGCGCACGCTCTGAGCGCGGCACCGACGTTGGTGTGGTCCACCAGACCGTCGAGCACGGCGACCCGTCGAGCACCGGCCACCACCTCGTCGAGGGTCGGCAACGCGGGCCGATGCATCGCGGCGAGCGCACCGCGATGCACGTGGAAGCCGGTGATCGCCTCGAGCACGGGTTCGTCGGCCACGTAGACGGGCACCGGGTCCGGGTCCGCGGGCACCGTCGCGAGCATCGTCTCGACATCCGCCAACCACCGGGGCGCGCACAGCACCGACCGCGGCCGGTGCCCGGCGGCCAGCGCCCGGCCCAGCACGGTCGAGCTCTCGGCGATGTAGAGCCCACCGGCCGGCTCCATCCGGGTCCGCAGCGCCACATCGGTCAGGGACACGTAGTCGGCGAGCCGCGGGTCGTCTGGGTCGGTGATCGTCACACGTTCGAACCCGGGCACGGTCTCGATCCTGCCAGTCGACGGGGTCGGTTCAGTCGACGGGGACGGCGACCCGGCGCGCAGCCACTGCACCGCCCACCATCGAGGCCACCACACCGAGCGCACCCAGCACGGGGACCAGCACGAACGCACCGTGGGTGCCGACCTGGTCGGCGAGCGCGCCGAGCACGAACGGTGCGACGCCGACAGCCATCCCGGAGGCGACCGAGGACCGGCCCTGCGCCTTGTCCTGGTGGTCACCGGCCGCGGCCAGCACCATCGACTGGGACAGCGGTGCGGTCAGCCCGATCCCGGCGCCCAGGACCGCCAACCCACCCACGGCCACGGCCGCATCGGTGGCCGTCCACAGCACGACCCAGCCGATGACGGCGACCACGAAGGCGATCGCAAGCATCCGGGCCGGACCGAACCGTGGGGCGACCGGACCCAGCAGCAGCCGTGCTGCGGTCATCCCGAGCAGCAGCCCGGCGGTGGTCGCCGTCGCGATCCCGGCCGAGGCGCCGGTCTGCTCCCGGACCAGCGCGGTCGCCCAGAAGGTCGTGGCGAACTCGAGCGAGATCCCGGCGACCAGCGCCACCAGGAACCAGATCCCGGTCGACATCGGGAGCTTGTCCCGGGAGGCCACGATCGGGACCGCGTTCTCGCTGCCGTCCCGGGTACGCCAGGCGATGAACGCGACGGCGAGCACGATGAGCACCGTCACCACGACGGCCGGGCGCCAGCCCCAGCCGATCCCGACGGCCACCCCGAGCACCAGCGGGGCGAACAGTCCGACCCCTGAACCGACACCGTTCGCCTCGGACAGCACGGCGGATGCCGCGAGCGGCTGGTGGCGGGCCAGACCGACGGTCGCCGTCGACATCATGGACACCCCGCCGACGGACAGCACGAGCATGGCGGTCAACGTCGCGCCGATGCCCTGCCCGAGCACGAGGGCGAGCACCCCGACCGCCATCAGGAGCGCCTCGACCATGAGCGCACGCGGGCGCCCCAGCCGGGCGACCACCTTGGGCGCGACCCAACCCGCGAGCAGCGAACCGACAGCCATCGCTGTGCCGTGCAGCCCGGCGAGGGCACCGGAGACGTGCTGCTCCTCCGCGAGCAGGGACACGCTCGGGTTGAACGAGTAGAGCAACCAGCCCCACGCGATGAAGACGGTGTAGAGCCCGACGGTGTAGGAGTCGCGACGCACGCGAGGGGCGGTCTGCGGCGCGGGAGAGGCTGGCACCTGAGCAGCCTACGGCTCCTCAGGTGCCAGCATCGAATCGATTCGTCCCGCCGGGGCGTCCGCCCCGCCGCCTCAGTCGATCTCGGCCGCCGCCGAGGCGAACTGGCTCTGGTAGAGCCGGGAGTACGCGCCGTCGACCGCCAGCAGGTCCTCGTGCGAGCCCTGCTCGACGATCTGCCCGTGCTCCATCACCAGGATCACGTCGGCATCGCGGATGGTCGACAGCCGGTGCGCGATGACGAAGGAGGTGCGCCCCTGCCGCAACGCGTTCATCGCGTGCTGGACCAGCACCTCGGTGCGGGTGTCCACCGAGGACGTCGCCTCGTCGAGCACCAGGATCGCGCGATCGGCCAGGAAGGCCCGGGCGATGGTGAGCAGCTGCTTCTCCCCCGCCGAGACCGTGCCGCCCTCGTCGTCGATCACCGTGTCGTAGCCGTCGGGCAGGGTGCGCACGAACCGGTCGACGTGGGTGGCCTTCGCCGCCTCGATGACCTGCTCCCGGGTGGCCCCGTCGACGCCGTAGGCGATGTTGTCCGCGATGGTCCCCGAGTACAGCCAGGTGTCCTGCAGCACCATGCCGATCTGCGAGCGCAGGTCGTCACGGGTCAGCGCCCGCGTGTCGACGCCGTCGAGCGTGATCGACCCGGAGTCCACCTCGTAGAACCGCATGAGCAGGTTCACCAGCGTGGTCTTGCCCGCACCGGTGGGTCCGACGATCGCGATGGTCTGCCCGGGCTCGGCGACCAGGTCGAGGTCGTCGATCAGCGGGGTGTCCTCGACGTACCGGAACGACACGTCCTCGAAGGCCACCCGGCCCTGCACGGGCGTCACGAGCTCCGCCGCCGGGCTCGGGTCGGGCCCCTGCTCGGGCGCGTCGAGCAGCTCGAACACCCGCTCGGCCGAGGCGACCCCGGACTGCAGGAGGTTGGCCATCGAGGCGATCTGGGTGATCGGCTGGGTGAACTGCCGCGAGTACTGGATGAACGCCTGCACATCGCCCAGCGTCATCGTGCCGGAGGCCACCTTGAGCCCGCCGAACACCGCGACGATCAGGTAGTTGAGGTTCGCGATGAACCCCATCGCCGGCTGCATCACACCCGAGATGAACTGCGCCTTGAAGCTGGCGTCGTACATCTGCTCGTTCCGCTCGTCGAAGACCCGCTGGGCCTCGGCCTGCCGGTCGAACACGGTCACCAGCGAGTGACCGGTGAACATCTCCTCGATGTGCCCGTTCACCTCGCCCGTGTGCTTCCACTGGCGGACGAACTCCGGCTGGGACCGCTTGCCGATCACCATGGCGACGACGGCCGACAGCGGCACCGTGACCAGGGCGACCAGGGCGAGCACCGGTGAGATCCAGAACATCATGGCCAGCACGCCGACCACGGTGAGGACCGACGTGATGAGCTGGGACAACGTCTGCTGCATCGATTGGGCGATGTTGTCGATGTCATTGGTCACTCGGGACAGCAGGTCCCCGCGCGACTGCCCGTCGACGTACTTCAGGGGCACCCGCGACAGCTTGGCCTCGACGTCGTTGCGCAGCGTGCGCGCCGTGTTCTGAACGGCCGTCGCGGTCAGTCGCCCCGCGATCCAGCCGGTGAAGAACGAGGCCCCGTACACCAGGGCCACCACGAGCAGGATCGACCCCAGCCGACCGAAGTCGATCCCCTGCCCGACGACGACATGGGACATGGCCGCGAGCATGTCGGCCACCGAGCCCTGGCCTTGCGCACGCAGGTTGGCGATCACCTGGTCGATCGGGGTGCCCGCGGGCACCCCCTGGGCGCCGAGCATCGAGCCGACGACGCCCTCGAAGATCACGTTGGTCGCGTTCCCGATGAGCTTGGGCGCCACGACGGCCGCAGCGACCGAGATCACCGACAGCACGACGATCCCCGTCAACCGCAACCGTTCGGGCGCCAGGGTGCGCATGAGCCGCAGACCCGAGCCCTTGAAGTCCATCGACTTGGTGACGGGCATCCCGATCCCGCCCATCGGGCCACCACCCATGGGGCCCCGTGCGGGGGGGCGCGCCGGCGCCTTCTCCTGCGCGCTCATGCCTGTGCCTCCGCTGCGCTCAGCTGCGAGTAGACGATCTCCTGGTAGGTCGGCGAGCCGGCCATCAGCTCGGTGTGCGTGCCTTGCGCGACCACTCGGCCGTCATCGAGCACGACGATGTGGTCGGCATACCGGATGGTGGCCACCCGCTGGGCCACGATGAGCACCGTGGCCTCCGCCGTCTCGGGCGCCAGCGCTGCGCGCAGGCGCGCATCGGTTGCGTAGTCGAGCGCCGAGAACGAGTCGTCGAACAGGTAGAGCAGGGGCTTGCGGACGAGGGCGCGGGCGATGGCGAGCCGTTGACGCTGACCGCCGGACACGTTGGTGCCACCCTGGTCGATCGGGGCGTCCAGCTGCTCGTCCAGCGATTCGACGAACCCCTTGGCCTGCGCGATCTCCAGTGCGTGCCAGAGCTCGTCGTCGGTCGCGTCCTCCTTGCCGTACTGGAGGTTGGACCGGATCGTCCCGGAGAACAGGTAGGGCTTCTGCGGGACGAACCCGATCCGGTTCCACAGCTGAGCAGGGTCGAGCTCGCGGACATCCACGCCGTCGAGCAGGACGCGTCCACCGGTGGCGTCGAACAGCCGTGGCACGAGGTTGAGCAGGGTCGTCTTGCCCGATCCGGTGGCGCCGATGATCGCGGTGGTCCGCCCGGGCAGCGCCTCCAGGTCGATGTCGTGCAGCACCGGGTCCTCGGCCCCGGGGTAGCTGAAGGTCACCTGCTCCAGCTGGAGGTGGCCGCGGGCGTCATCGGGCAGACGCACCGGGCTCTCGGGGGGCAGCACGCTCGTGCTGGTGTCCAGCACCTCGCCGATCCGGCCCGCGGACACCATGGCCCGCGGGATCATCACGAACATCATCGAGGACATCATCACGGACATGAGGATGTACATCGCATAGGTGATGAAGGCCGTGAGCTGACCGACCTGCATCCCGCCCACGTCGATCCGCTGCCCACCGAACCACATGATCGCAACGGTGGTGAGGTTCATCACGAGCATGAGCGAGGGGAACATGAGGGCCATGAGCCGGCCGGTCCCGAGCGAGGCGGTGTAGAGGTCGTCGTTGGCGGCGCCGAATCGCTCGGACTCGCGACGCTCCCGCACGAACGCCCGCACCACCCGCATCCCGGCGATCTGCTCGCGCATCACGCCGTTCACCTTGTCGATCCTGGTCTGCATCTGCTGGAAGTACGGCACCATGCGCGACACGATGAGCCCGACCACCAGACCGAGCACGGGGATGACGACGACGAGGACGCCCGACAGCTTGATGTCCTCCCGCATGGCCATCACGGCGCCACCGATGAGCATGATGGGCGCCATCAACGCGAACACGGCGGTCATGTAGACGACCATCTGGACCTGCTGCACGTCGTTCGTGGTCCGGGTGATCAGCGTCGGGGCACCGAACTTGGCGACCTCCTGGGCCGAGAAGCCCTGGACGTGGCTGAACAGGCGCCGCCGCAGGTCACGACCGAGCTGCATCGCCGTGCGTGCACCGAAGTAGGTGGCGATCACGGACGCCACGACCTGGCCGAGGCTGACGGCCAGCATCCAGCCGCCGGTCTGCCAGATCACCGTGGTGTCGCCCGCGGTCACCCCGTCGTCGATGATCTTGGCGTTGAGGTTGGGCAGGTACAACGTGGCGATCGTCTGGATCAGCTGGAACACCAGCAGAGCCGCGACGGCGCCGCGATAGGGCCGCAGGTGTTCCCGCAGCAGTCGCATCAGCATGAGGTGGGTCCCTCCGGGACGAGGTCATGGGGTTCGGGGGATGCGCCCGGGTCGACGACACCGGACAGGAACATGGCGGCGACGTCCTGCGGCGCCGGGACATCGCCGCCGTCACCGCCGGAACGCGCGCTCTCGACGGTGCGGACGGCCGAGCCGACCAGGATCGTCGCGAGCAGGTCGGCGACCTCCTGCAGGGGTAGCCGCAGCCGTGCCTCATCGGGGGTGAGCAGGTGGATCAGCTCGGCGCGGATCGCTGAGCCGACGGTGCGACGGCGGTCCTGGAACGCGGCGTGCGGGCCGTGGTGCGCATCGCCTGCATCCGGCCGGCCGAGCTGGTGGAGCAGCGACATCCAGGCGACGGTGCGCTCGACCCGCGCCTGGCTGATCCGCATCACCTCGACGATCCGCTGCTCGAGGGGGGCGTCGAGGTCGATCGAGCGCATCGGAACGAGCGCAAGACTCGGGTCGATGGCGGCGAGCACCGCCTCGCGCAGCAGCGTCGTCTTGTCCTCGAACACGCGGAACAGCGTGCCCTCGGCCACCCCGGCCGCGGCGGCCAGGTCGCGGGTCGTCACTGCGGTACCGCGTTCGAGGATCACATCCTGGACGGCAGCCAGGATGGCTGTCCGCCGCTCGTCCGGCGGGAGCGGCGACGCACGACCGGCGCGCACGGCTGGTTCGGAGATCTCAGGCACGCGTCCATGTTAAGTGAGTGAGTGCTCACTCAGCAAACCGTTTCACCCGTGCAGGCCAGCCCCGGGTGGGGCCGACCCATTCAGTTCACACCTGATCGGGTGCCGGTGGCAAGACGGGCCCCGTGGGCGGCACGGCCGACCCACCCGGACGCTGACCGGCCTCGGCCGACGGATCGAACGGCGCTCCGCTGAAGACCCCGGCGCTCGTCGCATCGGCGGTCGCGGCAGCCGACTCACGACGCGCCTCCGCCAGAGCGACCTTCGGATCGGTGAGCGTCACCTCCGGCAGCTCACCCTCGTCCAGCGGCGACGTCCCCGCCGGACGGGCCGACGGCTCGCTGTCGGCGCCCGATCCCCCGAACGCCTTGGCCACCACGCCCAACGCCCCGGACAGCTCCGCGGGCAGGAACCACATCTTGTTCGACGGGCTCGCGGCGACCTTGGGCAGCATCTGCAGGTACTGGTACGCGAGCAGCTTCGGGTCGGCATCGCCGCGGTGCACCGCGTCGAACACCTGCAGGATCGCCCGAGACTCACCCTCGGCCGTGAGGATCGCCGCCTGCGCGGCACCCTCGGCCCGCAGGATCGCAGCCTGCTTCTCCCCCTCGGCCGTGAGGATCTGGGACTGCTTGACGCCCTCGGCCGTGAGGATCGCCGCGCGCCGGTCGCGCTCGGCGCGCATCTGCTGCTCCATCGAGCCCTGCACCGAAGCGGGCGGGTCGATCGACTTCAGCTCGACGCGGTTGACCCGCACGCCCCAGCGACCCGTCGCCTCGTCGAGCACCCCGCGCAGCTGGCCGTTGATCTGGTCGCGGCTGGTGAGCGTCTGCTCCAGGTCCATCGAACCGACCACGTTGCGCAGGGTCGTCACCGTGAGCTGCTCGATGCCCTGGATGTAGTTGGCGATCTCATAGACCGCGGCCTTCGGCTCGGTGACCTGGAAGTAGATGACCGTGTCGATGCTCACCACCAGGTTGTCCGAGGTGATCACCGGCTGCGGTGGGAACGAGACCACCTGCTCACGCAGGTCCACCGAGGCCCGGATGCGGTCGACGAACGGGATGAGCAGGTGCAGACCCGCCTCCATCGTGCGCGAGTACCGACCCAGGCGTTCGACGATCGTCGAAACGGCCTGCGGCACGATCCGTACCGAGCGCACCAGCGCGACGACGACGAACAGCACCACGAGAGCCAGGACGATGTAGAGCACCAGCTGAGCGGCGCCCCCTGTGTCGGTCACGACATACCTCCGGGGATGGACGGGCTCAACGCGCACCAGGCGCGTCGAGCGGGACGACGACGGCCGTAGCACCGTCGATCCGGGTCACCGTCACCGACGACCCGGGTTCGAGCACGACACCGGCCTCGGTCCGGGCAGACCAGACCTCGCCTGACAGCTTCACCCGTCCGGTCGCCGCGTCGACCGAGCTGACGACCACGGCCGGACGGCCGACGAGGGCCGTAGCGTTGGTCTCCTGGAGCGGTACCCGCTGCCGCAGATGCCGCAGCAGCCACGGCCGCAAGGTCGCGAGCAGGATGATCGAGACGACCGCCGCGATGAGAATCTGCGCCCACACCGGCGCACCCAGCAGCGAGGCCACAGCACCCGCCAGCGCACCGCCGGCGAACATCACGAGGACGAGGGACAGCAGGAGCATCTCGGCGATGCCGAGCAGGAGCGCCGCACCGACCCACCACAGCCAGGCCATCGCCACCCCACCCCCGACCGCGCCACCATGACGCGACCAGTCGATCCTACGGGGCTGGGCGCTCCGGCGAGTGGTGACCGGCCGAGACCTGCGGGAGTGCCCTGGCCGACCAGCGGTCCGCACTGTGGTGCAGGTGCAGCGGGAGGTCGAACGTCCCCGACAGGTTCTCCGCCGTGAGCACCTCCTCCAGCGTGCCCGCCGCGTACGCACTGCCCTTGCGCAGCAGCAGCGCATGCGTGAAGCCCGGCGGGATCTCCTCCACGTGATGGGTCACGAGCACCAGGACCGGGGAACGCGGGTCACGTGCCAGCTCGGCGAGCGCGCTCACCAGCTCCTCACGGCCGCCCAGGTCCAGACCTGCACCCGGCTCGTCGAGCAGCAGCAGCTCCGGGTCGGCCATCAGCGCACGAGCGATCTGGACCCGCTTGCGCTCACCCTCCGACAACGTGCCGAACCAGCGCTGACCCAGGTGCAGCACACCGAACGCGGCGAGCAGATCCCGCGCACGGGCCTCATCGACCCCCTCGTACGCCTCCCGCCACCGCCCCGTGACGCCGTACGCCGCCGTGAGCACGACATCGAGCACCGTCTCGCCCGACGGGATGTGATCGGCCAGCGCCGCACTGGACAGACCGATCCGGGGCCTCAGATCGAACACGTCGACCCTGCCGAGCCTGCTGCCCAGCACCTCGGCCACACCCTCGGTCGGGTGCATCCGGCCCGAGGCCACCTGGAGCATCGTCGTCTTGCCCGCACCGTTGCGCCCCAGGACGACCCAGCGCTCCCCTTCGCGGACCGTCCAGGTCAGCCGGTCGAGGATCGTCGTCGCCCCTCGCCGGATGGTCAGGTCCTGGAGGTCGAGCACCGCCGTCATGGCACGAAACCCTAATCGTCGTCGCGGATAGGTGAGGTCATGCATCGATCCGGCGACGGTCCAAGGTCCGTGCACCGGCGACGATGAAGTCCTTGCGGGGCGCCACATCGGAGCCCATGAGGAGCTCGAACACCTGCTCGGCACGGGCCGCGCCCTCGACGGTCACCCGCCGAAGCGTCCGGTGGCGCGGATCCATCGTCGTCTCGGCCAGCTGGTCGGCATCCATCTCACCCAGCCCCTTGTAGCGCTGGATGTCACCGGAGTAGCGCCGACCCGCCTTGTCGAACTTCTTGAGCGTCGCTGTCAGCTCCGCCTCAGAGTACGTGTAGACGTACTCCCGCCCCCGTCCACCGCTGCCGAGCAGCTCGATGCGGTGCAGCGGCGGGACGGCCGCGTAGACCCGGCCGTCCTCGACCAGGGGTCGCATGTAGCGGAAGAACAACGTGAGCAGCAGCGTGCGGATGTGCGCGCCGTCGACATCGGCATCCGTCATCAGCACGATCTTGCCGTAGCGGGCGGCGGGGAGCTCGAAGGTGCGCCCCGAACCCGCACCGACCACCTGGATGATGGCCGCGCACTCGGCGTTCTTGAGCATGTCCGTGACCGAGGCCTTCTGGACGTTGAGGATCTTGCCCCGGATCGGCAACAACGCCTGGTAGTCGCTGGACCGCGCAAGCTTGGCGGTGCCCAGGGCGCTGTCCCCCTCGACGATGAACAGCTCCGAGCGCTCCACGTCGTCGATCCGGCAGTCCGCCAACTTGGCCGGCAGCGAGGACGACTCCAGCGCGTTCTTGCGCCGCGAGATCTCCTTCTGCTTGCGGGCCGACAACCGCGAGCGCATCTCGCCG
>JAKLPK010000097.1 GCA_022013895.1 Cellulomonas sp. | reverse complement strand
GGCGTCCGATGCGCTTGTCGTGGCCGATGGCGTCGGCCAGCACCGTGACATCCGCACCGGCCGCCTCGCACACACCGGCGATCGCGTTGATGAACGAGATCTTGGTGGCGAGGAACGCGTTGGCGCTCACCTTCACCAGCTCGGCCGTCGGCAGATCGGTCACGACCACGGGTGAGCCCTCGGCGATCGGGGTGGCGTAGACCTCACGCAGCACCGCCTCCGCCTGCGCCGAGACCCCGCCGAGCACGATCCGGTCGGGGTGCAGCGTGTCGTGCACAGCCTTGCCCTCCCGCAGGAACTCGGGGTTCCAGACGAGCTCGACCCGCAGCCCGGCCGGGGCCTCGCGGGCGACGATCTCCCGCAGCCGGGCGGCCGTCCCGACCGGCACGGTCGACTTCCCGACGATGACGGCGTCCCGGGTGAGGTGGCGTGCCACGGCCGTGGTCGCAGCCTCGACGTAGGAGAGGTTGGCTGCGTGCCCGGTCCTGGACTGCGGGGTGCCCACGCAGATGAAGTGGACGTCCCCTTGCGCCACCGCGGTGGCCACATCGGTGGTGAACCGCAACCGGCCGCTGGCCAGGGAGTCCTCGAGCAGCTCGGGTAGTCCCGGCTCGTAGAACGGGACCTTGCCGTTGGCCAGGGCGGTGATCTTGGCGGGGTCGGTGTCGACGCCGACGACGTCGAACCCGAGCTGGGCCATCGCCACGGCATGCGTGGCGCCCAGGTAGCCGGTGCCGAGCACCGTGATGCGCGGAGCCATGGTGCGCTCGTCGGACAGGGACTCGGACAGGGTCTCGGACGCAGATTCGGGCATGGGTGCTCCTCGGGCCGTGCGGACGGGAGGCTGGTGATCAACGCGTCCGGCACAGGGGCACGGACGGTGGGCGACTGACGGACCAGGGCACGGGTCCCGTGCCCTCGACCGTCAGTCGGGGACGGACGGACCCCCCGAGTCCGTCGGGGCGGGCGAGGAGGACGGCTCCTCGCTCGGTTCAGCGGTTGCAGTCGCAGTCCCGGTGCCCGTCGGGGTGGGCGTCGGGGTGACGGTCGCAGTGGCGGTCTCGGTCGGGTCGGCGCTCGCGGTCGCAGTGGCGGTCGTCGCCGCCGATTCGGTCCCGGTGGCGGTCCCGGTAGGTGCGGGGGCGGCGGTCGTGCTCGTCGGCGTCGGGGTGGGGCTTGCCGTCTCCGCACGGGCCGCGTCCCGTTCGGCCACCGTCCCGACGAACCCGGCGGCCGGGTTCGCGACACCGGCCGAGAACGCCTCGAGCGAGTCGCCCCGGGAGGCGATCCGCCAGTCGTTCGTGACCCGTTGCCCGCCGCTGATCGTCGTCACCGTCTGGTTGAACCAGGCGATCCCGATGATGTCGTCGTTCTCAGGTCTGGTGAAGGCGTCGAACAGGTCGGTGACCCACGCGGGTTTGTTGTTGCCGATCTCCGATGCGCCGATCTCGGCCAGCAGGATCGGTTTGTCGGTGAACGACCGCAGCTGCGCGAGGGAACGTCCGAAGGTGTAGTCGAACGTCGGCGTCTGGTCGGCCTTGTACGGCGGCCGGAAGTAGCCGGAGAGGCCGACCCAGTCGACGTAGTCGTCCCCCGGGTACAGCGACCTCATGTACCAGGCTGAGCTCTTCGCCCAGGACGGCAGCGCGTTGACGATGTTGGGCGCCCAGATCCACACGACGTAGGCGTGGGCGCCCTCGGCCTCGAAGATGTCGTGCACGTGGCGCCACATCTTCACGTAGTCGCCCTTGCCGTTCCCGTTGAGCGAGTTGCCGCCCCATGCCCGCTCACCCCACGGGTACCAGGACCCGTTCATCTCGTGGTCGAGCCGGATACCGAGGGGCAGCCCCAGTGCGGCAATGTCCTTCGCGTACTGGTGCAGGTAGGCGTCGTAGTCGCCGTTGATGATCTTGGGCAGCGAGTAGTCGGGGTCGACCGCCTGGTCGTTCGCCGCGGCCAGCGGGCGGGACTCCCAGGTGAGCAACGGCATCATCCCGCGCTGCCAGGCCCGGGTGACGGCGTCCGGGCGGAACGGTCCGTCCCAGCCCTGGAAGTACCCGACCATCGTCGGCGAGGTCCCGACCTTGGTCTTCACATCATCGAACTCGGCCCAGTTGAACGGCGCCTGGGTGGTGTACAGCCCGAACTGCCGCTGGGTCGGCGCCAGCAGGCTGGCCAGCGACGGTGTGGCGGGTTTCGCAGCGGTCGTCGCCGCGGGCGACGGCGACTCGGCCGGGGTCTGCGCCTGCGCAGCGGCGGCCTGCGCCCTGGCGTTCGCCAGCTGCGCGGCGAGGTCGTCGCCACGCCCCTGTGCCGCGCCGAGCGCCCGCTCGCTGGCGGCCTTGGCCGCGGACCGTTGCGCCGCTTCGGCCCGCTGCGCCGCAGCGTCCGAGGACGACGTCCCGCTCGCTGCGTCGGCCTGAGCCTGGGAGGCGGCCTCGGCCTTGGCCGCGGACTTGCGGGCAGCTTCGCGCTGCGCGGCCGCCGCACGTTCGGCGGAGGCCTTGGCCTGCGACGACTTCAGGTCGGCCAGCTCGGTCTCCCGGGCGTCCAGGGAGTTGCGGAGCGCCTCGTTCTCGGCGAGCAGCGCCTGCTCCTGGGCGCTCATCGGGTCCGAGACGACGGTCGGCACCCGCGGCGAGGCCCAGACGACGCCCGTGACGCCGAGCAGCGAGAGCACCAGGACGAGTGCGCCGATCTGGGGGCCGCGGCCACCACGGCGTGCGTGCAACGAGGTCCACCACGTCGGCTCAGACATAGAGCACCGCCATCGAGGCGATCAGCGCGGAGCCGATGAGGTACGGGACGGCGGCCAACGGGTTGAGCCGGTGCACGCGCCGCCGCTTGACCGACCCGGTCTGGGTCCTGCGCCGGGTGTGGACCGCGGTCGCGACCTGGGCGCCGGCGGCCTGCGTCCCGTCTGCCCGGCCCCGTCCGGCCGCTGCGACCGGCACGCCCAGCGGGGGTGTGCGGTCGACGAGGTCGACCGGCGCCGAGACGGACGACGCCTCCAGCTCGGCCATCAGGTCGCCGCCTCCGGCGTACGCCCCGGCCCGGGTCCCCCACCCGGCGGCGTGCGCCATCCGGAAGAAGCCCATCAGCCGGATCGGCATGAGGAACAGGGTCGACACGATGATGAACAGCGGCAGCCGGAAGAAGTCGGACGGCTTCTCCTGCAGGTGGCGGACCTGCCGGATCGACATGGACAGCACCGAGGAGACGAGCATCAGCCCGGCCACCCAGAACCAGCCGGACATGCCGGTGTAGGTCGCCAGGATCGCGGCATACAGGTTCTCGCCGGTATGCGTGGCGGCCCGGTAGATCCACCCACCGATGGTGCCGAGCAGCAGGAACGGCAGCACGATGTCGGTGAGGAAGAAGATCGCCAGGACGGGTGCGTGCCCGAGCATCCAGGGCAGCATCCGCAGGGTGTTGTACTGGCTGCCGCGCGCCCAGCGCAGCTGCTGCTTGTAGAGCTTCTTCAGCTGGAGCGGGGCGTCGGTGTAGACCAGGCTCGTCGCCTGGTAGACCGTCTTGTAGCCGGCCTTGAGCGTGAGGTTGGTGAGCGTCCGGTCATCGGAGACCTCGAGGAAGACGCCGAGGAACCGCTCGGTCATGAACTTGTCCATGACCGACATGAGGATGCGGCGCCGGAAGGCGATGGTGCGTCCGGGCAGGCAGCCGATCTGCCCGAGCGCGGACTGGGCGGGCATCGAGTAGAGCGCCCGGGTGTTCTCCAGCCAGTCCGCCCAGCGGGTGATCCAGGAGCGTTCGGGTTCGAGGATGCGCTGCCGGGTCGTGACGCCGCCCACGGCCGGGTCGGCGAACGGTTTGACGAGCTCGGACAGCGCGCCAGGGGTCCAGATCGTGTCCGAGTCGACGAGCACGGTGATGTCGCCGACGGACAGCTCGGTGCCGATCTTCACGGCGTTGCGTTTGCCGGGGATGGGGGTGTGCACCCACCGCACGGCAGGGGCGAAGTCGTCACAGATGGCCTCGAGCGCCGGGTTGGGCTTGCCGTTGATGACGACGATGGTCTCGGTCGGGCCTTGCGCGACGATCCTGGTGAGGACGTCGCGGAACAGGTCCTCGGGTTCGTCGACCACGGGGATCACCACGGAGGTGGTGGTCGTGTGCGGCGCCGGGACGGGTCGGTACCGCCGGGAGAGCACCACCTTGAGCACCCAGAGCGCCCAGATGAGCGCGGAGAAGACGGCGAAAAGGTAGAGCTCGTTCTGTGCGGTCAGCATCTGACGCATCTGAAGAATGAAGATGAACATCGGATTTCCCTTGCTGCTCGTCGCGGGTCTGATCGACGCCGTTGGCGATGCAGTGGGACGGGCCCCGGTGGTGCCGGTGAGGCCTTCGATGCTCCGTCCGCCTGGCGGGCGGAGGGGTTGCGCCAGTGTGCGCAGCATCGCGGTGACCTGTCATCCGCAGAGTGTGAACGGCATGTCACACCGTGATTGCCGACTGTGACAGGCCTGTAGGTCGGCCGTCTGGGTTTCCTGGTCACCCTGCCCCGACGGACTTCTGAGAACTCGTTGTGTGATTCCGGTCACATTGCGACAAACCCGTCGAATCACACGATTCAAGGCGCCCGGGGCGCCCATGGGATCATCGGCGCCATGTCCGAACCCACCTCCGCGCAGCTTCGCCGGTGGCGCCGTCACCTCGCCGACGAACGCGCCGAGGCCGCCGTCTACCGGGACCTGGCCTCCCGCCGCTCGGGTGAGGAACGGGAGATCCTGCTCGCCCTCGCCGAGGCCGAGGGCCGCCACGAGGCGCACTGGCTCGACCTGCTCGGCGACCACGCCGGGCCCCGACGCACCGGCGCCCTGCGCACCCGGGTGCTCGGCTGGCTCGCGCGGCGCTTCGGCTCGGTGTTCGTGCTCGCCCTGGCCCAACGCGCCGAGGCCCGCTCCACCTACGACTCCGACGGCGACGCCACACCCCAGATGGCGGCCGACGAGCGGATCCACGAGGAGGTCGTCCGGGGGCTGGCCACCCGGGGCCGCCAGCAGATGTCCGGCACCTTCCGCGCCGCCGTCTTCGGCGCGAACGACGGTCTGGTCTCCAACCTCGCACTCGTGCTGGGCGTCGGCGCCAGCGGCGTCTCACCGTCGATCGTGCTGCTCACCGGCCTGGGCGGGCTGCTCGCCGGTGCGGCCTCGATGGGTGCCGGCGAGTACGTCTCGATCAGCTCCCAGCGCGAGCTGCTCGACGCCTCCCGGCCGGCCACCGCCGCCGGCAGCGCCCTGCCGCACCTCGACGCCGACGCCAACGAGCTCGCCCTGGTCTACCGGGCGCGGGGGATGAGCCAGGCCGCCGCAGCCGAACGTGCCGCGACCGTGCTCACGTCACTCGCCGAGTACGAACGGCTGGAGGCGGTCAACGGATCACTGCTCCGCACCTCCACGGCCCTGCCCGACCCGTCCGGCGCCCACCTGGCCCCCCAGCGCGATGAGCACGAGGCGATCGGGACGCCCTGGGGCGCCGCATCAGCCAGCTTCCTGTTCTTCGCCTCGGGCGCCGTGATCCCCGTGCTGCCGTACCTGCTCGGAGCCACCGGCTGGGTCGCGGTCGGCTGGTCGGCCGGTCTGGTCGGGGTCGCTCTCCTGATCACCGGCGCCGTCGTCGGGCTGCTGTCGGGCTCCTCGCCGACCGCCCGCGCACTGCGCCAGCTCGCGATCGGATGGGGTGCGGCCGCACTCACCTATCTGCTGGGCCTGGCGTTCGGCTCGTCTGGAGTTTAGGTGTCAGTCGGCTGTGAGTCATCTGACCGGGCCGTAGCGGCACCGCGGTATCGCGTACCGTGGGCGCGTCGCGCCGCTCGGCGCGGACTCCCGATCCGTGAGGTTTCTCGTGCGTCGCGCCGCCCCCCTGGCTGTCCTTGTCCTGACCGCCGCCCTCGGTCTTGCCGCCTGCAGCAGCGATTCCAGTGCGTCCCCGAGCGCGAGCGCCAGCGCCTCGTCGACCTCGGCGTCGACCTCCGACCCCCAGGACATCGCGGTCCTCGAAGGCGTCACGGTGACCGGTGACCTCGGCACCGAGCCGACCATCACCCTCCCCTCGTCCCCGTTCAACGTGTCGGGCTTCGCCACCGTCCTCGTCGAGGACGGCACGGGCGCGGCCATCACCAGCGGGCAGATCGTCCAGATGCAGGAGGTCGCCGTCTCCGGCGTCGACGGCAGCATCCTCGGCAGCACCTGGAGCAGCGGCGCGCAGACGCTCACGGCAGGGTCGAACGACACGCTCGGCAACTTCGACGAGGTGCTGCTGTCGGCGCACGTCGGTGCGCGCATCCTCGTCGCCTACCCGTCGAGCACCGCCACCAGCACGAGCTCGGCGGAGACCGATGTCATCGCGATCGACATCCTCGACGCCTACTCGGTGCCGGCCCGGGCGAGCGGCGAGGCCGTGACCCCGGCGGCCGGTCTGCCGACCGTCACCCTCTCCGACACCGGTGAGCCGACCCTGACCCCGGTCACCACCGACGCACCGACCACGCTCGTCATCCAGCCCCTCATCAAGGGCACCGGCGCGGCGGTCACGGCCGGCCAGGTCGTCACCGTGAACTACTCCGGCTGGCTCTGGGACGGCACCGCGTTCGACTCGTCGTGGACCAACGGCACCTCGGCCACCTTCACCCTGGACACCGACTCCGTGATCACCGGCTGGGTCAACGGACTCGTCGGGCAGACGGTCGGCAGCCAGGTGCTGCTGATCATCCCGCCGGACCAGGGTTACGGCGACACCGAGCAGGGCACCATCCCGGCGAGCTCGACGCTGGTCTTCGTCGTCGACATCCTCGACGCCCGCTGACCTGCGCACACATCACGACGCAGGCCCGGACCGGCTTCGGCCGGCCCGGGCCTGCGTCGTTCGAGGGACGCTCGTCCTGACGAGAATGGGCTGCCGTCACTAGGCTGACGGCAGCCATATCGCTCAACGGGGAGACGATCCATGGACGCGATGACGCCACGCCTTCGGACGGTCGCAGTGCTCGGCGCCGGTGGTGCCGGCAAGACGACCCTGGTCGAGGCGCTCGCGCTTCGCGCCGGTGTGCTCAACCGGGCCGGCACGGTCGAGGACGGCAGCACCCTGTCGGACCACGAGCCCGAGGAGATCGCCCGCGGCATGTCGCTGGCCCTCGGCGTCGTACCGCTGAGCTGGACGGCGGACGACGGGCAGCTGTACGACGTCACGCTCCTGGACACCCCGGGCTACCTGGACTTCGCCGGTGTGGTCGACGATGCGCTGGCCGTGGCCGACCTCGCGCTCGTCGTGGTGAGCGCTGTCGACGGGGTGCAGGCCGGGACGCACCTGGCGATGGACGCCGCACGCGCCGCCGGTGTGCCGGTCGTCGTGGTGGTGTCCAAGGAGGACAAGCCACGGGCCGACTTCCACCGTGCACTCGACGAGCTGCGCGCCGCCTTCGGCGATCACCTCGTGCCTCTCGAGCTGCCGGTCGCCGAGGAGATCGCATTCACCGCCCTGGCCGATGTCCTCTCGGAGGAAGGCGTCGAGTACGACGGCACCGGCTCCCACCACGTGCCGCTGCCCGCCTCGGTGGCCGAGGAGGAGCACCGCCTGCACGAGCAGATCACCGAGGAGATCGTCTCCCACGACGACGACCAGCTCGAGCGCTACCTGGCCGGTGAGTCGCCGACCATCGGCGAGCTGGAGCGCACCCTGGCCCACGAGGTGCGCGACGGTGACGCGGTCCCGGTGCTGGTGGCCTCGGGGCTCACCGGCGTCGGCGTCGACCGGCTGGCCGATCTGGTGTGCGAGCTCGCCCCGGCCCTCGCCGACCGGTTGCCGACGGTGCTGGCCGGCGACATCGAGGTGGAGGTCGCACCCGACCCGGCCGGGGTCACCCTGGTCCACGCGTTCCGCACGCTCGCCGACCCGTTCGTCGGCCAGGTCACGCTGCTGCGGGTGCTGTCCGGAACGCTGCATGCCGGCGACCGGCTGATCAACGCCACGACTCATGGCGAGGAGCGCATCCCCGGTCTGTTCCGGCTGCGCGGCAAGGACCACGTGCCGCTCGAGGAGGCCGGCCCAGGTCAGGTGGTCGCCGTCGCGAAGCTGGTGTCCACCCCGGCCGGCTCGCTGCTGAGCCCGAAGGGTGGCGCCGGCAAGAACCTGCGACCGCGGCCGTTGCCCGCGCGGCCCGGTGTGTACGGCCTGGCGCTGGAGCCCGTCACCCAGTCCGACGACGACCGGTTGTCGGCGGCGCTCACCCGGCTCATCGCCGAGGACCGCACGCTCACCGTCGACCGGATGGGTGACCGGACCGTCCTGCGCGGGCTCGGCGACACCCATCTGGCGGTCGCGCTCGAACGCCTGGCCAGGATCTTCACCGTCCATGTGACCACCTCGCCGGTCCCGGTCGACTACCGCGTGACGATCGCCCGACCCGCAGCCGCCGAGGGCAAGGTCAAGAAGCAGTCCGGCGGGCACGGCCAGTTCGCGGTGGTGGGCCTGCGGGTCTCCCCGTTGCCGCGCGGCGCCGGGTTCGAGTTCGTGGACGCCGTCGTGGGCGGGTCGATCCCGCGCAACTACATGGGTGCCGTCCACAAGGGGGTCGTCGAGGCGATGACGGCCGGTGGTTCGCACGGCCACGAGATCGTCGACATCAAGGTCGAGATCCTCGACGGCAAGTCGCATCCGGTGGACTCCTCCGACATGGCGTTCCGGACGGCCGCGGCGATCGGGGTCCGTGAGGCCCTGCTCGCGGGCGGATCCGTCATCCTCGAACCGGTGTCGAAGGTGCTGGTCACCGTGCCGGCGGCCGCGCAGGGCGATGTGATGAGCGATCTGTCCACACGACGTGGCCGGATCACCGACACCAGATCGCTGGACGGCGGCCAGGTCCAGATCGAGGCCTCGGTGCCCGCGGCCGAGCTGACCCGGTACGTGCTCGACCTGCGCTCCCTCACCGGCGGGCGAGGGTCCCTGCTCATCGAGCCCGACCGGTTCGAGGTCTGCCCCGACCACCTCGTCCCCGCCTGACCCCGCGCCCGCAGCGCCACCCTCACCTCGGCCGGCCCTGCCGCTCCCGGTGCCTCGCGTCATCGCCACCGGCTCCGCGACCACACCCACCGGCTCGCCACCCCCGCGCCACCCACCTGCTCGCCGCACCGCGACCCGTCCTCGCGCAGGCGCCGGGGCGGCGGAGGGCGCACGAGGACGGGTTCGGCGGGCGAAGGATGCGCGTCGACGGTGTCGCGGAGCGGCATTGGGCTGCGCGAGGCAAGGCAGGCGCCTAGCCTGCAACGCATGGCCCGGTTCTTCGACGTCCACCCGTCCGACCCTCAGCCGCGCGCGATCACCCAGGTGGTGGCGATGCTCCGAGCCGGGGCGGTGATCGCCTATCCCACCGACTCGATGTACGCCCTGGGCACGCGGATGGACGACCACGAGGGCGCCGAGCGGATCCGGGCGCTGCGCGGGGTCGACGACACGCACCAGTTCACGCTCGTCTGCGCCGACTTCGCCCAGCTCGGCCAGCTCGTGACGCTGAGCAACACGGCGTTCCGGGCGATCAAGGCCGCAACTCCCGGCCCGTACACGTTCATCCTCCCGGCGACGCCCGAGGTGCCCCGACGGCTCGCCCACCCGAAGAAGCGGTCGGTCGGGGTCCGGATCACCGAGCACCCGGTCGCCCAGGCGATCCTGCGCGAGCTCGGCGAGCCGTTGCTCTCGTCGTCCCTGCTCATGCCCGGGGCCGACTGGCCGATGACCGAGGGCTGGCAGATCAAGGAAGAGCTCGACGACCGGCTCGATGCCGTGGTCGACGGCGGCGACTGCGGCACGACACCGACGACGGTGGTCGACTGGACCGACGGCGAACCCGTGGTGGTCCGGGTGGGCGCAGGCGACCCCGCCCGCTTCTGACCAGCGGCCCCACCCCACCATCCAGCCAGCCCGCTGGCCCCCACCCCGCACCAGCCGGCCCGCCCGCCGAGCCCCACGCCAGCACCGGCCAGCCCGCCCGCCAGGCCCCACGCCAGCCCCGGCCGGCCCGCCGATTCGGCTGTCAGCCGCGGAATCGGCCGACATCTCGGCCGAACCTGCGGGGCATGGTCGAACGGACGGGGCTCGGGGGCGGGCGGGGTGGGGGGGGCGGGGTGGGGCGGGCAGGGGTGGGCGGGGGTGGGCGGGGGTG
>JAKLPK010000096.1 GCA_022013895.1 Cellulomonas sp. | reverse complement strand
AGGACGTCGAACTGCTTCTCCCAGAAGTCGAGCATGACCTTCTCGAGCTGGCCCTCGCCCATCTTCCCGTGGGCCACCGCGATCCGGGCCTCCGGTACGAGCTGCTGCAGGCGCTCGGCGGCCCGGTGGATCGACTCCACCCGGTTGTGCACGTAGAACACCTGGCCCTCGCGCAGCAGCTCCCGGCGGATGGCCGCCGAGATCTGCTTCTCGTCGTACGCACCGACGAAGGTCAGCACCGGGTGGCGCTCCTCCGGCGGGGTGGCCAGCGTCGACATCTCGCGGATACCGGTCACCGCCATCTCCAACGTGCGCGGGATCGGGGTCGCGCTCATCGCGAGCACGTCGACGTTGGTGCGCAACGCCTTGAGCGTCTCCTTGTGCTCGACGCCGAACCGCTGCTCCTCGTCGACCACCACCAGACCGAGGTCCTTGAACCGGACGCTGCCGGTGAGCAGCCGATGGGTGCCGATCACCACGTCCACGCTGCCGTCCGCCAGCCCCTCGAGCACGGCCTTCGACTCGGCATCGCTCTGGAACCGCGACAGCGCCTTCACGGTCACGGGGAACGGTGCGTACCGCTCGACGAAGGTGTCGTAGTGCTGCTGGACGAGCAACGTCGTCGGCACCAGGACGGCGACCTGTTTACCGTCCTGCACCGCCTTGAACGCGGCGCGCACCGCGATCTCCGTCTTGCCGTAGCCGACGTCGCCGCAGATCAGGCGGTCCATCGGGATCGGCTTGGCCATATCGGCCTTGACCTCGTCGATCGTGACGAGCTGATCGGCGGTCTCGGTGTAGGTGAACGCGTCCTCGAGCTCACGCTGCCACGGCGTGTCCGGTCCGAAGGCATGGCCGGGGGTCGCCATCCGCGCCGAGTAGAGCCGGATGAGCTCGGCGGCGATCTCCCGGACCGCCTTGCGTGCCCGACCCTTGGTCTTGGCCCAGTCGCCACCACCCATCTTCGACAGGCTCGGGGCCTCACCGCCCACGTACTTGGTCACCTGGTCCAGGGCATCGCTCGGGACGAACAGCCGGTCCCCCGGCTGACCCCGTTTGCTCGATGCGTACTCGATCACCAGGTACTCACGGGTCGCCGCACTGGCGCCCGACCCGATGGTGCGCTGCACCAGCTCGATGAACCGGCCCACCCCGTGCTGCTCGTGCACCACGAGGTCGCCGGGGCGTAGCTGCAAGGGGTCGACGACGTTGCGCCGCCGGCTCGGCATCTTGCGCATGTCGCGGGTCGAGGTGCCCTGACGGCCGGTGAGATCGGACTCGCTGAACACCGCGAGCTTGAGCTCGGGTGCCACGAAGCCCGGTCCCAGCTGGGCCGGGACGACGTGCACGATCCCGCCCTCGGGTTCGGCGTCGAGCCCAGCCACCAGCCGCGCGGGCACCTGCGCCGCACCGAGCTGTTCGACCATCCGCTGGGCCGGGCCGTGACCGTCGGTGGTCAGCACCAGCCGCCAGCCGGCCTGCTGCAGGGCGCGCACATCGCCCACCGCGCGCTCGACGTCACCGCGGTAGTGCTCGACATCACGGGCCGCGACGGTCAGCAGGTGCGCCCCGGCGGCGCCCTCCTGCGCATCGTCGAGCGCAAACGGTGACAGCGTCCACCAACCCAGACCGCGCACCGCAGCCAGATCGCGCACCTGCGCGAAGGTCAGGAACGAGGCCGCCGACAGGTCCAGCGGAGTGGCCGCGCCCGCCGCCGCCGACGTCCAGGCCGCCTCCAGGAACTCCTGCGTGGTCGCCACCAGGTCGTGCGCCCGACGCCGGATCCGCTCGGGGTCCACCAGCACGAGCAGGCTGTCCTCGTCGACCAGCCCGAGAACCGGCACCATCTTCTCGACCAGGGCCGGCGCGAGAGACTCCATCCCCTCGACCGCGATGCCCTGGGCCAGCTTGTCCAGCAGGTCGACGGCCCCCGGAAGCTGCGTCACCAGGGCCGCGGCGCGAGCCCGGACCGCCTCGGTGAGCAGGATCTCCCGGCACGGCGGCGCCCACAGCCCGCGGTCCGACACCTCGAGGCTGCGCTGGTCCGCGACGGAGAACCAACGGATCTCCTCGACCGCGTCGCCCCACAGCTCCAGGCGCAGCGGGTGGTCCTCCGTCGGCGGGAAGACGTCGAGGATGCCGCCCCGCACGGCGAACTCGCCGCGCCGCTCGACCATGTCGACCCTGGTGTAGGCGGCAGCGACGAGCCGGGCGGACAGATCGTCCAGGTCCACCGCGGCCCCGACCTCCACCGCCACCGGTTCGAGCTCACCCAGGCCCACGACGACGGGCTGCAGCAACGCCCGCACCGGGACCACGAGCACCCGGATCGGACCGGCCGGCCCCTGCTCCTGCGGATGGGCCAGCCGGCGGAACACCGCCAGCCGCCGGGCGACCGTGTCCGCCCGCGGCGACAGCCGCTCGTGCGGCAACGTCTCCCACGCCGGCAGCACCGCGACCTCGTCAACCGGCAGGTAGCTGCGCAGCGCACCGGCCAGCTCGTCACCGTCACGCCCCGTGGCGGTGACCACGACGAGGGGCCGCCCGCCGGTGCGACCGGCGGTCCCGGCCATGGCAGCCAGCAGCGGTGCCCGGACCCCCGCGGGACCGACGACATCCAACTCACCTCGGGAGCGGACCTGCTCGACGGCAGCACGGAGGGAGGGCTCGGCAAGCAGAGCGGGGACGATGCCGGTGAGGTTCATGGGTCCTTGCGGCCGCCGGGTGGGGGACGACCGGGGCGAACCCCGAAGGGCCCGGCGTCCCGGTCCGGCGCCGCTCCCATCCTAGGAGCGCCCGCCCACACCGGACGGTGGCGCTACCCTGCCGCGGGGGAGCCGCCCCCGGGGACCGGAGGTTCGTCGTGGCACACGTCGTCGTCGTGGGTGCGGGGATCGTCGGGCTCGCCACGGCCGCCAGGCTGACCCGCGAGGGCCACATCGTCACCGTGCTGGACAAGGAACGCGCCGTCGCGTCCCACCAGACGGGGCGCAACTCGGGCGTCATGCACTCCGGTCTGTACTACGCACCCGGCAGCCTCAAGGCGACCATGGCCGTCGCCGGGCAGCGCAGCATGCTCGCGTTCGCACGTGAACGTGGGATCGCGGCTCAGGTCACCGGCAAGCTCGTCGTCGCGAGCCGCCCGGAGCAGGTCGCGGGGCTGCACCTGCTCGCCGCACGTGCCGTCGACAACGGTGTGCCCGCACAGCTCGTCGACCAGGCGACGGCCCGTGAGAAGGAGCCGCACGTCGCCAGCGTCGAAGCGCTGTGGGTCGCCTCGACCGGGATCGTCGACTACACCGGCGTCTGCCGTGCGCTGGCCGACGATGTGCGGGACGGCGGCGGCACGGTGGCACTCGGCACGCAGCTCGTCGCGGCACGGGACGCCGGCAGCACGGTCCGGGTCCGCGTGGACACCGACGGGCATCGCACCGAGCTGCGCGCGGACGCCCTCGTCGCCTGCGCCGGTCTGCAGGCCGACCGCGTCGCACGGTCCTGCGAGATCGAGCCCGAGGCCCGGATCGTCCCGTTCCGCGGGGAGTACTTCGAGCTGACGCCGGCCAAGGCCGCGCTGGTCCGCGGCCTCGTCTACCCCGTACCCGACCCCCGGTTCCCGTTCCTGGGCGTCCACCTGACCCGGATGGTCACCGGCGGCGTGCACGTGGGACCCAACGCCGTGCTCGCCCTGGCCCGCGAGGGGTACACCTGGCACGACGTGGTGCCCGCGGACGTGGCCGATGCGCTCAGCTGGCCCGGGCTGTGGCACCTCGCCGCCCGCAACCTCGTGCCGGGCTCACGTGAGGTGGTCCGATCGCTCGACCGTCGCGCGTTCGCCCGCAGCGTCGCCGAGCTGCTCCCCGGGGTGCGCGCCGAGCACCTGGTCCCGGCCCCGGCCGGTGTCCGGGCCCAGGCGTTGCGCCGCGATGGTCGCCTGGTCGACGACTTCCTCATCCAGTCGACCGAACGTCAGGTGCACGTGCTCAACGCACCGTCGCCGGCAGCGACCTGCGCACTGGAGATCGCCGAGCACATCGCGGCCAACCTCGCCCTCTGACCACACGCCCGCCAGACCCACATCCCCCCACCCCCACCCGGGATTCCGAGTCCACCCAGGTCGCGAACCTGCCCAGCCCCGGAATCGCGGGTGCGATCGAAGGGACGGACCGGCGATTCCGAGGCCAGGCAGGGTGGGAACCTGCCCAGCCGCGGAATCGCGGGTGCGGGCGGGGGCGGGCGGCGGAGGGGCGGGGCCGGCGGGCGCATGGGTGAAGCCCGGGGACAGACGGGTGAATTCGCCCGGGCACGCCCCCTGGGGCCACTGGTGGTGGGGATACCGTGAGGAGCGCTTCGCCCGACTCGTCCGGTTCGTCCGTTCCGACTCGGACCGACACCCACCACGACCCGCACCCGGGAGGTTCCACCGTGTTGCCGCCTGCGGTGAACCGCACCCGCCGGGCACCCCGGACCGGGCACGCCGCGGCGCTCGGGGTCGGCGCCGGGCTGGTGGCGCTCCTGCTCGGCGGGTGCACCGGGTCCGCCGAACCCGATCCGAGCGCGAGCAGCTCACGTCCCGCACCGGGCAGCGTCGGCTCACCCGTCGACACCACCACACCCAGCGCCGCGAGCACCCCGGCGAGCGAGTCTCTGCCGGGATTCACCGCACCGACGTCACTGCCAGGTCTGGCGCCGGCCGGCACCACCGGGCCCACCGTGAGCGGGACAGTACCGCCGGACGCCACGGCGCAGGGCTCGCTCGCGGACGGGTTCCCGAGCCAGGTCGTCCCGGTGCCCGACGGGGTCGAGGTGGTGTCGAGCTCGGTCTCCGGACAGGGCACCCACCTGCAGGCGACGCTGCTGGGCTCGAGCGCCGCCGCACCCGCCGAGGTCCAGGCCGCCTACGCCGATGCACTCGCCCGCGAAGGCTTCGACGGCTACCCCACCGCAACGGTCGACGGCTCATCCGCCGTCACCTACACCCGTGGCACCGACGGCATCGTCGTCTCGGTCCGCGACCGGCTCGGCGGCGGCACCGAGCTGTCAGTCCTGGCCACACTCACCACGACAGGTTGACCCATGGACCCCACGACCCAGGACGAGTCGGCCGTCGTCGTCGACCACGACCTCACCGAGTGCACCCGGCCCACCACCTCGGGCACCCGGCGTCTGCCCCCGGCCACGGGCCGCACGGCGGAGGAGATCCGCGCCGAGCGCGCCGCCCGCAACGCCCGGGTGTCGTCGACCGTCGTCACCCTCGGCATCGTCAGCCTGCTCACCGACATCTCGTCGGAGTCGGTGGCCGCGATCCTGCCGCTTTACCTCACCACCGCACTGGGTATGACGACGCTGGCCTACGGGTTCGTCGACGGTCTGATGCAGGGTGCGAGCGCACTCGTCCGGATCGCCGGCGGCTGGGCCGCAGACCGCGGCGACCACCCCAAGTGGGTGGCGTTCGCCGGCTACGGCCTGTCCGCGCTCACCCGGGCCGGGCTGCTGCTGACCACCGGGTTCGTGGCGATCACGTCGCTCGTCGCGATCGACCGGGTCGGCAAGGGGCTGCGGACCTCACCGCGCGACGCGATGATCGCGGCCTCGTCCAACCCCCAGAACCTCGGTCGCTCGTTCGGGGTGCACCGGATGCTCGACACCGTGGGCGCCGCCGTCGGACCGCTGCTCGCGTTCGTCGTGCTGTGGCTGCTGCCCGACGGCTACCACACGGTGTTCGTCATCTCGTTCGGCTGCGCCGTCATCGGGCTCGCCGTGCTCGGCCTCCTCGTGCCCGACCTGCGGCCGCGGCAGGCGTCCTGGGTGACCAAGCACCAGACCCGCTCCGAACGTTCGCTGCCCAGCTGCAAGGGCTGCTCCTGCGCCGACGGTCCCGTTCCGGCGCTCACCGAACGGCCCTTCAGCTGGCGGTTCGTCACCGAGCCCGCGCTGCGCCGGGTGCTCGTCGTCGCCGGTGTGCTTGCGCTCCTCACGGTCGGGGACGGGTTCGTCTACCTGTCCCTGCAGGCCCGCGACGGGTTCGCCACCACCTGGTTCCCGCTGCTGTACGTCGGGACGAACATCGCCTACATGCTGCTGGCCATCCCGGTCGGCAGGCTGGCCGACCGGGTCGGGCGGGCCAAGGTGTTCGTCTGGGGGCATGCGATGCTCGCCGGCGCCTACGCGTGCGCGGCGGTCGGCGGCGCATCGGCGGCGACCACCATCGCGGCACTCGCGCTGCTCGGCGCCTTCTACGCCGGGACCGACGGGGTGCTGGCCGCCGTCGTCGGTCAGCGCGCGGCACCCGCCGTGCGCGCCTCCGCCATCGGCACGGCGCAGACCGTCGTCGCGGTGGCGCGGATGGCGGCGTCCTCGGCCTTCGGCATCCTCTGGTACACCCTCGGACGTCAGCCTGCGATCGTGTGCGTCGGCATCCTGCTCACGCTCGCCCTGCCGGTCTGCTGGTTCGCCCTGCGCGGGATCGACCGGTCCGGCCCGCTCGACGCCCCGGCCGATGAGGTGGCGCCGGCCCGATGAAGCGGGTGCCACCCCGCACGGCTGCACTGGTCGCGATCGTCGCCGGTGTCGTCGTGGCGGTGGGCGCCGAGGTGTGCTCGGCCGTCCGGTCGTCCCGCGAAGCGGTGCTCGCGGCCCCGTCGGTCGCCTCGACCCCGCTCGACGCCGTGCTCACCGGCCCGCACATCCTGTTCCGCAGCACCCTCCCGGGCGCCGGCTACGGTCTGGTCGCCGCCGTGTCGCTCACCGATCCCGGCGGGTCCCGGGCGTTCACGACGGTGGCGTGCGACCGGGTGACCCGGGCCGGCGACTCCACCGTGTGCCTGCGGACGGTCCGTGGCGTGGCCACCACCTACGAGGCCGAGCGCCTGGATGCGCAGTGGACCGCCGTGCAGACCTGGCCGCTGTCCGGCATCCCGAGCAGCACCCGATCGAGCCCGGACGGCTCCCTGGTGGCGACCACCGCCTACGTCGCCGACCACTGCTCCACGCAGATCGCGCCGCCGACCGAGACGAGGATCCGCAGCACCGACGGAACAGATCTGGGCAACCTGGAGACGTGGACGCTGCTGGTCGACGGAGCACCGTTCACGGCTGTCGACCGCAACTTCTGGGACGTGAGCTTCGTCGACGAGGACACGTTCTACGTCACGGTGGGCGCCCAGTCGGCGGGCACCACCTGGATCGCGACCGGCACGGTGTCCACCCGCACCATCGAGACCGTGCGCGCGGGTGGCGAGAGTCCCTCGGTCTCCCCCGACGGTTCGAAGGTCGCCTACACGACGACGACCGATGAGGGCGGCCAGTCGGTGCAGGTGTACGCCGTGCTCGACGTCGAGTCCGGGACCCAGACCCTCTACCCGGCGACCGCGGGCGGCGACGACCAGGTGGAGTGGCTGGACGACACCACGATCCTGTACGGGATGCCCCGCACCGACGAGCCCGGGACGACCGACGTGTGGGCCCTCGACCTCTCGACGGACGGCGCCCAGCCCCGTGTGCTCATCCCGGGGGCCTCGGCCCCGACGGTGGTGCGCCCGACGTCGTGAGGCCGACGTCCCCGCGGCGCCCCACCCCGACCCCGCGGGCGATAGTGTCCGACGCCGTGCCGCACCTGCTCGCCCGCCCGGGCTCCACGGACCAGCCGCCCCCGCCCGCACCGCCGTCCACCGGATGCCGTGGGGCGGCGCTGTGAGGCGCGTCCCGCCCCGGGTCCTCGCCCTCGTCGCGATCGTCGCGGTCGTCGTGCTGGGCGTCGGGGGCTACGTGTGGTGGGCGGCACGGACGCACCAGGCCGCGTCGGACACCGCGCCCTCGGTCGCTTCCACGTCGTTGGAGTCCGTGCTCGCCGGGCCTCACATCCTGTTCCGCAACACGCTGCCCGGCGCCCAGTACGGACTGGTCGCAGCCGTTCCGCTCGACGACCCGACCGGGGCGCGCGCCTTCACCGAGGTGGCATGCGACCGGCTCTACCACGCGGGTGACTACACCTCGTGCCTGCGGACGGTGCGCGGGGTCGCCACGACGTTCGAGGCGGAGCTGCTCGACTCGAGCTGGCAGAGCGTGCAGACGTGGCCGCTCCCCGGCATCCCGAGCCGCACCCGGCTGAGCGACGACGGAACGCTCGTCGCCACCACGGCCTTCGTCACGGGTCATTCCTACGCTCAGGTCGGGTTCTCCACCGAGACCAAGATCCACGGGACGGACGGCACCGACTTCGGGGACCTGGAATCCTGGACCTTCCTGGTCGACGGCTCACCCGTCACGGCGGCCGACCGCAACTTCTGGGGCGTGTCCTTCATCGACGACGACACGTTCTACGTGTCGGCCGCCTCCCAGTCGGCCGCCAAGACGTGGATCGCGACCGGGACCCTCTCGACCCGCACCATCTCGACCCTGCGGGAGGGCGGCGAGTGCCCCTCCGTGTCACCGGACCGGTCGAAGGTCGCCTACAAGAAGGTGCAGCGGGTGGAGGACGGCCAGAGCGTCTGGGCCTACGCCGTGCTCGACGTCGCCTCCGACACCGAGACGCTCTACCCGGTGACCGAGGGCT
>JAKLPK010000095.1 GCA_022013895.1 Cellulomonas sp. | reverse complement strand
TTGTGATGCACGACTCACTCGTTACTGGGCCGAAACCTGTCCGTAACCCTTGTGGCAACGCCCGCACACGTGTGAGGCTTGTCCTCGGAGCAAGACATCCCCTCTTTCACGGCCCGCACCCACCTTCCCAGTGGCTTTCGTGCGGCCTCAATCTAGGAGCACCACTGATGGACTGGCGTCACCGCGCAACCTGCCTCGACGAGGACCCCGAGCTCTTCTTCCCGATCGGGAACACCGGTCCCGCCCTGCAGCAGATCGATGCCGCCAAGAGCGTCTGCCGTCGCTGCGAGGTCGCGGACACGTGCCTGAAGTGGGCGATCGAGACCGGCCAGGACGCCGGGGTCTGGGGCGGTCTGTCCGAGGACGAGCGGCGCGCACTCAAGCGCCGCACTGCGCGCCAGCGCCGCGCGAGCTGAACGAGCGCACCTGAGCTGAGAGCACCACCGCACACGACGCCCGGCCGACCAGGCCGGGCGTCGCTGCATCCCGGGTCCCGCACGGACACCAGGTGAGCCACCGCCCGACCTGAGAGTCCGCGCCCGCGTCTAGCCCTGGATCGGCACCCGGCTGCTCTCCCCGGAGCGCCCCCTCAGGCGACGGTCGCCGCGGGCCTGCCATGCCGGACCCGCAGCTCGATGACCACGGTCGTCCCACCCGCCGGGTTGGGCAGCCAGTTGATCGAGCCACCGAGCTCGTTGCGCACGAGGGTCTGGACGATCTGCGTGCCGAGCCCGCTGCCCGGTCCCTTCTCGGCCGGGACACCGTTGCCGTCGTCGCGCACCTCCACCCGCAGCAGGTCGTCCTCGCGGCGCACGACGATGCGCACCGTCCCGGCCGCACGCCCCTCGAACCCGTGCTCGACCGCATTGGTCACCAGCTCGGTGAGCACCAGAGCCAATGCCGTCGCATCCTCGGCCGTGATGAACCCGAACGAACCGTCGACGACGGTGCGCACCTGGGCCCCGTCCTGCGCCGCGACATCGGCCGTCAACCGCAGCGTGCGACGCACGACGTCATCGAACTCGACCGTCTCGTCGAGGGTCTGCGACAACGCCTCGTGCACCAGCGCGATGGTCGCGACCCGACGCATGGCCTCGGCCAGAGCATCACGGGCCTCGACCGAGGAGACCCGGCGGGACTGCAGCCGCAGCAGGGCCGCCACCGTCTGCAGGTTGTTCTTCACCCGGTGGTGGATCTCCCGGATGGTCGCGTCCTTGGTGATGAGCTCACGTTCACGGCGCCGCAGCTCCGACACGTCGCGGCACAGCAGTGCGGCCCCCGTGCGCTGCCCCTCCTCGGTGAGCGGCACCGCCCGGACGGACAACGCGACGCCCCGCGACTCCACATCGACCCGCCACGGCGCCTTGCCGAGCAGCACGAGCGGCAGCGCCTCGTCCACCGAGGTCCGTTCGTCGAGCAGCTCGGTGGTGATCTCCACGAGCGAGTGGCCGACCAGGTCGCCGAGCGCACCGAGCCGGTGGAAGCACGACAGGGCGTTCGGGCTGGCGTAGAGCACCTCCCCCTCGGCGTTGAGCCGCACCAACCCGTCACCGACCCGGGGTGCACCACGTGACGACCCGGTCGGGGCGTCCTGGAGCGGGAACTCCCCGCGGGCCACCATCGCGACCAGCTCATCGGCGGCCTCGACGTAGTTGAGCTCGAGCCGGCTGGGCGTACGCGCCCCGCCCAGGTTCGTCTGCCTGGCCATCACGGCGATCGCCCGGCCCCGACGGACCACCGGGACCGCCTCTTCGCGCACCGCGTACGAGCCGTACCAGCGGGGCTCGCGCGAGCGCTGCGCACGCTTCTCCACGAGGGCCGCGCGCAGCTGCGCGAGCTGTCCCTCAGGGGCGTGCGAGCCGACCACGTCGTCGTAGTGCACCGTGGCACCGGTCGACGGGCGGCACTGCGCGACGGCGACGAAGTCACCCTGTGCGGTCGGCATCCACAGCACGAGGTCGGCGAACGCCAGGTCCGAGATCACCTGCCAGTCACCGACCAGGAGGTGCAACCACTCCTGGTCGGGTGCCGGGAGCGGCCCGAATCGGTCGGCGAGCGAGGAGAGGGACGGCACCCGGTCAGCCTAGGCCTGCTCGTAGGCTGCTCAGGTGGCCACCTCACCTCCCCAGCCCAGCCCCTCCCGGATGGTCGAACCCGCGGGTCGCCCGCTGGTCGTCGGCATCGTGCCCGGTCAGCCGGAGCTGGTGGCGCTCACCGCGCAGGCGTGGGCCCGCGCCGTCGGAGCGCCGGCCCTCTACTTCGCCTATGCCGACACCTCGCGCGTGGTGGTGACCGAGCACGAGGACGGGACGGTGGACCACCAGCCGGTGGACCCCGACGGTGCGGACGACGAGTGGCGCGAGGTCGGTGCGCAGATCGAACGCATGCTGACCGAGGTGGTCCACGACGTGCCCTGGCAGTTCCGGTTCCTGGCCGGTCGCCCCGATCGCGCCCTCACCCATCTGGCGCGGGCCGTGGATGCGAGCGCCCTCGTGGTGGGGACCCGTGCCCCCGGGGCGGGCGCACGGCTGCGCAGCTGGGTCGAAGGTTCGGTCGCCGTGCGGCTGAGCCACCACCAGCACCGGCCGGTGCTGCTCGTCCCGCTCCAGGTGGTCGACTGGAAGGAACGCTCGCCGTGGGCGTGAACCGGCGGCTCCTCGGGCTCGTCGTGGCCGGGGGCGCGGTCGGCACCGCGGTGCGTGCGGCGCTGGAGAACGAGTTCCCCGCCCAGCCCGGCTCCTGGCCGTGGACGACGTTCGTGATCAACGTGACCGGGGCGTTCCTGCTGGGCACACTGCTCGGTCACCTCACATCCGCCGGTGCCGACGAGGGTCTGCGGCGGGATGTGCGGCTGGGGGTCGGCACGGGGGTCATGGGTGGCTTCACGACGTACTCCACGTTCATGGTCGAGGTGGACTCGCTGCTGCGATCCGGCCATCTGGGCACGGGTGCCCTGTACGCGGGGGTCGGTGTCCTGGTGGGACTGCTCGCCGCGGCTGCGGGACTGAGCCTGGGTCTGCGGACAGGTCGGCGCGCATGATCCTGCTGCTGGTGGCCCTCGCGGGTGGTGCCGGCGCCGGCACCCGGTTCTGGCTCGACACGGTGGTCGCCCGGCGCAACCACACGGGTATCCCGCTGGGCACGATCCTGATCAACGTCAGCGGATCGTTGCTGCTCGGCCTGATCACCGGCTGGGCGCTCGCACACGACGGCGCCTCGAGCCTGCGGGCCGTGGCGGGCACCGGGTTCCTGGGCGGCTACACCACGTTCAGCACGGCCAGCGTCGAGGGTGTGCGCCTGATCCGATCGGGTCGCCCCTGGGTCGCGTTGGCGCACACCGGCGGGATGCTCGTGCTCGGTCTGGTCTGCGCAGGTCTGGGGCTGTGGTTGACGGCCGGTTGACCCTGGCCGCGGGCTCCTCAGGTGTTCACAGGAGCCTGCGAGCCACAGCCCTGGCGCCGGTCCGGACCCGGTGACATCCTGCGGACATGACCACGCTGACGGGTACCTGGCAGGTGGACGGGCCGGATGTGCACGCACCCCACGGCGCAGCCACCTTGACGTTCGAGGGCGACGGCATGGTGTTCGGCTGCTCGGGCATCAACCGGGTGCGCGGGACCTGGGAGCTGTCGCAGGACGTCCTCACCTTCGGCCCGATCGCCAGCACTCTCATGGCCGGTCCGCCCGAGGCGATGCAGGCCGAGCAGGCGCTCCAGTCCTTGCTGTCCGAACCGCTCCACCTCGAACCGGCCGAGGACGGCGCCATCGTGCTGCGCGCGCCGGACGCCCGGTCGGTGCGGCTGGTGCCGGCAGCACCGCGGCCGACCCTGGTCTAGGGCCGACGGGGTCGGGCTCCTGCGGGTCGGCGACGGCATCGACCTCAGGGGTACAGACCTCTGATCTCGTGCGCCTGCGCCACCCGACGCACACCGATCGCCAGCGCCGCCTCGCGCAGCGTGAGCCCGTCACGTCGGGCCAGCTCGGCGACGGCGTCGTAGGCGGTGCGCATCCGCAGCTCGAGCCGTTCGGAGATCTCGGCCTCGGTCCACCAGTACGCCTGGTTGGCCTGCACCCACTCGAAGTACGAGACGACCACGCCGCCGGCGTTCGCGAGGATGTCCGGCACCACCACGACCCCCCGCGCAGCGAGCGCCTCGTCACCTGCGGTGGTGGTCGGACCGTTGGCGGCCTCGACCACCCAACGGGCCCTCACCCGCGCGGCGGTGTGCTCGTCCAGGACGCCCTCGACCGCGGCGGGGACGAGGAGGTCGACCTCGAGCCCCAGCAGGGTGGCGTTGTCGATCGGTTCGGCGTCGTCGAACCCGACCACCGATCCGGTCGCCGCCACGTGCCGGACGAGCCTGGGCATGTCCAGGCCCTGGGCGTCGAACACGCCACCGAACTGGTCGCTGACGGCGAGCACCCGCGCCCCCGCCTGGTGCAGGAACACGGCGGCGTGCGACCCGACCTTGCCGAAGCCCTGGACGGCGGCGGTCACCTCGGACAGCGACACCCCGGCATCCGCAAGCGCGGCGGCGGCCACGTCGACCACACCGCGGGAGGTGGCCGTGGCCCGTCCGAGCGAACCGCCGACGGCGAGCGGCTTCCCGGTCGTGACGGCGGCGACGGTGTAGCCCACGTTCACCGAGAACGTGTCCATGACCCACGCCATGGTCTGCTCGTCGGTGCCGACGTCGGGCGCCATGATGTCCCGTTCGGGGCCGATGATCGGCATGATCTCCGAGGTGTAGCGCCGGGTGACGCGTTCGAGCTCGGTCTTGCTGTGGGTGGCCGGATCGATCGTCACCCCGCCCTTGGCCCCGCCGTACGGCACATCGACGACCGCGCACTTCCAGGTCATCCACATCGCCAGCGCGCGCACCTCGTCGAGGTCGACGTTCGCCGAGTAGCGCAGACCGCCCTTGCCGGGACCGCGGGAGATGTTGTGCTGGACGCGGTAGCCGTGCAGGAGCTCGATGGAGCCGTCGTCGCGCCGCAACGGGACGGCCACCCTCATCTCACGTCGGGGGGTGGCCAGCATCTGGTGCATACCGTCGCTGAAGCCGAGGATGTCGATGGCGGTGGCCAGCTGGGCTCGCGCCGTTGCGAGCGGTGAGGGGTCGGACATGGGGACCACCCTGGCACGACGCCGTCGGCGCGCCAGGGTGGTTGACCCCGTGTCGAGTGCTCAGTCGAGGGGCTGCCGGTCCGCCCACTCGCCGAGCTCGACCCGCTGGCCGAACCAGAACGGCACTTCCAGGCGCACGTGCTCACGCGCCTTGGTGTTGCGCAGGTCACGCATGAGATCGACCACCCGGTGCGGTTCGGCGGTTTCGAAGGCGAGCACCCACTCGTAGTCCGAGAGGCCGAACGTCGCCACCGTGTTCGGCAGCAGGTCGGTGTAGGCCGCCGCGGCGCCGCCGTGGTCGCGCAGCATCGCTCCGCGTTCGGCCGGGTCCAGCAGGTACCAGTCGTAGGAGCGCACGAAGGGGTAGACGCACACGTACTCCAGCGCGGGCGCCCCGGCCAGGAACGCGGGGACGTGCTCGCGGTTGAACTCGGACGGGCGGTGCAGCCCGACGACGGACCACACCGGCACCAACGTCTTGCCCAGCTCGCTGGCGCGCAGCCGGTGATAGGCACCCTGGACCTGCGGGAGCGTGTCGGCGTGCCACCAGACGAGCAGGTCGGCCTCCGCGGTCAGCCCGCCGAGGTCGTACCAGCCGCGGATCTCCAGCTCGTCGTCGGAGACGACCGATGCCAGCGCTTCCTTGACCAGCTGCTCACGCGCTCCCCGCTCGGCGGGCAACGACTGGCCGAGGCTGAACACCGAGTACATCGTGTAGCGGACGGTCTGGTTGAGGGCCGCGTAGTCGGCGCTCGTGAGTCCGGCGGCGGCGGGGTGACCGGGGGCGTGC
>JAKLPK010000094.1 GCA_022013895.1 Cellulomonas sp. | reverse complement strand
TTCGAACGTTCGACGCGGTTCTGGTTGCGCGCGTACCCGGTGCGCTGGCGGGCCGTGCGCGGCGACGAGCTGCTCGGCGTGCTGCGTGACCTGGCCGGGCCGGACGCGACGCGGCTGCCGCTGCGCGAAGGCCTCGGCCTGGTGCGCGCGGGCTGGGCCACCCGGTGGCGCGAAGGCCCACCGCTGCGCACCCGGCTGGCCTACCGCTGGCTTGAGCGGCCGATCCCGCCGCGGTACCGGGAGTGGGCCCGCGACGACATCGACGGACGCTGGTACGACACCCGCCGCATGCTCCTTGCACCGCTCGGGATATTCGTCATCTTCTGGCTGGTCCCAGTTCTCCGAGGGCGCACGAGCGATCTGTTCTTCGTTCTCCTGTGGGCGATGATCTTGCCCGTCACGCTCTGGTTCGATCTGCTGCGCCCCGTGCGCGACCCGTATCGGACGCGCGCGGTCAACCGGCACCTCATGCCGCGGGCAGGTGAGCCGAGGACGGCAACGCAGTTCGGCCAGACCTGGGGCACCCGCCCCCGGCTCGGGGCGCGACTCGGCACGACCCTGGCCTGCCTCGTGCTCGGGCTGGGCGCCGCCCTCTGGACGACGGTCGCACTTGTCGCGCCACGCGGACCTGCGATCGTCGGCTGCCCGCCCGAGCCTGACTCGCTCGCCTGCTTCACGTTTGGCTCGGCGTCCTGGCACCCGCAGCGGTGGGCAGCGGTCGCCGCAGTCGCCGTCGTCGTCGGGCTGCTCCTGGCTTACCGGGCCGGCGGGCGGGCGGCGCGGCTGCTCAGCGAGCGCCCCGCGCAGCCCTACCGGGCGCTGGCGAACCGGGCACCTGGACTCCTCACCGTGCTGGCCCTGGTGATCCCGCTCGCCGGGTGGCAGGCCTGGCTCGAGGTGACCGGACACTGGGCCACCCTCATCGCGCCCGGAGCCGCGGCGACCTGCCTGCTCATGCTGCCTGGCGCGCTCGTCGCCCACCGGGTTGCCAGGCACGGACCGAGCGACCTCGCCCTGGTCGACCTGTGGCAGATCGGCGTGCACGGCCGAGCCCCGCAGGTCGACACCTGGGTCGTCGCCGTCGTACGGGTGTCGGCTGTGACCCTCGACGCGGGCTCACCGACAGGCGACGGCCCGGGCGTGACGGCATGACCAGCACCGCCCGGTTCGAACGTTCGGCCCGGTCCTGGCTGCGCGCCTACCCCGTCCGCTGGCGGTCGGTGCGCGGCGACGAGCTGCTCGACGTGCTGCGCGACCTCGCCGGACCGGAGGCGACCCGTCTGCCCCTGCGCGAGGGCCTCGGCCTGCTGCGCGCCGGCTGGGCGACCCGCTGGCGCGAAGGCCCACCGCTGCGGACCCGGCTGGCCTACCGGCTGTTCGACCGTCGGGTCCCGGTCGCCCATCGCGAATGGGTGCGCGACGACATCGCCGGGCGCTGGTTCCTCACCCGCCGGATGGTGCGGACGCTGCTGATCTGGGCGGCCCTCTTCATCCCGTGGATGGCCTCGGTCGAACCGCATCGTCTGATGCCGTTCGCGGTCATCTGGGTCCCGGCCCTGGCACTCAGCGTGGTCCTGGACGCGATACCGCCGACGAACGACCGCGTCCGCACGATCGCCGCGGCCAAGCACCTGCTGCCGCGGCCGGGCGAACGCGCTGCGCCGGGTGGCTTCACCGCGGGGCCCGCCGCGCGGGTGCGGCTGTCAGCGCGCGCGGGGACCTCGATGCTCGTCGCGGCGCTGGGGCTCGGGGCTGCGATCTGGGTACCGGCCACGATGCTGGCGTCCTCACTCCCCATTCCCCTGACCTGCCCGACGAGCGCGGCCTGCCTGAGCTTCGGCTCGCAGTCCTGGCCCGAAGGGCTTCGGCAGCTCACCCTCGGAACCGCCCTCGGGGTGGGGGTGCTGGCCTCGTGGGTTGCCGGGCGCCGCTTCGCCCGGAGGCTGCCGGACCGGCCCGCTCAACCTTCCCGGCTGGTGGTCGGGCGGCTCGGGCGGCAGTACGCGGCGCCGCTGATCGTCGGCCCGCTCCTGGTGTGGCAGGCCTGGTTGGAGGCGTTCACCGCGCAGACCGCGGTGGTTGCACCGACCGCAGCCATCCTCACGCTGGTGCTGCTGCCGGGCGCCCTTGCAGCGTGGCGCGTCGCCCGCTCAGCGCCGGCCGATCTGGCCCTCGTCGACCTGGGGCGGGTCGGGGTGCTCGGCCGGGCACCTCGGGTCGACCAGGCGGTGACCTCGGTGGTCCGACGACCGGCGGCCCACCCTCCGGTCGTCCCGTGACCCGCGACGGTCGCCCCGCCACAGCCACCAGGCGGCCGCGACCCCCTGGACGATGACGACGGCGCTGATGCTCGACGCGATGACCCCGGCAGACTGGTCGGCCGCTGTCAGCAGGTCGAAGCCCGCATGCCACACCAGCACCGGCACGACGCTCCACCCGGCCCCCTGGCCCATCCAGGCCAGCAGGTACGAGCCTGCGACCAGCGCGATCATCCAGCCGAGAATCCCCCAGCCCATGTCCACGTAGGTGGGGTTGAAGAAGGAGGCCGGCAGGTGCCAACCGATCCAGACCGCCGCGACGAGCGGTGCGGCCCGGAAGGTGCCGTACCGGCGCGCGAGCTCGGGCAGCAGCCAGCCGCGCCACCCGGCCTCCTCGCCCACACCGAAGGTGAGAACCCAGACAGCTGCGACGCCGAGCGCATCGACGCCGGGCAGCTTCGACGTCAGGCCGAACCCGCCGAGGTCGGGCACGGTCCCGGTCGTCACCCAGGCCGCGCCGTAGCCGACCACCAGGTAGGCGACCGGCATCCCGACGGCGGCGAACCACCAGGACCGGCCGATGCGGAGGGCGAACGCCCGGCGGAGCCAGCGGCGCACGCCCTGCCCACCACCCGTGCGGTACGACGCGGCGAGGGCGCCGAGCGCAGGTCCGAAGGACGCCAGGAAGAACTGCAGCGGCACCGTCGGCAGCGCGGCACCGAACCGCGCGTTCATCAGCAGCGGGAGCCAGGCCGCCCAGGTCACCGCGAAGGTGACCGCGACGAACACGGCGAGACCTCCGCCCCCGCTGTCTGCTCGCTGCATGACGTCCTCCTCCGTCGACTATAGCGACGCTATACTAGTGCCACTATAGAACGGCTAGGATCGGGCCATGGCACGAGGCGGTCCGGACGCCACCGGCAGGGACCTGAGAGCCGCGATCGTCGAGGTCGCCACGGCGCTCCTGGTCGAGCACGGTGACGCCGACCGGGTGAGCATCGCCGCGATCTGCGCCCGGGCCGGTTGCACACCGCCCTCGCTCTACCACTACTTCCCGACCAAGGAGCACCTGCTGCAGGAAGCGAGCGCGAACGCCCTCGGCGACTTCTCCCGCACGCTACGCCGCCGCATCGACGCAGCCGCTGACCCGGTCGACGAGCTGGCCGCCCGCGGCCGGGAGTACCTCCTCTGGGGCCTGGCGCACCCCGCGCAGTACCGCGTGCTGTTCGACCGGCCGCGGCCGGCACCCGACTCCGCCGCCGAGCCCGGCAGCGGGCTGACCGATCTGGTCGACAACGTCGAACGGTGCCGGGCGGCCGGTGTGCTCACGTCGCCGGCTGACAGCCTCACGGTCGCGACCGCGCTGTGGGCCACCGTGCACGGGCTGGTGCTGCTCGGGCTCACCAACCCGGGTGTGCCGCACGGGCTTCTGACGTCCGCGGCCGCTGAGTGCGCACGCGCCTTCACCGCCGGATCTGCCGGAGCCCCCCGGTGACGGCCGACCCGGCGCGCATCCTCGTCGTCGACGACGACCCCGGGATCCGCGAGCTGCTCACCTCGGCGCTCACGTTCGCCGGGTACCAGGTGCAGGCGGTCGGCACGGCCGTCGCGGCCCTCGATGCGCTGCGCGACGCCCGTCCGGACCTCGTCGTGCTCGACGTCGTGCTGCCGGACGCCGACGGGCTCGACGTGCTGCGCATGGTCCGGGCCGCCGGCGACCGCACGCCGGTGCTGTTCCTGTCCTCGCGGGACGAGGTGGCCGACCGCGTCGCGGGGCTGGCCGCCGGTGGCGACGACTACGTGACCAAACCGTTCGACCTCGCCGAGATCGCAGCGCGGCTCGCCGCCCTGCTGCGCCGTGCCCGTCACGAGGACGTCGACGCCGATGTGCTGGTCTACCGCGACCTGCGGGTCGACACCGGGCGCAAGCAGGCCCACCGCGCCGGCCGACCGCTCGACCTCACGACGACCGAGTTCCAGCTGCTCACCACGCTGGCGGCCAGCCCCGAACGCGTGCTCTCCAAGGCCCAGCTGCTCGAACGGGTCTGGGCCTACGACTTCGGTGGTGACGGTGCCGTCGTCGAGAAGCTGGTCTCACGCCTGCGCCGCAAGGTCGACCCACCCGACGCCGTCCCGCTCATCCGCACCGTGCGCGGGTTCGGCTACTGCCTGCGCGCGGGCGACCTGGGCGAACGATGAGGTCCCTGCGGGCGCGGATCGCCGTGGCCGTCGCGACCGTCGTGGTCGCCGGGATGGTCGCCGTGGCGGTCGTGAGCGTGCTGGCGCTGCGCACCTACCTGGTCGGACGCGCCGACTCCGAGCTCGTCGACACCCGGGACCGGGTGAGCGCCGTGCTCGACACCCGGGGTGAGGCGCTCGTGCCCGAACAGCTCGTCCGCGGCTCGGTGCGCGCCGGGCTCGCCGACTCGGTGGTCCACCTGCGCGCCGGCGGTCGAACCGTCGCCAGCTATGCGGCCGACGGTTCGACCGCACCGGCCCCGACCGATGCCGAGGTCGCTGCGCTGCTGCGCGGGCCGGGCTGGGTGCCGTCCGCCGGAGCCGGGCACCGCGGGATCGCGGCCGAGACGCCCGGTCTGCAGATCGCCCGCACCGACGGCCAGACCCTGACCGTCGACGAGGTCGTCGTCGTCCTCGACGTGTCGGACGACCTGGCGACGGTGCGCCGGCTGACGTTCATCGAGCTGATCGCCGGCGGCACCGCGGCCCTGGGTGCCTCGGCAGCCACCTGGTGGCTCGTCGGACGAGGTCTGTCGCCGTTGCGCCGGATGGCCCAGGACGCCCGACGGGCCGTCGACGGCCACCAGCCGCTGGAGCTGCGGGCCGCGGACGCCCCGACCGAGACACGGGCGCTGGCGCAGGCCCTCGACCAGGCGCTGGCCGATCGCGCCCGCGCCGAACGCCGGCTGCGCGACTTCGTGGCCGACGCCGCCCACGAGCTGCGCACCCCGCTCACGAGCGTGCACGGCTGGGCGGACCTCTACCAGCAGGGCGCGCTGACCGGGTCCGAGGTAGACCGGGCCTTCGAACGGATCGGTGAGCAGACCTCCCGGATGCGCCACCTCGTGGACCAGCTCGCCCTGCTCGCCCGCCTGGACGCCGATGTGCCCCTCGCCCGGACCCAGGTGGACCTGCGGGCCCTCGTCGACGACGTGGTCGACGACCTGTCGGTGCTGGCACCCGACCGTCCCGTCACCTGGCACCGGCCGGGCGCGCCCGTGCTGGTCGACGGGGACCCGGCCAGGCTCGCCCAGGTGGTCCAGAACCTGGTCGGCAACGTGCTGCGGCACACCCCGGGTACCACGGCGCTCCGACTGGACCTGACGGTCGACGGGGCGGACGCCGAGCTGGTGGTGGCCGACGACGGCCCCGGCATCCCGGCCGACCTCGTCCCGCAGGTGTTCGACCGGTTCGTCCGCCGCTCCCGGGCGGACCGCACCGACGAGGCCGAGGGTTCCGGGCTCGGGCTGGCCATCGTCGACGGTCTGGTCCGCGCCCACCACGGGACGGTGACGTTGCACTCGGCGCCCGACGCAGGGACCACGGTGCGGGTCCGGCTGCCGCTGCCCACCTCGGGCGTCTGAGGCCGCTCTCGGCCCCGGCCGCCTGGGTCCAGGCCGGGCACCTGAGGCTCCGGCCGACATCGCCAGGTAGCCGTCAGCCGCAGGTCAGGTTCCGGGGAGGGGACGCCGAGGTCGGTCGGCTCGACTGGTCTCCTCGTCCCCGTCGAGAGGTCTGCCGTGCCGCCCCAACCCGCGCCCGCCCGCCGCCGCACCCGCCGGCACGCCTGGCTGCGCACCGGCGGCCTCGCCGTCGCCGTCCTGATCACGCTCGCGCTGGCCGATCAGGGCGCGCGCTGGTGGGCCGAGCACCAGGCCGTCGAGCGCGCCGACACCCGGCTGGCCTCGGCCGGGGTCGAGGTCACCGCGGTCCGGATCGGAGGCTGGCCGTTCGTCGCGGTCGCGACCGGGCTGCTGGCCGAACCGACCACCCTCGACCTGCGCGTCCCGTACACCGCCTTCGCCGATCGGGTACCGGTGCCCGAGGGCGTCGAGACCCCGACCTGGTCCGACCAGGACGGTCTGCTCACCGCGTCGACCCAGGTCACCTTCCGCGGTCGGCAGGTGCCGGTGGACATCGGGTGGACCGTCAGCACCGACGAGGGCGACCTGGTCCTGACTCCCAGCACCGTGACCGTCGCCGGCTTCTCCGTCGGCACCGGCCTGGCGGCCAAGGCCCTCGGCGACCGTGCCGAGGCCCTGCGCACCGAGCGGCGGCTGGACCCCGGGCGACTGCTGCCCTCGGCCGCCGAACGCGTCACCCGGCTCGTGGCGGTCCAGGTGCGACCCGACGGGCTCGCGCTCACGCTCACCACCGGCTGATCCGGCACCCACCCCGCACCTGACCCCCGCAGCGCCCCGCCCCGCCCGAAAGAAGGTCCCATGCTCGTCGTCGCGACCGCACGCTTCTGCGCCCGCCACCGTTGGTTCGTCATCGCCGCCTGGATCGTGCTGGCGCTCGCTGCCGTTCTCGGCACCCGGGCGTTGGGCCCCACCGACCCGGAGTCGCTCACGGTGCCCGGCAGCGACTCCGCCGCGGCGTCGGTGCTGATCGACCAGGTCTCGGGTGACGACGACACGGAGATCAGCACGTCGACCGTGCTGCTCGTCGCCACCGGGCCGATCACCGAGCACGCCGCCGAGGTGGCCGAGGTCGCCGACGAGCTGCGCGCGGTCGACGGGGTGGTCGAGGTCACCGACCCGCTCGCGTCCACCGCCCAGGGCCGCGCGGCCACCACCCCTGACGGCACCGGCGTCCAGCTGCGGGTGCGGTCGGAGGCCGAGGTCGACACCGCCGCGCTGACCGACGTCGTCACGACGGCACGCGAGGCCGGGCTGCAGGTGGGCGTGAGCCAGCCGCTGATCGACGACCTGGCCGCGGGCAGCTCGCGGACGAGCGAGGCGGTGGGGCTGGCGGTCGCGCTCGTGGTGCTGCTGGTGGCGCTCGGATCGGCCTGGGCCGCAGGGGTGCCCATCGTCACCGCCGTCATCGGGCTGCTCACCGGGCTCGCGGCGCTCGACCTGGTGCGGCACGCCGTCGCGGTGCCGACCATCGTGCCCACGCTGGCCACCATGCTCGGGCTCGGGGTCGGCATCGACTACGCACTGTTCCAGGTGGCCCGCCAGGGCCGCAGCCTGCGCGAGGAGGAGGATCGGGTGGCGGCCGTGGCCCGGACCGCGGCCACCTCGGGCACGGCCGTCGCGTTCGCCGGGGTGACGGTCGCCGTCTCGATCTGCGCCCTGGCGATCACCGGGGTCGACTTCGTGTCCTGGCTCGGCTGGGGGACGGCCATCGTCGTCGCCGTCGTCCTGCTCGGATCCCTCACCCTCACTCCGGCGCTGCTGGCCGTGCTCGGCCCGCGGGTCGCGGCACGTCGGGTCCGCACCGACCTCGACCGCACCGGCTGGGCCCGGTTCGCCGGCACCGTGGCCCGTCGGCCGTGGACGGCGGTCGCGGCGAGCACCGTGCTGCTCGCCGCGCTCGCCGCCCCCGCGGTCTCGCTCACGCTGGGCCAGAGCAGCGATGCCGACTGGCCGCTCGGCTCCGAACGACGCATCTCCTACGACCTCACGACCGCCCAGCTGGGTGCGGGCTCGAACGCCGTCCTGCAGGTCGCGCTCGCCCTGGACCCGGCGGCGACCGCGGCGGACGACCCTAGGCTCACCGCGGTCGCCGACCAGCTCGCGGCGGTCCCAGGCGTCACCTCGGTCGCCCAGCCGACGCTGGCCACCGACGGGTCGGCGGCCCTGCTCCGGGTGCAGCCGACGACGGGCGCAGCCGACACCGCGACCGCCGACGTCGTCGCCGGGCTGCGGGCGGTCGAGACCCCGGCCGGGGTCACGCTGCACGTCGGGGGTCCGACGGCGACCCGGCTGGACCTGTCCGACCGGATCGCCGAGCGACTGCCCTGGCTGGTCCTGGTCACCGTCCTGGTCGCCGCGGCCCTGCTGGCATTCGCGTTCCGGTCGGTGGTGGTGCCACTCAAGGCCGCCGCCATGGACCTGATCTCGGTCGCCGCCGCCTATGGCGTGGTCACCGCGGTGTTCGAACAGGGCTGGGGGGCCGGTCTGGTCGGTCTGGACGGGCCGGTGGCGATCGACGCCTACGTCCCGATGATGCTGTTCGCGGTGCTCTTCGGACTGTCGATGGACTACGAGGTGTTCCTGCTCTCGGCCGTCCGCGAGCACTGGCTGCAGACCGGGGACAACACCCTGGCGGTGCGACGCGGCCTTGCCGAGACCGGGCGCATCATCACCGCCGCAGCACTCATCATGTTCTCGGTCTTCGCCTCGTTCGTCCTCACCGACAACCCGGTGATCAAGGTGTTCGGGGTCGGGCTCGCGGTCGCGGTCGCCGTCGACGCCACCGTCGTGCGCACGGTGCTGGGCCCGGCCGTCATGGTGCTCACCGGCCGCTGGACGTGGTGGTGGCCCGGGACGCGCACTGCGCAGGTGCCACCCGACCCCGACGACTGGGCCACCCCCGTGGACGAGACCGGCGCCCGGGTCGGTCCGCCCGCGCCGTAGACTCAGCCCCGCCAGCCACCCGCCGCACCCCGGGAGAGCACTGTGGGACGTGTCGTCGTCGACGTCATGCCGAAGCCGGAGATCCTCGACCCGCAGGGCAAGGCCGTCGCCCGCGCACTGCCCCG
>JAKLPK010000093.1 GCA_022013895.1 Cellulomonas sp. | reverse complement strand
GCGCGGGTTGCGCACGACGTTGCCCGAGGCCAGGCGCCCGATCGGCCGGAACCACCGCACCAGCGGGACCGCCAGGAACCGCACGATGGCGGGGACGACGACCGGCCCCAGCACCAGGACCGCGACCAGCGCGGCGGCCGCACCGGCCCCGATCGCCACACCGACACCGTCGGCCGCGGGGTTGCCGGTGGCCCACAGCACGGCGGCGACACCCCCGAGGAGCAGGACGAGGCCGCCCAGGCCACGCCAGCGCAACGACTTCTCGGTGATCGAGGTCTGCTCGGCCATCGCCTCGACCGGCGGGACCAGCGCGGCGCGGCGGGCGGGCAGCAGGGTCGCCGCGAGGCAGGTGAGCGTCCCGACGGCCACCGCGATCGCCACCGTGCTCGCCCGCAGCGGGATCTGGTCGCTCAGGGTCATGCCCATCTGGGCGAAGACGACCTTGAGCGCCTGCACCAGACCGAGCCCGGCCAGCACCCCGAGAGCGGAGCCGATCAGCCCGATGACGGCCGCCTGGGTGAGCAGCGAGGTGAACACCTGGGCGGGGGAGGCCCCGACCGCTCGCAGCAGGGCGAACTCCCGCATCCGCTGACGGACCGACATGGTGAACGTGTTCGCGATGATGAACGCGCCGACGAACAGGGCGAGCGCCGCGAAGACCAGCAGGAACGTCGTGATGAACCCGAGTTGCTCGTCGATCTGGGCGGTGGTCTCGTCGACGAGCTGGGCGCGGGTGACGACCTCGAGACCGGCGGTGCCGTTCAGGGCGTCGGCGACGCGGTCGCGCAGTGTGGTCTGGTCCACGCCCTGGTCGGCGTAGACGGAGAACGATGCGACCGTGCCGTCGACGACGTAGAGCGACTCCAGGGTCGCCTCGTCGAGCAGCACGATGGTGGCACCGGCCATCGGCGCGTCGTAGTCGACCGAGCCCACGACCGTGACGGCCGTCGACTGGCCGAGGACCAGGACGCGGGTGGTGTCGCCGATCTTCAGCCCTGAGCGTTCGAGGGTGGCGGACTCGAGCGCGATCTCGTCGGGTCCGTCGGGTGCCCGGCCGGTGAGGGTGAGGCTGTCGTCGTCGGGGTCGAAGCCGATCGCCATGCTCGGGGACTGGGAGCTGCGTACGGCGGTCCCGTCGGCACCGACCAGGACCATGGGGCCGCTGATCCCGGGCAGCACACGGTCGACCCCGTCGATCTGGGAGATCTCGTCGGCCAGGGTCAGGGGAAGCCCACCGGCGGCCACGGTGGCGCCCGAGTCGGTGACGGACTCGTCGTCGGCCGGCATGCGGACGTACACGTCGGCGGTGGTGGAGGCGGCGACGATGTCGTCGAAGGTGCCGGACAGCATCTCGCGCAGCGAGAACGTGCCGGAGACGAAGGCCACGCCGAGGACGACGGCGAGCACGGACATGGCGAACCGGACCAGGTGCGCCCGGACACCGCGCAGGGCGATCCGCAGCATCAGCGGGTCTCCCCGGCGGCGGTGAGGCGACCCAGGGTGGCCAGCACGGACTCCGGGGTGGGCGCACGCAGCTCGTCGACGATCCGGCCGTCGGCCAGGAAGAGCACGCGGTGCGCGTACGAGGCGGCGCGGGGGTCGTGGGTGACCATGACGACGGACTGGCCGCGTTCGTCGACGCTGCGCCGCAGGAACCCGAGCACCTCGCCCGAGGAGTGCGAGTCGAGGTTGCCGGTCGGCTCGTCGGCGAACACCACAGCCGGGCGGCTGATGAGCGCGCGGGCGCAGGCCACCCGCTGCTGCTGGCCGCCGGAGAGCTCGTTGGGGCGGTGGTCGAGCCGGTCCGCCAGCCCGACCGCCGCGACGATGTCGTCGAACAGCTCCTGGTCGACGGGGCGTCGCGCGATGTCGAGCGGCAGTCGGATGTTCTCCGCGGCGGTCAGGGTGGGCACCAGGTTGAATGCCTGGAAGACGAAGCCGAGCCGCGTGCGCCGCAGTCGGGTGAGGGCGCGCTCGTTCATGGAGCTGACCTCCTCGCCGTCGACCACCACGGTTCCGGAGGTGGGGCGGTCGAGACCGGCGAGGCAGTGCATGAGGGTCGACTTGCCCGACCCGGACGGTCCCATCACGGCGGTGAGCTCACCGCGGACGAGATCCAGGTCGACGTCGTCGAGGGCGCGGACGGCGGTGCCGCCCGTCCCGTAGACCTTGGACAGGCCACGGGTGGTCGCGATCGGGGCAGGGGCTGGGGAGTGTTCGAGCAAGCTCATGGGACGACCCTGGCAGAGCGGTGGTGCCACGACGGCCAGGGACGCCCCTGGTCGAACCCTGAACCTTTGCTGGGTGACCCTGAGGTCGGCCGCGCGGGCCGGTGGACCTGGTGGTCCGGGTAGCGTGCGGCCATGGCTGATCACCCCACGCTCGCGCAGGCCGTCGAGGCGCTGGACCGACGTTTCCCGCCGGGTGGTGCCGAGCAGTGGGACCGGGTCGGGCTCGTGGTCGGGGACCCGGCCGCGCCGGTGCGTCGGGTGCTGTTCGCCGTCGATCCAGTGCTCGACGTGGTCGCGGAGGCCGAGCGTCTGGCGGCCGACCTCGTCGTGACGCACCACCCGTTGCTGCTGCGCGGGGTGCACTCGGTCGCGGCGACCGGCGCGAAGGGCGCGGTGGTGCACCGGCTGATCCGCTCGGGCATCGCCTTGTATGCCGCACACACGAACGCTGACGTCGCGAGCCCGGGCGTCGCGGATGCGCTGGCCGAGGCGCTCGGGCTGCTCGACGTCCGTCCGCTGCTGCCGTCACGGACCTCGGGCGAGGCGCCCGCGTCGGCCGATCTCCTCGACGGGACGGGGACGGGCAGGGTCGGGCGGCTGCCGGTCGCGGAGCCGCTGGCGGTCTTCGCGACCCGGGTCGCGGCCGCGCTGCCACCCACGGCCGCCGGGGTCCGGTTCGCGGGTGACCCCACCGCGACGGTGTCCTCGGTCGCCGTGCTCGGAGGCTCCGGGGACGGCTTCTTCGACGCGG
>JAKLPK010000092.1 GCA_022013895.1 Cellulomonas sp. | reverse complement strand
GGGTCGGAGATCACGGCGAACGGCGTGACCTCGGCGCCCGTGCCCGAGGTGGTCGGGATGCAGACGAGCTTGGCCAGGTCGCCGAGGACCGGGAACTTGAAGGCGCGCTTGCGGACGTCGAAGAACTTCTGCTTGAGGTCCGAGAAGTTGATCTCGGGGTGCTCGTAGAGCAGCCACATGACCTTGGCGGCGTCCATCGGCGAGCCACCGCCCAGGGCGATGATCGTGTCGGGCTTGAAGTGCCGCATCTGCTTGGCGCCGGCCTGCACGGTGCGCACGGACGGCTCGGGCTCGACGGTGTCGATGATCTGCAGCGCGACGGTGTTCGAGCGGCGGTTGAGCACGTCGATGATCTTGTCGACGAAGCCCAGCGTGGTCATCGTCGAGTCGGTGACGATGGTGACCCGCTCGATCCCGGCCATGTCCTCGAGGTAGCGGATGGCGTTCGGCTCGAAGTAGGTCTTGGCCGGCACCTTGAACCACTGGAGGTTGTTGTTGCGGCGGCCGACCCGCTTGATGTTCACGAGGTTGATCGCGGAGACGTTGTTGGACACCGAGTTGCCTCCGTACGAGCCGCAGCCCAGGGTCAGCGACGGCAGGAACGCGTTGTAGATGTCACCGATGCCGCCGAGCGAGCTGGGCGCGTTGCAGATGATGCGCACGGCCTTGATCCGCTTGCCGTACTCGATGGTGAGCGCCTCGTCCTGGGTGTGGATCGCGGCGGAGTGACCGAGCCCGTCGAACTCGACCATCTTCTCGGCCAGGGTGATGCCCTCCTCGGTGGAGGTGGCACGCAGCACGGCCAGCACGGGGCCGAGCTTCTCGCGGGTGAGCGGTTCGGCCGGTCCGACGCCGGAGACCTCGGCCATGAGGATCGAGGTGTCGTCCGGCACGGTGAAGCCGGCCTGCTCGGCGATCCAGACGGGGGACTTGCCGACCACGGTGGGGTTGAGCTTGGCACCGGCGCAGTTCACGCCACCGGCGGTGACGCCGAAGATGAACTCCTCGAGCTTGGCCTTCTCCTCGGCGTTCGCGACGTAGGCGTGCAGCGTGCGGAACTCCGCCATCGCCGCGTCGTAGATATCGTCGTCGAGGATGACGGCCTGCTCGGAGGCGCAGATCATGCCGTTGTCGAACGCCTTGGACAGGACGACGTCGTTGACGGCGCGCTTGAGCTTGGCGGTCTTCTCGATGTAGGCGGGCACGTTGCCGGCGCCGACGCCGAGGGCGGGCTTGCCGGAGGAGTACGCGGCCCGGACCATGGCGTTGCCGCCGGTGGCCAGGATGACGGCCACGCCCGGGTGCTTCATGAGCTGGTTGGTCGCCTCGACCGACGGGAGAGCGACCCACTGGACGCAGTGCTCCGGGGCGCCGGCGGCCACGGCCGCGTCCCGCACGATCTTGGCGGCGGCGACCGACGACTTCTGGGCGGCCGGGTGGAACCCGAAGATGATCGGGTTGCGGGTCTTGATCGCGAGCAGCGACTTGAAGATCGCGGTCGAGGTCGGGTTGGTGACGGGTGTGACGCCGCAGATGACACCGACGGGCTCGGCGATCTCGGTGATGCCCTGCAGCTCGTCGTGGTGGACGACGCCGACGGTCTTGACGTTGGCCATCGAGTGCGTGACGTGCTCGCACGCGAAGATGTTCTTGACGGCCTTGTCCTCGAACACGCCGCGGCCGGTCTCCTCGACGGCGAGCTTGGCCAGCACACCGTGCTGGTCGAGCGCGGCGACAGCGGCCTTCTTCACGAGGCGGTCGATCTGCTCCTGGTCGAACGAGGCGTACTCGGCGAGCGCCTTGGTGGCGTTGGCCACGAGCTCATCGATGGCGGCAGCGATCACGGGGTCGGGCCCGGCCGCGGGTGCGGGGGCTGTGGGCGCTGCGAGCGCTGCGGGAGCTGCAGGCGCGGGCGCGGGGGCGCCCTTGCGGGTGGTGCGGGGTTCGGCGACGGCCACCGGACTCTCCTTCGCGTTGGTTGATGACTCGACGCTACGGAGGACGTTCATGGGACGAATGGGCAGATGGTCCTTTCCTCCCATGTTTCTGCCCGACACGGGTGTCCGGGTCGGTCTGACCAGGACCGATGTCCTGCTCTCAGGCTGTTCCTTGACCTGATCTGGCAGCGGATGCCGCAGGTCGGGGGCGTGAGCGCACCTCGACCGCCGCCGCGATCGCGGTGGTCGCCGGGATCGCGAGCAGCAGCCCGATGGCGCCCGCGGCCGTCCGCACGATCTCCTGCGCGAAGACCCCCTGTCCCAGCGTCTGTCCCAGCGGGAGCTCGTAGAGCTGCAGCATGAGCAGCACCGGGAGGGCCGCGCCCGCGTACGCGAACGCGATCGTGTAGACCGTCGAGGCCAGGTGGTCGCGCCCGATCCGCATCCCACCGGTGAACAGCGCGGTGAAGCCGGCCCGCGGCGCGGCGTCCGCGAGCTCGCCCACGGCCGAGGCCTGGGTGATCGTCACATCGTTGAGCACACCGAGACCGGCGAGCACGATGCTGGCCAGGAACACCCCGCGCAGCCGGGCCACCCCGTCGTCGCCGAGCATGCCCGCCAACCGGTAGTCCTCCTCACCGGCCACCGGGTTGATGTGGGCGGCGTATGTGGCCAGCGCCCCGATGCCGGCGATGAGCAGCAGCCCGGCGACCGTGCCGACCAGGGCCGTCGTGGTGCGCAGGCTCGGCCCGTGGGTCAGGTAGGCGACCACCACCATGATCGCGACGCTGGCTGCCAACGAGGCCGCCATCGCGGGCTGTCCGGTGATCAGCGCCGGCAGCAGGTAGACCCACAGCACCACGAGGGCGATCGCCAGCCCGAGCACGGCCCGCAGCCCGCGCCATCCGCCGACCAGCCCGGCCACCAGCAGGAACGCAAGGCCGAGCGTCCCCAGCGGCACGGTGCGCCGGAAGTCCGACCACGCCCAGGTCTCGGCCTGCCCGTCGGCCGCCGGATACCGCTCGACGACGATCCGGGTGCCGACGGGCACATCGGCGGCGGTCACCGAGGCCGTGGCGTAGACCGAGATGTCGGCCCCGGCCCGCGACCCCGAGGTCACGTGGGCGGCCACCTTGAGGCAGGTCACCGTGCTCGGCTGGGTGCCGTCGGCGAGGGTGTCCTCGACCGTGGCGTCGCAGGTCGTGGTCTGGGTCCCGGTCACGGTGGCCGACACGTACTGCACATCGGTCTGGGCCAGACCGGCGTCCTCGGCCACCTCGTGCACCGAACCGGGCCAGGTCCAGACCATCACCGCGACCGCAGCCAGTGCGATGAGGACCACCCCACCGACGAGCACGAGGGGTGTCCGGGGGCGGCCGGCGGAGCGCCGGGCACGCCGCGGCCCGGCAGGGGTGTGGCTCACGAACCGAGGATGCCACCCTCGACCTCGGGAAGCGGTGCCGGTCGGCGTACCCAGCCGCGCCGGTTCCGGGCGTTGCCGACCTGCCGGGCGACGACGTAGATGAGGAACGAGATGGTCGTGATGTACGGGCTGATCGGCACGCTGGCGCCGAGCGCCAGCAGGATCCCGCCGACGGCCGAGACCTCGGCGAACACCACGGCGAGCACCGGAACCCAGATCGGGGACGCGGTGACCCGGGTGGCGGCGGCGGCCGGGGTGATGAGCAGCGAGAGGACCAGCAGCGCACCCACGATCTGCACGGCCATCGCGACAGCGAGTCCGAGCAGCACCATGAACGCGATCGACAGCCCGCGGACCGGGACCCCGCGCGCGGTGGCGACCTCGGGGTCCACCCCGGCGAAGGTGAGCGGGCGCCACAGCAGCAGCAGACCACCGACCACCACGACCGTGATGACGGCCATGGTCTGCACCCGTGCGGTGTCGACCGAGACGATCTGGCCGGTGAGCAGCCCGAACTTGTTGGCGGCCCGCCCGGGGTAGAGGGCGAGGAACAGCACGCCCAGGCCCAGGCCGAACGGCATGAGCACACCGATGATCGAGTTGCGGTCCCGGGCGCGGGCACCCAGCAGGCCGATGAGCACGGCCGCCAGCAGGGACCCGGCCACCGACCCGGCCACCACATCGGCCCCGATGAGCAGGGCGGCCGCCGCACCGGCGAACGACAGCTCGCTGACCCCGTGCACGGCGAACGCGAGGTCGCGTTGCATGACGAACACCCCGACCAGCCCGCCGACGAGGCCGAGCAGTGCGCCGGCGATGAGCGAGCCGTGGACGAGCACGAGCAGCTCGCCGTAGTTGGAGAAGTCGAACATCCGGTTCCACCACGGGTCGGTGGAGTCGGCCGCCAGCAGAGCGGTCAGAGCGGCGGTCACGGGTTCTCCTGGTGCGCGTGGTGCGGGTGGTGCACGTCGTGGGTGTGGTGCACGTGCTGGTCGTCCCCGACGATGAGCACCCGGCCCTGCGCCCGGACCACCTCGATCGGGCTGTCGTACAGCGCGGTCAGCCCGGCGGAGGTGAGCACCTCATCGGGTGCGCCGATCGCATGCCCGCTCGGTCCCAGGTAGACCACCCGGTCGGTGTACGGCAGCACGGGGTTGATCTCGTGCGTCACGAAGACCACCGCGGTGCCGGTGGTCTGGCGGGTGGCGTTGATGAGCGCGGTGACCTCGTGCTGACGGCGCAGGTCCAGGGACAGCAGCGGCTCGTCGCACAGCAGGATCGCGGGGTCCGAGGCGAGCGCCTGGGCCACCCGGACCCGCTGCTGCTCACCACCGGACAGCATGCCGATCGGGACGTCCCCGTAGGCGGCGGCACCGACCGCCTCCAGCAGCTCGTCGACCCGGGCCCGCCGGGAGTGCCGCCCGGGCCCCCACCGGTCGCCGTCGATCCCGAGACGTACCAGGTCACGGGCCCGGACGGGGGTGGCCGGGTCGACGATGCGCTGCTGGGGGATGTAGCCCAGGGCACGGCTGCCGCGGCGCGGCGGGTGCCCCAGCACGCGGACCGTGCCGGAGGTCAGCGGCAGGAGGCCGAGCGCCACCCGCAGCAGCGTCGTCTTGCCGGAGCCGTTGGGCCCCAGCACGGTGACGAACTCACCGGCCTGGACCTGCAGGTCGACCTGCGACCACAGGACGCGGTCACCGAAGGCGAGCGCGGCGTCCTTCAGCTCGAAGACGCTCACGCGCCCAGCGCGGTGCGCAGCGCGTCGAGGTTGGCGGTCATCCACGTGATGTAGTCCTTGCCCTCGGGGAGCGTCTCGGTGACGGGCACCACCGCCACATCGGCCGCCTGGGCAGCCGCGAGCACCTGCTCGGTCTGCGGACCGGTGGTCTGCTCGTTGTACACCAGGGCGGACACCTCGTGGTTGCTGAAGAGTGCGAGCGTCTCCGCCAGGACGGTCGCGGGGACGTCGGTCTCGTTCTCGATGGCCTCGGAGAACTCCTCGGGGGTCTTGTTCACCAGGCCGAGGCGGTCGAGCAGGTAGCCCGGGACGGGTTCGGTGATCGCGACGCCCTGGCCGGCCACCGAGGTCTTCAGCTCGGCTGCCGTCTGGTCGAGGGTGCCGATCTTGGCGTCGAACGCCTCGGCGTTGGCGGTGTAGGTGTCCGCGTGGGCCGGGTCGATCGTGCCGAGCTCATCGGCGATCGTGTCGGCGACCGCGCTCACCGTGTCGAAGTCGTACCAGACGTGCTCGTTGAGCTCCTCGCCGTCGGCGGCCGTCTTGCCGGAGACGTCGACCGCGTTGACGACGACCGGGTCGTTCGAGACCGAGGAGAGCATGGTGTCCATGAAGTCGTCGTAGCCGCCGCCGTTCTCGACCACGAGGCCCGCCTTGGACAGTGCGAGCTGGGCCTGGGCGTTGGCCTCGAAGGAGTGCGGGTCGGCGCTCGGGTCGGTCATCAGCGAGGTCACCTCGACGAGGTCCCCGCCGACCTGCTCGGCGACGTCGCCCCACACGTTGGTGGAGGCGACCACGACGATCGCGCCGTCGGAGGCGGAGGCGGAGGAGTCGGCGGTGGACGAGGACGAGGAGCAGCCTGCGGTGAACAGGATCGCCAGGGGAACGGCGACGAGCGGCAGACGGCGGAGCAGGGCGGGCATGGTGACTCTCCGGTTCGAGCAGGGGGGCCGGCGGACGCGCGACGGCGGAATGGTTCGATAGGGAGAGTAGTTCTCATTAGCGATATGACCAAACGGCGCCGGCCCTTCCCGTGGACTTCTCATCTAGAGTGGACTAGTTGAGAACGTCCCGCGCCCGCTGCGGGGCCGCCTCGCCCCATGACCTCGGAGGACCTGTGATCGGGCAGCGCACCACCCGCCAGCGCACGGCGATCACCGCGCTGCTGGACGACCTCGACGACTTCCGCAGCGCCCAGCAGGTGCACGTCCTGCTGCGCGACAAGGGCCAGGAGATCGGCCTGGCCACCGTCTACCGGACCCTCGGCGCCATGGCGGCGGCCGGGGAGCTCGACACGTTGCGCACGGAGTCGGGGGAGTCGCTGTACCGGCGGTGCGAACGGCCGGACCGCCACCACCACCACCTGGTCTGCCGGACCTGCGGGCGGACGGTCGAGGTGCAGGGCCCGAACCTGGAGACCATGGTCCGGGCCATCGGCTCCGAACACGGTTTCGTCGACATCGAGCACACCCTCGAGCTGTTCGGCACCTGCGCCGAGTGCGCCGCGCGCTGACCCCAGCCGGAGGCTGCCCCCGGGACAGCCGCACCGGCCAGCGGTCAGGTCAGGTCGATGCGCTCGGTGAGGGCGGACGTGCCGGCCGCGGGCTTCCCGTGCGGCGTCAGCCCGCTCGCCGCGCCGGGCCCGATGACCACCGGCTCCGCGGTCGACGTCGCTGCAGGTGACGTTCCGGTCGTTGACGTCCCTGTCTTTGACGTCTCTGCCGGTGGGGCCGGCTCGGTCCGTTCCGGAGCCGGGCCCGCGAACGCGTGCGACCGGGCGTCGGCGTCGCTGCTCCCCGAGAACAGCCGCGCCTCCTGGGTGGGCGGCGCCGGGACCGCCGGGGCTGCCCCGCCGGTCCGTTCCCAGCGGGTGCGCGCCAGGCCCTCGGGCGCCTCGCTCTGCATCCAGGCGACCAGCCCCTCGCGCAGGTAGCACCGCAGGTCCCACAGGGTCGGCGCATCGACGGCCGAGGCCAGCGCCCGCAGCCGGACGACGCCACCGGTGGCATCGGTCACCTGGAGCACGTCGACGCGACCGTCCCACAGGTCGCTCGCCCGCAGCAGCCGCGTCTGCTCGACGCGCATCCGCTCGATCGGGACGTGCCAGTCCACGTCGAGCTCGACCGTGCCGAGCAGCTGGGACGCGTGCCGGGTCCAGTTCTCGAACGGGGTCGTCGTGAAGTACGTGGACGGCAGCAGCAGCCGTCGGTCGTCCCAGATGTGCACCACGACGTAGGTGAGTGTGATCTCCTCGATGCGCCCCCACTGGCCGTCGGCGATCACCACGTCGTCGACGCGG
>JAKLPK010000091.1 GCA_022013895.1 Cellulomonas sp. | reverse complement strand
CGAGTGGGGGAAGGTGAAGCGGTGGGCGCGTTCTCGGGGGACGGGCACTGGACGGCGGGGGCCAACTGCGGATTCGGCAAGTCTGCGCCGGATGCGTTGTTCGTCGAAGGGTCGGCGCAACGTGAGGCGCGCGCGATCTGTCAGGACTGCCCGGTGCGGTTGCAGTGCCTGGCGGACGCCCTCGACAGCCGGATGGACTTCGGTGTCTGGGGCGGCATGACCGAACGGGAGCGACGCGCACTGCTGCGCCGACGCCCCGAGGTGCGGTCGTGGCGCCATGAGCTGGTGAGCGCGGAGAGCGTCTCGGTCTAGCGCCGCGGGCCTCGGCCGGAGTCGCCTAGGCTGGTCGGCATGGCCACCAGGTGGGAGTACGCGACGATTCCGCTCATCGTCCACGCGACGAAGGCGATCCTCGACCAGTGGGGTTCCGACGGGTGGGAGCTCGTCCAGGTGATCTCCGGACCCGACGGTGGGCTCGTCGCCTACCTCAAGCGTCCGGTCGAGCAGTGAGCGCGGCCTACCGGCTCGCCGAGCTCGCCATCGCGCTGCCCGCGGCGGCTGCTCCCGTCGGTGCGTACGCGCCTGCCGTGCGTAGCGGTGCCTACGTGCACACCTCGGGCCAGCTCCCGTTCGTCGACGGCGCCCTGGCCGTCACCGGCAAGGTCGGCATCGGGCCGCACCTCGTCGACCCGGAGACCGCCGCCGGGCTCGCCCGCACGTCCGCGATCAACGCGATCGCGGCGGTGGGTGCGCTGCTGGCGACCGAGGACGGGTCCGACGACCCGGTCACCGGGCTGGACCGCATCGTCCGCGTCGTCAAGGTCACCGGGTTCGTGGCCAGCGACCCGACGTTCACCGGGCAGCCGGGTGTGCTCAACGGTGCCAGCACGCTCCTGCACGAGGTGTTCGGCCCGGCCGGGGTCCATGCCCGATCGGCCGTCGGTGTCGCCGTCCTGCCGCTGGACGCCCCGGTCGAGGTCGAGATCGTCGTCGAGACACGCTGAACCGGGCTCAGACCCGCGGACCGGGCCACGGCAGAGCGGCCCCTCAGCGCGCCCGTCGCTCCAGCCGGTCCTGATCGAGCAGCACGACGGCACGACCCTCACGGCGGACCCAGCCGCGTGAGGCGAAATCGGCGAGCGCCTTGTTGACCGTCTCCCGCGAGGCGCCGACCAGCTGGGCCAGCTCCTCCTGGGTGAGGTCGTGCGCCACCCGGACGCCGTCCTCGACCGGCTGGCCGAAGCGCGTCGACAGGTCGAGCAGCGCCTTGGCGACGCGGCCCGGTACATCCGAGAACACCAGGTCCGCGAGCGCCTCGTTGGTCCGGCGCAGCCGACGCGCCAGCGCCTGGAGCAGGTGGATGGCGACCGGCGGGTTCTCCCGGACCCAGGCGATCAGGTGGTCGTGCCCCAGCTCGAGCACGACGGCGTCGACGATGGCCGTGGCCGTCGCGGTCCGAGGGCCCGGGTCGAAGAGCGAGAGCTCACCGAGCATCTCCCCGGGGCCGAGCACGGCGATGAGGTTCTCCCGGCCGTCGTTCGAACGCCGACCGAGCTTGACCTTGCCCTCGCGCACCACGTAGAGCCGGTCGCCCGGCTCGCCCTCGTGGAACAGCGTGTCGGCCCGCCCGAGGTCGATCGACTTCATCGAGGTGACCAGCGCCATCGCCGAGTCGCGGTCGAGCCCCACGAACAACGGTGCCCGGAGCACCACATCGTCATCCGGCACGTTCCTCACCGCCTGTCCGTCGTCGTTGTCCGGCCACGCGGGCCGTGAGGGGGTGCCACACACTCTACGACGTGGCGTCCGGCGACGTGGCGTGGGTCACGCCGCCGGAGCTGGTCCGCGGCCGGTCGTGATCGTCGGCATCACCCGGACGGGTGGGCGCCCCAGGATGCGCTCGGGTTCGGCGGCCATCCGGTCGACGAGGTCGTCACCGACCTGCCGCAGCGACTCGTCGACACTGCGTTCGTAGGCGCCCAGGCGCCCGTCGAGGTCGCGGAGCTCGACCAGCCGGCTCACCTCACCCATCGGGTCGGCGCCGTGCAGCAGCTCCATCAGCTCGGTCGCCTCGGGCACCTCGGCACCCTGCACCCGCATCCGGGCTGCGACCGCACCGCCCAAGGGCTGCGGACCGGCGGTCCGTGCCACCGCCAGGTCCAGCCGGGCGCGGACGAGGCGCCGCCACCAGGTGATACGGGTGCGCTCCAGCCGCAGCTCGCGCAGCTGCTCGCGCAGGTGCTCCGGGTCGCCGGCGGCCCGCCTGCCGATCATCGTGATCTCCGTCCTCGTGCCGTATGGGGTGGGACTTCGGCGCCCGGGACGGGGACCTTGAGGGACGGTGCGGGCGAAGGCGTGGGAGGTCGGCCGTAGGCTGCCCGCGTGACGAGAGACCTGGACCCGCCAGCGGTGCCCGGGGCCGGGGCTCGGAACCCGGCCCGAGGGACCGTTCGCGGGGTCGTCGTCCCTGACCAGGAGACGCCGCTGGCGCGCACGCGTCGGGCCCGTCGCATCCACCGGGCGTTGGCGGCCCGCTATCCGGACGCCCACTGCGAGCTGGACTTCACCTCACCGTTCGAGCTGCTCGTCGCAACCGTGCTGTCCGCACAGACCACCGATGTGCGGGTGAACCAGACCACCCCTGAGCTGTTCGGGCGGTTCGACGACCCGGCCAGTCTTGCCGCCGCCGATCCGGAGGAGGTCGAGCAGATCCTGCGGCCGCTCGGCTTCTTCCGCGCCAAGACCCGTTCCGTCCAGGGGCTCTCGGCGGTGCTCGTCGAACGTTTCGGCGGCCAGGTGCCGGGTCGGCTCGTCGATCTGGTGACGCTGCCCGGGGTGGGCCGCAAGACCGCGAACGTCGTGCTCGGCAATGCCTTCGGCGTCCCGGGGATCACGGTCGACACGCATGTCCAGCGGCTGTCCGATCGACTCGCGCTGACGACCAGCGACGATCCGGTGACCATCGAGCACGACCTCGGCGGGCTCATCGAGCGCTCCGGGTGGACCATGTTCAGCCACCGCGTGATCTTCCACGGGAGGCGCACCTGTTTCGCCCGCCGACCGGCCTGCGGTGCGTGCCCGATCTCGGCGATGTGCCCGTCGTACGGCGCCGGGGAGACCGATCCGGTGAAGGCGGTCGCCCTGCTCAAGGGCTGAGCAGTCTCAAGGGCTGGGGAGCCGGCTCGCGTCTGCTACAGCTCGGCGAGCCAGTCCAGGATCAGGGCGTTCACCACGGCCGGCGCCTGCTCGGCGGGGAAGTGCCCTGCACCGGTGATCAGCTCGTACCGGTAGCTGCTCGTGAAGCGGGCGGCCTCGGACGGGGCGAGCGAGGCGGTGGCCGCCGGTCGCAGACCGTCCCGCGCACCGTGCACCTGGAGCACCGGCACCCGCGGTGCGCGGTCGAGCAGGCCCCGCAACCGTGCGCCGTCCGCCCGCGGCACGGACCGGACGAGCCACCGGAGCTGCTCGAGCTGGCTGTGGGCGGCGAACGGGACCTGGAGGGCGCGGCGATAGGCCGCCACCGTCTCGGCATCCGGCCAGCCAGGGACACCGCCCCACTCGGCGAGCAGACGGCCGGTGAGCTCACCGTGCGTCAGCGACCGCTCGGGGAGCGCGGGCAGCTGGATGTACGCCAGGTGCCGCAGGGACCGTGGTCGGTATGCTGGCCGCACCTCACCATGCGGCCGGGCGGGTCGGGGCGCGGCCAGGGCGACGACACCGTCGACGACCTCGGGAACCAGCGCCGGCATGGCCCAGGCCACGTCACCGCCGGTTCCGCTGCCGATCACGACCGCCCGGTCGGCGCCGAGCGAGCGGACGACACCCGACACATCGGCGACCAGCGTCGCGACGTCGTAGCCGCGCGGTGGCTTGTCCGAGCCGCCGGTACCGCGCAGGTCCATGGCCGCCACCCGGTAGCCCGCGGCGCCGAGCGCCGGAAGCTGATGCCGCCACGACCACCAGTAGCCCAGCAGACCGTGCAGCAGCACGACGAGCGGCGCCTCGCGTTCGTCCGGCCCGGCGACGGCCACGTGGAAGCGGGCGCCGTTGGCGGTGACGAAGCGGTGCTGCCACGGTCCGTCGACCAGGAGCGCTGAGGAGTCCACCGTCGTCATG
>JAKLPK010000090.1 GCA_022013895.1 Cellulomonas sp. | reverse complement strand
GCAGGGCTGGGGGTGGCCGGTGCGACGTCTGCAGCGGCCCAGGACGACGGCCCGGCGCTGACCGGGAACGTCTACTTCCTGAAGAACAACGTCCTTGGTCTGGCCAACGCGACGGCCGCTGACCAGGTGACCGGTGGCACGTACGCCGGCAGGCCGTTCACCGGGATCGCGGTGGACGCCTCCTGCCCGGCCGGTACAGCGGCGGTCAACACGTGGGTGCGGCTGAAGACCGCTGCGTCCGAGGAGAACTGGGACGAGGCGTCGCTGACGAGCACCCAGGAGTACCGGGAAGACGCGAACGGCCACGCCTACATCATGTCGGAGGACCTCTTCGACAACTTCAACATCAACATCATCCAGAACTTCCTGGCCGGCACCGATGGTGACCTGCCCCTGGCGTTCATCTGCGCCGACGCGCTGGGTGCCCCCTACGGCCACTTCGACGCGACGCTGCACCTGACGGCCACCAAGGCCACCACCGGCACCTGGACCCAGACCAACGCGGTCCTCATCGCCCGGACCGCCACGACGACCAGCCTCACCGCGACCCCGGCTACGGCCGAGGTCGGCAGCCCGGTCGCGCTCTCCGCCTCGGTCTCCGCTGCGGGTGCGACCGGCTCCATCGAGTTCTTCGACGGCACCACCTCCCTCGGGACCAGCACCATCGCAGCCGGCACCGCCGGTCTGTCGGTGAGCAGCCTGAGCGTCGGGACCCACTCGATCACCGCCACGTACCTCGGCGACACCGGCTACGAGACCTCGACCTCAGCGGCCTCCTCGGTCGAGATCACCCCGGTCGCGGCCCGCGAGACCACCACCACCCTCGCGGCCGACGTCGTGTCGGGCGCCCCGTACCAGAACGTCACGCTCACCGCGTCGGTCACCGCCTCCCTCGGCACCCCGGCCGGCACCGTGACGTTCAAGGACGGCGCGACCGTCCTCGGTTCGGCCCCGGTCGACGCCACCGGCGTCGCGACCCTCACGAAGAACACCCTCGGCGCCGGGGCCCACGCCCTGACGGCCGTCTTCACCGGGTCGGCCCCGTACTCCGACTCGACCTCGACCGAGGTGGCCGCGGCCTACACCGCCACGGGCGCCACGGATGAGCAGACCGTCACGGTCGACATCCCGGCCGGTGCGATCACGATCACGACCCCCTACACCGAGGCCTCCCCGCTGAGCCTGGGCATCGCGGTGCTCGACTCGTCCGACTCGACGTACTCCGCCTCGGCGAAGTTCGGCGACGCGACGGATGCCGCCAAGGCGATCAAGATCACGGACACGCGCGCCGGTTCGACCGGGTTCGTCGCCCAGGTGCAGTCGGGCGACTTCACGAACGGCACCTCGACGTTCGGTGGCAAGTACGCCGGTCTGACCGGTGTCCAGGCCATCCAGCTCGCGGGCAACGCCCTCCAGGCCACGGACATCGTGCCCACGGACCACGTGGCCTACACGGACGGCCTCGAGAGCGCGAAGGTGTTCGCGACCTACCACCCGGCCGTGCCGACCCTCGGGACGGCGCTGCTGGAGGGCACGTTCAGCGTGGACCAGGTTCCGAGCTCGGTGACGCCCGGTACCTACACCGCGACGGTCATCTTCACGGCCAACTGATCTGAGCAGCCCGCCTCGGCGGGCCGGTGAGGATCGACCACGTTCGACCAGGACGGGGCGGGGCGCTACGGCGCTCCGCCCCGTTCGTCGTTCGCCCGGATGCGGCACCCCGGTCGTCCGTCGCTCATCGGCGCGATCCCCGCCGTTCAGCCGGGGACGTCACGCTGAGCCGTCCTCGAGTCGGGAGATATGGGTCATGCGGTCCACGGTGGTCGTCCGGCGTCTCGCGCGCCTTGTCGGGTTCGTTCTCATCTGCCTGGTCGCAGGCGGCACAGCATCAGCGGCCACGGCCGACGATGCGACTCCGACGCCGACGAGCTCGGCGGAACCGGTCACCTTCGGCATCGCGCCGGCCTCGGCCGACAGCCCGGACGACCGCGCGTACCTGGTCGCGGGCGCGGCACCCGGCTCCGTGGTCTACGAGCACATCGCCGTGATCAACCAGTCGGATGTCCCGCTCTCGCTCGCCGTCTACCCGGTCTCGGCCGGCAACACCTCGGACGGCAGCCTGGGGCTCGCCGAACGCGGCATGACGTCTGATGCCGGTGGCTGGCTGACGTTGGGCGCCGAGCAGGTGGACGTCCCCGCGCAGTCGACGGACACCGGCCTCGGCTTCGTCATCGTCCCAGTGACGATCACCATCCCGACCGACGCCGAACCGGGCGACCACGTCGCCGGGATCGTCGCGTCCCTCACGACGACGGGTCAGTCGAGCGGCAACAGCCCCTCGCTCCAGCTCGAGCAACGCACAGGGGTGCGGGTGTACATCACCGTCGCGGGTGACGCGGCACCGGCGCTGCAGATCACGGACGTGGAGACCAGCTACGACCCGGGGCCGCTGTGGGGCCTGCTCGGCCAGGGCTCCGTCCACCTGTCGTACACGATCGTGAACCCCGGGAACGTGCGGATGGCCGTCGAGCCCAGCACCACGACAGCCGGACCGTTCGGGCTGCTCACCCAGACGGTCGCCGGCACCGAAGTGGCCGAGCTCGCGCCGAACGGCAGGGCGCAGCGGGAGACGACGCTCACGGGCGTCTGGCCGCTCATCCACACCGGTGTCACGGTGACGGCGGTCGCGGGGCAGGCCAAGGGTGGATCTGAGATCACGCTCGATCCGGCGACCGACGTGGTCGGCCTGTGGACGATCCCGTGGGCCTGGCTCGCGATCCTGCTGGTCGCGGGTCTCGTCGGCTGGTGGATGCGCCGGCGCCGGCGCATCTGGGCCGCGCGTCGCGGCCCGGACGGCGGTGGGCGCCACTCGCACGCCCGCCGTTCACGCCGGGGATCTGAGACTCCCGTCGCCGACCAGACCCCCGTGGCCGAGGTCGCCGGCGCCGCAGCTCCGTAGGAGCGCTGTCGTCCTGCGCTCATCTGGGCGGGGGCACTCGTTCACCCAAACCGGACACGCTGGGAACAATCGGGCGTCGGGCCGTCAGAGGCCCCGCTGAAGGACGGAGAGTGTCATGCGTGGTGCACGCTCGGTCGCCGGATTGGCGATCGCAACGATGCTGGCAGCAGGGCTGGGGGTGGCCGGTGCGACGTCTGCAGCGGCCCAGGACGACGGCCCGGCGCTGACCGGGAACGTCTACTTCCTGAAGAACAACGTCCTTGGTCTGGCCAACGCGACGGCCGCTGACCAGGTGACCGGTGGCACG
>JAKLPK010000089.1 GCA_022013895.1 Cellulomonas sp. | reverse complement strand
TGGGCCTGGGGCTACGGCTACCGGTTCGGCATGTACCACGTCGACTACGCGACCCAGACGCGCCGGCCCAAGCGCAGCGCGCACTGGTTCGCCCAGGTCACCCGGGCCAACGGCCTGGGCTGAGGCCCGGTCGCGGGCCGTCGACCGGCCCGGCTGGCCCGGCCCATGGACTCCCGTCGTCGGACACGGCGTCGTCGGCGGGTCCTGGGGACGTCGCGCAGCGGCGGACCCGAGCACATCGCACCTCATCCATCAGGAGCAGTGAGCCGCCGGCGACGACGCCTGCGGCGACCAACCATTGGAGGTCGTCTCGTGCCACGTCCCAACCCGCCCGCCGGCGCCGCGCGCCGCCGGGCTCTGCCACCTTCGCGTCTCCTGCGCCCGGCCCTGGTGGGTGTCCTCGCCCTCGCCGTCTCGGGCGCGACGCTCGTCCAGCCCCTCGCGGGCACCGACCAGGCGTTCGCCGCTGCCCCCGGAACCGTCGTCCACCGGTTCCAGACCAGCCAGGCGGGCGACCGGCTCACCGCGAAGACCGACCTCGCCTTCGCGACGGACACCTCCGACGTGGTGCCGACGATCGAGGTGGACCCGCAGGTCCAGCACCAGGCGATCGACGGCTTCGGGGCGACGTTCAACGAGTCGGGCTACTCGTTGCTCGCCGAGCTCCCGGCCGCGCAGCAGCAGAGCCTCATGAGCTCGATCTTCAACCCGACGACCGGGTCGGGCTTTAGCCTGACGCGGCTGCCGATGGGCACGAACGACTTCGCCTTCCTGCCGGACTACACGCTCGACGACGTGGCCGCGGGGAGCACGGACTTCTCCCTCGCCTCCTTCTCGCTGAACCGCGACCAGCAGCGCCTCATTCCGTTCGTCAAGGCGGCCCAGGCCGCAGGGGGCGAGTTCCGCATCTTCGCCTCACAATGGACCGCCCCGCCGTGGATGAAGACGAACCACGACTACTTCAACGGCGGCTGCGTGATCCCGCCGACCGCTGCGCTCACCGACCCGACCAACTGCAACGGGTCCACGACGGCCGATGCGCGGTACTACACCGCCTACGCCGCCTACTTCTCCCGCTACGTGAGCGAGATGGCCGCCGAAGGCATCCCGATCGACTGGGTGGTGCCCCAGAACGAGCCGGGCTACCCGGCCAAGTTCGGCTCCACGACCTGGAACGCCGCGCAGATGGCGAGCTTCATCAAGGACTATCTCGGGCCGCGGCTCGCCGCGGACGGTGTGGGTGCCAAGATCCGTGGCTTCGAGTGGAACCGTGACCAGTACACGTTCCCCACGGCACTGCTCGACGACGCCGGCGTGCGCGAGTACCTCACCGGCATCAACTGGCACAACTACGAGTGCCTGCAGCACTGCCAGCCCGACAACGTCGAGCTCGTCAACGACCTGCACCCCGGCTACAGCAGCTGGATGAGCGAGTACACGTCGATCGACGGCACGCACCCCGACTACCTCGACGGCGAGCAGTGGGGCACGACGATCATGACCGACCTCGGCACGGGTGAGGGCGGCTGGGTCTACTGGAACCTGTTCCTCGACGCCGACGGCGGCCCGTACGCGAAGAACGCGGACGGGACCGACCGCAGCGGCACCCAGGACCCGCTCATCATCATCGACAACGGCACGGACGCCTCGCCGAAGACGCCCGAGGTGACCTATCTGTCGAAGTTCTACTACCTGTCCCACTTCTCCAAGTGGGTGAAGCCGGGCGCGCACCGCATCGGCGCCGCGGGCGGGGGCACCGACGAGCCCGGCGACCCGAACGGCAACGTCCTTCAGTTCCAGGCGTTCAAGAACGCTGACGGCGGTGAGGTGCTCGTCGTGATGAACACCGGTGACACCGCGCAGACCGTCAAGGTCGCGGAGGAGGGTGCCGCCTTCTCGGTGAGCGTCGACGCCCACTCGATCAACACCTTCACCTGGACCGCACCGGTGAACTCGGTGCACGTGCGCGCGGGCGCCTCGACGACGTGGAACAGCGTCGGCTCGGAGCCGTACCTCGGCGAGTCGGGCTTCACCGGTGGCACCGCCGCCTCGACGACCGACGACATCGTGGGCACGGCCGACGACCCGCTGTACCAGAGCGAGCGCTACGGCACCTTCACGTACGCGGCGGCCCTTCCGCCCGGTCGCTACGCCGTCACCCTGAAGCTGAGTGAGAACCACTTCACGGCGGCCGGCCAGCGGGTGTTCGACGTCACCGCCGAGGGGCAGCCCGCTCTGACCGGCGTCGACATCTTCACCGCTGCCGGCGGCCGGCTGCGACCCGTCGACAAGACGTTCACGGTGTCCGTCACCGACGGCACCCTCAACCTCGGCTTCCAGTCCGTGGTCGACAACGCCAAGGTGGACGCGATCGACGTCGTGCCGTTGCGGGCGACCGGCGAGCCGTTCGCCTCGACCGTGACCGCGGGCACCACGACGGGCTACCACCTGGCGGGTTCCTCGGTGCCCGGCCTGGTCCTCGCGCAGGACTACAACACGGG
>JAKLPK010000088.1 GCA_022013895.1 Cellulomonas sp. | reverse complement strand
GGGACCAGGGGAAGAAGCCGATCAGGTCGACCCCGTCCTCGAGGGCCTGGTGCGCCGCCCGGACGTGGCCCTCGTAGAACGCGATCCGCTCGTCGTCGCGGATCTCGCCGTTCGGGTCGACGTAGTCGTGCAGGGCGATGCCGGTCTCGGTGACGACCAGCGGGACGAGCGTGTACTCCTTGCTCACCCGGGTGAGCACCTCGTGCAGCCCCTCGGGGTGCACGCCGATGCCCCCGGGCGTGGGATCCGGGTCGGGCACCCGCTGCCAGCCGCGTACCGGGTCCGCGGGGTCGGCCCGCACGAGATGGCGCTCGTAGTAGTTGATGCCGAAGTAGTCGATCGGTGCGGCGATGGTCTCCAGGTCGCCGTCCCTCACGAAGGAGAAGTCCGTGACGCCTCGGTAGTACGCCGAGGCGTCCGACGGGTAGGCGCCGCGGAACAGCGGGTCCAGGAACATCCGGTTCTCGTACAGGTCGAGCCGGGCCGTCGCCGCGACATCGGCCTCGTCCGACGTCGCGGGGTGCGGCGAGGTGAGGTTGCAGGTGATGCCGACCTTGCCGCTCACCCCGTCCGCGCGCAGCGCCTCGACGGCCTTGCCGTGCGCGAGCAGCAGGTGGTGCAGGGCGGCGACGGCCGTGGCCTCGTCCGTGATCCCGGGCGCGTGACGGCCCTCGAGGTGGCCCACGAAAGCCGCGCAGTAGGGCTCGTTGAGCGTGAGCCAGTGCGGCACGCGGTCGCCGAGCCGGCCGTGCACCACCAGGGCGTAGTCGGCGAACCGGTCGGCGGTGCTGCGTTCGGCCCAGCCGCCGAGGTCCTGGAGCGCCTGCGGCAGGTCCCAGTGGTACAGCGTCACCATCGGGCTGATGCCCCGCGCGAGCAGACCGTCGACCAGGCGGTCGTAGAAGTCCAGGCCACGGGCGTTGACCGCGCCGTCACCGGCCGGCACCACCCGCGGCCAGGCGACCGAGAAGCGGTAACCCCCGACCCCGAGGTCCTCGAGCAGGTCGAGGTCCTGCTCCCAGCGGTGGTAGTGGTCGCACGCGATGTCGCCGGTGTCGCCCCGGAGCACCGCACCGGGCCGCCGGGAGAACGTGTCCCAGATCGACGGCCCCCGCCCGTCCTCGTCGACGGCACCCTCAATCTGGTAGGCCGCCGTGGCGGCTCCCCAGAGGAACCCGTCGGGGAAGTGGATCGCGGACATTGGTCTCCTTCGCATGGACAGGGCCGGGAGGGGCACCCCGGGCGGCGGTCGAGGGCCGCCCGGGCACGCACCCGGGTCAGTCGGTCGAGCCCCTCGCGAGCCGGCGCCGCCGGCCGAGGGCGTCGACGATGACGGCGATGATGAGGATCACGCCGGTCGCGACGTTCTTGATCGCGGCCGGCTGTCCCAGCAGGTCGAGCCCGTTCTGGACGCTGCCCACGACGAGCGCGCCGAGCAGGGCGTGGTAGATCCGTCCGCGCCCACCGAACATGCTCGTCCCGCCGATGACAGCCGCGGCGATCGCGTTGAGCTGCAGCGTGCCGCCGCCGAGGGCGTTGGAGGCCGAGAACTGGCGGGAGGCCTCGATGATCCCCGCGGCGGCCGCGATGGTCGAGACGATGACGAACACGGCCACCGTCGCACCGCGCACCCGGATGCCCGACCGGCGCGCCGCCTCGGCGTTGCCGCCGATCGCGTACAGGTGCCGCCCGAGCCGGGTCTGGCGCATCACGAGGGTGCACACCGCCATCAGGGCGATCAGGAACACCAGCACCCAGGGGATGCCGAAGTAGCTGTCCAGCACGGCGACGACACCCACCACCACGGCTGCCGCGATCGCGAGCGTCACCAGCTCCGACGCGGCCGGCGCCACGGTCAGGCCCAGCTGCTGGCGACGCCGCCGCACGGCCAGTCGCACCACGACCACCGCGGCCAGCACCACGGCGACGATCACCCAGCCGGTCGCGACCGGGACGTAGGTCGAGGCGATCCCCCGGATGAACGGGTCCCGGATCGGGATCTCGCCGCCGTCGCCCACCAGCGCGAGCTGCACACCCTGCCAGACGAGCAGACCGGCGAGGGTGACGATGAAGGAGGGGATGCCGAACGCGGTGATGATCGCACCGTGCGCGAGCCCGATCGCGGCTCCGACCACGAGGGCGAGCGCGATCCCCGCCGCCGGGCCCCAGCCGTGGTTGCTCACGGCGATCGCCATGACGGCCGCGCTGACCCCGGCGATCGCCCCGACGGACAGGTCGATCTCGCCGAGGACGAGGACGATGACCATGCCGATCGCCAACGTCCCGAGGACCGCGATCTGCAGGACCAGGTTCGACAGGTTCCGGGCCGACAGGAAGTTGGCGTTGAGGGTCTGGAACACGACCCAGACGATGACGAGGCCGACGACGACCGTGAGGTTCCCGGTGTCGCGGGGCAGCGGCAGCCGCCGCCACACCGGAGCGGCCACCTGCGTGGTGGCAGTCTGCGTGCTCATCCCAGGTCCTCTCCCGCGGCCGCAGCCGTACTTCCCGTGATCGCCGCGACGACGTCGTTGGGGTGCGCCGCGCGGGGGTCGAACTCGCCGGCGTTGCGGCCGAGCCGCAGCACGACGATCCGGTCGGCGACCTCGAAGACGTCGGCCATGTTGTGCGAGATGACGACCACCGCCAGACCCCGGTCGCGCAGGCCGCGCACGAGGCGGTAGACCATCGCGGTCTGCGCCACACCGAGCGCCGCCGTCGGCTCGTCGAGCAGCACGACGCGCGAACCCCACAGCGCGGCCCGGCTCACGGCGATGGCCTGTCGCTGCCCGCCCGACAGGGCCGACACCGGGGAGGTGAGGACCGGCAGGTGCGCCGAGAGCTCGGCGATGACGTCCGCCGCGCGCCGTTCCATCGTCTCGTGGTCGAGCAGCGTGCTGGCGCCCCGGCGCAGCTCCCTGCCGAGGTAGAGGTTCGCGACGACATCGAGGTTGTCGCACAGCGCGAGGTCCTGGTAGACGGTCTCGATACCGAGCGCCGAGGCGTCGGAGGGCGAGCCGATCGACACCGGCGCACCGTCGAGCAGGATCTGCCCGGAGTCGATGCGGTGGGTCCCCGCGATGGCCTTGACCAGGGTGGACTTGCCCGCGCCGTTGTCGCCGACCAGCGCCACGACCTCCCCCGCCGCGACCGAGAAGTCGACGTCGGTGAGGGCCGCCACCCGGCCGTACCGCTTGCTGATGCCCCGCATCTCCAGGACGGGCCGGCCGGTGACCGGCCCGTCCTGGACAGCGAGGTCCGAGGTCAGAGCGGGCACTTCGCCGCCGCCGCACCGGAGCAGATCTTGTCCTTGGTGGTGAACCCGTCCTTGATGACGGTGTCCTTGATGGTGTCGCGGGTGACCGCGACCGGGTCGAGCAGCAGGGACGGGATCTCTCCCGTGCCGTTGTCCACCGAGCTCGTGGCCATGCTCGTCACGGTCGCCGTGTCACCCTTGGCCAGCGCGACGGCGATCTTGGCCGCGGCCTGCGCCTCGGAGCGGATCGACTTGTAGACGGTCATCGACTGGTCACCCAGGACGATGCTCGTGAGGCCCGCATCGGTCGCGTCCTGCCCGGTGACGAGCACCTTGCCGTTGAGACCGCGCGCCGTGAGCGCCGTGATGACGGCGTTGGCCAGACCGTCGTTGGGGGCCACGACGCCCTGAACGTTGTCGCCGAGCGCGGTGAGCGCCTGCTCCATCGAGCGCTGGCCCGTCGCCGGGTCGAACCCCGCGGTGTCGGACTCGTAGCCGAGGACGAGGCTGCCGTCGGCGAACGCCGGGTCGAGGATCTTGTGCGCGCCCTCCTTGAAGGCCCGGCCGGTCGCGGAGGTCACGTCGCCGTTGATCATCGCGACGGTCGAGCCCGTGGGCAGGGTGTCGAGCAGGTACTGGCCCTGCAGCTCGCCGACCTTCTCGTTCTGGAACGAGATGTAGGCGTCGGGCACGGCGCCCTCGATGAGGCCGTCGTAGGCCAGCACGCTGGCGCCGTCGGCCTTGGCCTTCTCGACGATGGAGGCGCCCGCCTCGGCGGTGAACGGGCTGACCACGAGCACCTGGGCACCGTTGGTGAGGGCCGACTCGGCCTGCTGGAGCTGGGTGGAGGCCTGGCCCTGGGCGTTGTTGGCGATGACCGTGATGCTGGGGTCGATCTCCTTGACCGCCTCCTCGAAGTACGGCTTGTCCTTGCTCTCGAACCGGTCGGCGCAGGTCGAGCACGGCATGAGGAACGCGATGGTGATCGCATCGCCGCCCGTGCCGCCGCCGGCGCCTGATGAGGACTGCTGCGTACCGGCCGTGCTGCTGCAGGCGGCCAGGCCGAGCACGAGGGCCGCCAGGCCCACGAGGCCGGAACGGTGTCGCTTCATTGCGAGCTCCTTCAGTTGGGGTGGAGGGGTGTGCACGTGGACCTGCCCCTACTGGGGCCAGCCACGCTCGATGAATCGGTCCAGGGGCAGGGTGGCGGCGCCGAGGGCCGTGGCGCGCCGACCGAGGCTCGACCGCTCGACGACGACCTCCGCCCCCGGCTGACTGAGCGAGGAGCGGCGCACGGCGGCGGCGATGTCGGCAAGGAACTCCTCCGCGAGGCGGTCGCCGAACCAGCCGCCGACCACGATCTTCTGCGGGTTGTAGAGGTTGACCAGGTTCGACAGCGCGATGCCGAGGTGGTTGATCAGGTCACGCAGCGAGCGCTCGGCGACCTCGTCACCCTGGTGGTAGGCGGCGAAGAGGGCGTCGATCCCCTCGGGCTCGCGGCCGAGCCACGCGTCCTCGCGTCCGCGCCAGCGCTCCAGGACGGCCGACGCACCGACGAAGGTCTCGACGCAGCCCCGCGCACCGCAGCGGCAGCGGATGCCGTCGAGGCTGATCTTGGTGTGCCCCCACTCGCCGGCGCTGCTGCTCGAACCGCGGTAGAGCCGGCCGTTGGTGATGATGCCGGCGCCGGCGCCGTCACCGATGAGCACCACCGCACCGTGCTCGACCCCCTGGGCCGAGCCGTACCAGGCCTCGGCCTGGGTGGTGGTCTTGGCGCCGTTGTCGATGAGCAGCGGGGCGGGCAGCTCGGCCGCCAGCTCGCTGAACCGGACGGAGTCCCAGCCGACCACCTGGGCGTGCACGAGAGGTTCGTCGGACGCGTCCGGGTCACCCGCGGAGACCTCGGGGTGCTCGACGATGCCCGGCACCCCGAGGCCGATCCCGAGGATGGTCGGCGTGGCGCCGAAGTCGCCCGTCGCGACGAGCTCGGAGGTGAGGGCGTCGACCGCACCGGCCACGACCGAGCTCACGGTCTGCGGCGAGATGCGCCGACCGGTGAAGGCGTGGGTCCGCCCGCCGAGCCGGCGCATCGCCAGGTCGAACGCCTCGACGGTGACCTCGGCCTCGCCGACGTCCGCACCGAAGACGACGGCGGCGTGCGGGTTCACGGCCAGGATGGTGCGGGGGCGTCCGCCGGGCGAGTCGAGCTTGCGCCCCTCGACGACGGTCCCCTCGGCGATGAGCTCGGTGACCAGGTTGGTGATGGTCCCGGGTGACAGCAGCGTCGCCGCACCGGCCTCGGGCCGCGTGGTCTCGCCGGCGAACATGACGTGGCGCAGCAGGAGCGCCCGGTTGGTCCGCCGCACATCGCGGACCGAGGCCTTGCGCGAAGTGCCCGTCTGTTCGTTCACGACATGGTTTATAGTCTGAAATATCTCATGACGTCAAGCACCCCACGTCGCGCTGCCCGGATCGGCACGACACGTCTAGGCTCCGGGACGTGCCGCCCGCCCCGCTCGATGAACTCGTCGCACCCGACTGGGCGAGTGCGCTCGCCCCGGTCGAACCGACCATCCGGGCGATGGGCGACCTGCTCCGGGCCGAGGTGGCCGCCGGTCGCGGGTACCTGCCGGCCGGACCGGATGTGCTGCGCGCGTTCCGCCGCCCGATGGCCGATGTCCGGGTGCTGATCGTCGGCCAGGACCCCTACCCGACACCGGGTCACCCGATGGGGCTCTCCTTCTCGGTCCAGCCCGACGTGCGTCCGCTGCCCCGTTCGCTCGCCAACATCTTCCGTGAGCTCGTGGACGACCTCGGCGTCCCGGCACCGAGCTGCGGTGACCTGAGCCCCTGGGCCGACAGCGGCGTCATGCTGCTCAACAGGGTGCTCACCGTGCGGCCCGGCACCCCCGCCTCGCACCGGGGCAAGGGCTGGGAACACGTCACGGACCGGGCGATCGAGGCGCTCGTGGCCCGCGGTGGGCCGCTCGTGGCGATCCTGTGGGGCCGGGACGCGCAGTCGCTCGGACCGGCCCTGGGCGCCGTCCCGACCGTGCGCTCGGTGCACCCGTCGCCGCTGTCGGCCGCGCGCGGCTTCTTCGGGTCCCGACCGTTCTCCACCGCCAACCGGCTGCTGGCGGAGCAGGGTGCCGCACCCGTCGACTGGCAGCTGCCCTGACCGGAGGGGGACCATGGCCGGGTGAGTGCAGCAACGCCCCAGGGGGCAGGACCACGGTGGGATCGGTACGTGGCGGTCGGCGACTCGTTCACCGAGGGCTTGTGGGACTCCCCCGACGGCCCTGATGCCCCGCAGCGCGGCTGGGCGGACCGGCTCGCCGAGCACCTCTCGGACCGACGGGTCGCCGCAGGTCAGGAGCCACTGCAGTACGCGAACCTCGCCGTCCGCGGCAAGCTCCTGCGGCCGATCGTGCGGGACCAGCTGCCGCAGGCGCTCGACCTGGGCGCCGATCTGGTGAGCCTGGTGGGGGGCGGCAACGACCTGCTGCGGATCGGTGCCAACCCCGATCTGCTCGCCCGCCGCCTCGAGCTGGGGGTGGTGCGGGCGCGGGACGCCGGTGCCGACGTGCTGCTCGGCACCGGGACGGATACGGGCCAGGTGCCGCTCATGCGGAGCAACCGCGGAAAGGTCGCGGTCTACAACGCGCACATCTGGTCGATCGCCCGCCGGCACGGTGCGTACGTCCTGGACCTGTGGGGCATGCGCAGCCTGATGGACTGGCGGATGTGGGCCGATGACCGGATCCACCTGACACCCGACGGGCACGAACGGGTCGCCCAGGCCGCACTGGTCGGCCTCGGGCTGGCACCGGACGCCCCCGACTGGGACGACCCCCTCGTCCCGCTGCCGCCCGCCCGCCCGGCGGAACGGTGGCGGCAGGACGCGCAGTGGGCCCGGGAGCACGTGGTGCCCTGGGTCGACCGGCACGTGCACGGGCGGTCCTCCGGGGACGGGCGGAGCGGTAAGCGCCCCGAGCTGTCCCCGCTCACCTGAACGGTCAGCCGACCGGCACCCAGAGCGCAGCGTCGGCCGGGACCGAGGCGAGCACCTCGCCCTCGCCGAGGGTCGTCAGCTGGGTGTCGACCACCTCACCGTCGGACCGGAACTGCACCTGGACGGGCGTCGCGGCGCAGGCGGCCGGGACGTCCTCGAAACGCACACCACGCACCTGGGTGCTGCCATCGGCCGCCTGGCCGACGTCGTAGGTCCAGACCACCGACGTCTGGTCGCAGGCCGCGGCGGGCAGCAGCTGCCCGGACTGCCAGGACGCGAACAGACCGGCCCCTGCCAGCCCGACGAGGGACAGCGCCCACCCGGCGCGAGCGCCCAGGTTGAGGTTCACGGCGCCTCCCGACCCGGCCGGTCGAGCACCGGCCCGTCTCCCAGGCTAGGTGCCAGCACCCAGATCGAGGAGGGACGTCACACCTCTGCCGTAGTCCTTCTCACCCAGGCGGCTCACAGGTTCACCCGGGCGGCTCAGGAGGAGCAGCCCGCCCAGGTCGGGAACCTCGCGGTGTCGTAGACCTGGAACCCGAGCGAGTACGCCGGGGCCCACGCGGCCACGTAGTCGTTCCAGCCCACGCCGGAGCCCCGCAGCCGGATCACCGGCAGGTCGGCGGACGAGGAGGACACGCAGGCGTTGGTGAGGCTCATCCCGGCGGGGTACCACGACGGGTGCCCGGGTGATGCGGGCACGGGCCAGCCCGGGAAGGCGTCCTCGTCCGCATCGACGTCGAGCCCGGTCGCCGACAGATCGGCCTGGATCTCGTAGCGGAAGGGCTGGGTCGAGGTCGTGACGACGTGGAAGTCCAGCCGGTAACCGCCGTGCCACACCCGGTAGCGGTCGACGACGACCGTGCAGGTGCGGCCCTGGCCGGACGCGTCGACGCACCGCAGGCCGATGACCTTCGTGACCGTCCAGGTGCTCGGGACCGTCCAGCCGTCGATGACGACCCGGGTCGCCAGTGCGGAGGTGGGGACGAACGGGCCGGTGGTCATCGTGACGCTCGTCGTGGTGACCGTACCGGTGGCGGAGGCGCGGACGGCCGACGACCAGGCACCGGTCGAGCTCGGGTCGTACACCTCCACGCGCACGGAGCGCCCGGCGCAGGCCGTCGCATCGAGCCCCGTGAGGGCGAGCGAGGTCACGGACCCGTCGGCCTGGGCCGGTGCCGCGGTCACCGCCACGACGCTCTCCTGGCAGCGGGTCAGTACGACGGCACCTGTGCTGGACGCGCGCACCGTGAGGGCCGCCGCGCTCGCTCCGACGGTCCCGCCCGCGAGGAGCACGGCCGTTGCCAGCGCTGCCACCGCGAGCACCGAGCTGGTGAGGGCATGCCTGATGAGGGCAGGCCTGATGAGGGCAGGCCCGCTCAGCGCCGTCGCGACGGCGCGACCCGCTGCCGTGCGACGTGGCCTCACGGTGCCAGCACCGCGTCCGGGGCGCGGGCCGGGGTGTCGGTCCCGGCGGCGGGGACGGCCGCCTCGACGACGGGCACCTCGGCCGCAGGGGCGACCTGCGCCCCGGCGACGTCGTCACGAGAGCGCGTCGGCCACACCAGCAGCGCCGCGGCCAGGATCAGGACGCTGAACCACAACCACGGGTTGACCAGCACCGTCGCAGCGGCACCGATCCCGGGGACCCGCAGGCGGGCGATCCCCACGACCCGGTCGTCGGTCGGGGCGAACGGGTCCTCCCACGCGTTGTTGTCACCCTGCAGGGTCCAGCCCCCGGCGCCGTCGCCACCGACGACGCGGTGGATGACGCGGGTGCGGTCCATCCCCGGCGGGGCGTACACCACGATGTCGCCCACCTTCGCCTGACCGCAGCGGGCGACCACCAGGTCACCGGTCGTCAGCGTGGGCTCCATCGAGTGGCCGGAGACGATGGTCAGCGTCGTGCACCCGCCGAGGCTGGCCGGCCACACGAACCACACGGCCAACGCCCCGAGCAGGTAGAGCAGCACGGTCGGCGCAGCACGCAGTGCGCGGCGACCCGCAGGTTCGCCGCGCACCGCGTGGGCTGCCGACCGTGCCATCTGCTCAGCCGTAGATGGTGACGGCGACCTTGGCCAGCGCCGCGGAGTCCAGCCCCGAGCCGACCGTGACCGTCTGGGCCCCGAGGGTGGCCCCGGTGGCCGCCGGCAGGGTGAGCGCGGACGACTCGACCGTCGCACCCGAGGAGTCGATGAACGCGACCTTGAGCGACTTGCCGGCGCAGGCGGCGACGATGCCGGACAGCGTCACGTTGGTGGTCTTGTAGGCGCCTGAGCTCAGGGTCGGGGAGCCGAACGACGCGGCGACGGCGCCGGTGCCCTGACAGGCGCCGACGGTGTCGACCCCCGCCTGGATGTTCGAGCTCGAACCGGAGACGTTGAGGGTCGACGCGGAGGCCAGCGACAGACCGGCGACGCCGACGACGCCGAGGGCCACGGCGAGGACCTTGCGATGGGTGTTCTTGGTGGGCATCGAGGGGACTCCTTGGTTGCGCAACGGTGCGGGGTGTACGGCGAAGACGAATTCCTCATCGGCCGGCTCCCCGCCCGCACCGTGGGTGCCAGCACCCGCCATGTCCGGTATGCCGGTTCTCTTCACCCGGTGACGAACGCCACGAATGCCGCAGAACCGACCAACCGGACGGCGGGACGGATGGGCCGAACGGGTGAACGGGCCGGGCCGAGGTGCTGGTCAGCGCCTGCGCAACGCGTCGATCGGCAACCAGGCGCCCACCCGGGTGCCCTCGCCGGGGGAACCGACCACCTCGAGGCGCCCGCCGACCAGGGCGATCCGGTCGCGCAGCCGGGCGGTCCCCGACGGACTCACGAGCGCCGGGTCGAAGCCACCGCCGTCGTCGACGACCTCGAGGGTGAGCGCGCCCTCGGCGCGCCGCAGCTCGACCGTGATCGAGGACGGCCGGGCGTGCTTGAGGGCGTTCGTCAGCGCCTCCTCGACGACCCGCACCGCGAGGAGACGCTCGGCCTGGGTGAGCATCGGCGCCGCGGGGTCGTCGAGCACCCGCACATCGTCGTCGACGACCAGCCGGGTCGCGATGGTGGTCGGGACCCGCCGGAGCAGGGCGCGCAGCGCCGGCACCACACCTACCTCGAGCTGATCGGGGTAGAGCAGGCGGCTCATCTCGCGCACGTCCTGGGCGCGCAGGTGCTCGATCTCGCCGCGGATCTCGCGCAGTGCCGCGACGTCGTTCGACGACCCGCCCCCGGCCTCGACCCGCACCGCCAGCCCGTCGAGCCGGGCCACCAGCATCACCAGCCGTTGCTGCATGGTGGAGTGCAGCCCCTCGGCGACCGCGCGGCGCACCCGGATCTCCTCGTCCTCGAGCGCGGCGAGCGCCACCTCGACGAGCAGCACCTCACGTTCGGCGGTCCGGGCCCGTTCGCCCATCGCGCGGGAGAACAGCATCGCCCACACCCCGACGCCCGCCGAGAAGGCGCAGAACACCGTGCCGCCGACGCCCTCGACCACGATCGAGGCCGCCGTCTGGTGCAGCACCCCGAACGCCTCCTGCGCCCCGAGCCGCACGAGAGCTGCACCCACGGATGCCAGCAGCACGGGGGGGACCGCCTGCCACCCGTTGCGCACCAGGTGCACGGGCTGGGCGGCGAGCAGCACCAGCAGGGTGACCACACCGACGGCGTTGGCCGCGATCCGCGCCCCCACCGGGACGCCCCCCAGATCGGGCACCAGCTCGGACAGCACGTAGGCCGACTGGACGGATGCACCGACGGCGAAGCCGATCACCACGATGCTGGTGCCGCGCAGCAGTGCCTGACGATCCTCTGCGCGGTCGCCGCGCATCGGGGAGTGACCGACGTCGCTCACTTCACCTCCGTGGCGGTACTGACTGACCCCCCAGGCGCGACCATACTGTCTGCACGATGAGCACCATTCCTCCCGTTTTCCTCCGCGTCGCCCTGGTGGAGGACCAGCCGCTGTTCAGGGCGATGCTCGCGCGCACGCTCGACCACTACGCGGACGAGTTCAAGGTGGTGCTCCAGGCCGGGACCGTCGCCGAGGCGACCCGCGGTCTGCTCCCCGGGCTGGCGGATGTCGCCGTCCTGGACATCGACCTGCCGGACGGCAACGGCATCTCGCTCGGCGTCCGGCTGCGCCGCGTCCAGCCCCAGCTCGGCATCCTGCTGCTCTCGGCCCACGATGCGATGGATCTGCTGCTCGACCTGCCGAAGGACGTGGCGAACGGTTGGTGCTACCTGTCGAAGACGTCGTCGACCTCGGAGGACACGCTGGTCAGCGCACTGCGGGCCGCCGCCTCCGGCCAGACGGTGCTCGACCCGGCGCTGCTGGCCAAGGCCACCCCGCGCGCCGGTTCGGCGGTCGCCCAGCTCACCGACCGGCAGTTCGCGGTGCTGCGACTGCTGGCCGAGGGACTCTCGAACGCCGGGATCGGCGAACGGCTCGGGATCACCGAGAAGTCGGTGCAGAACCACGTGAACGCGATGTACGCGACGCTCGGCATCGACGCCGACTCGCGTCGCAACCCCCGGGTCAGCGCAGCGCTGCGGCTGCTCGAGGAGACCGGGCCGATCGACTGACGGCCGTCGTCCAGACTGTGCACGTGCCCCCGCCCAGCTGCCCGTGCGGCGTCGGTCCGAGCCTCGACGAGTGCTGCGGCCCCCTGCTCGCCGGCCAGGTCGGTGCCACCGGGGCCGAACAGCTCATGCGGTCGCGGTACACGGCGTTCGCCGCGGGGGACGTGGCCTACCTGCTGCGCACCTGGCACCCGTCGACCCGGCCGCGCACCCTGACCCTGGACCAGGGCACCACGTGGTACCGGCTCGACGTGGTGGCGACCTCGGGCGGCAGCAGCCTCGACACCCGGGGGACGGTCGAGTTCCGGGCGTACTTCCGCTCGGCCGACGGCCGGGGTGTGCAGCAGGAGACCAGCAGCTTCGTCCGCGAGGACGACGAGTGGCTCTACCTGGACGGCGTCGTCCGGTAGCCACTGGTCCGGGACGTCAGTCGGCGGCGACCGCCGGCTCATCGGGCCGCACCACCTCGAACAGCTCCATGAGCCGGGGAGCGAGCGACCCGGCGGCGGCGCCCGTCACGACCTGCACCACCCACTGCGGGGCGTCCTGACCCGGCAGCCGAGCGGCGACCAGGCCTGCGGCCTGCGGTTTCGCGGCGACGTGCTGCGGCACGAGCGCCACACCCAGCCCGCGGTGCACGAGGTCGAGCAGGGTGTGCACATCGTCCACCGAGCACCGCACATGGCGGCGCACACCGGCCCGCGCACATGCACCGTCGTTGAGCGAGCGCAGCCCCCAGGCGGGGTGGAAGTCGACGAAGTCGGCGTCGCGCAGATCGGCCCAGTCGACCTTGGAGCGGGCGAGCGGGTGGCCGGCCGGGCACAGCAGCACGAGCGGCCGGCGGCCCAGCTCGCTCACCGTGACCCCCGACAGGTGCTCGGTGGTCGCGACGAACGCGACGTCGAGGCGCCCGGCCCGGACGCCGTCGACCAGGTCGTGCGACCCGGACTGGGTGAAGGTGATGTCGACCTGCGGGTAGCGGCGGTGGAAGCGTTCGAGCAGGGGCGGCACGTCGACCGCCCCGAGGCACTGCTCGGCGCCGACGGCCAGCCGGCCGGACAGCTCACGGGACGCACGCACGACGGCGTCACGCCCGGCTGCGGCCTGGGCGATGAGAGCCCGGGCGTGCGGGACCAGGGCCTGACCGGCGTCGGTCGGTTCGACCCGACGGGTGGTCCGGGTGAACAGCGAGGCGCCGAGCTCGTCCTCGAGCGAACGGATGGCGGCGGAGAGCCCCGACTGGGAGACCCCGCAGATCGCGGCGGCACGGGTGAACTGCTGCTCATCGGCGAGCGCGACGACGTACTCCATCTGGCGCAGGTCCACTGATCGACCTCACTTCTGAATCGCATGACTGACAGTGGTTGGACTTCTGTGTCCAGCCTACCTACGGTCGGAGCACCAGCACTCCGGAAGGTCTCCCATGCAGCAGCGTCAGCTCGGTCCCCGCACAGTCTCCGCGATCGGCCTCGGCGGTATGCCGATGTCCATCGAGGGCCGGCCCGACCGTGCCCGGTCGATCGCCACCATCCACGCCGCACTCGACGCGGGCGTCACCCTCATCGACACCGCCGACTCCTACCACCTCAAGGCCGGTGAGGTCGGGCACAACGAGGAGCTCATCGCCGAAGGCCTGCGCACCTGGGGCGGCGACACCTCCGACGTCCTGGTGGCCACCAAGGCCGGGCACCTGCGCCCCGGCGACGGCACCTGGACCCAGGACGGGCGCCCCGAGCACGTGATCGCCGGCGCCAAGGCGTCGGCCCGGCGGCTCGGCGTCGAGGCGATCGGGCTGTTCCAGTTCCACCGCCCGGACCCGACGGTGCCGTTCGCCGACTCGGTGGGCGCGCTGCGCACCCTGCTCGACGAGGGCGTCATCGTGCTCGCCGGCGTGTCGAACACCTCGGTCGCCCAGATCGACGAGGCGCGCACCATCCTCGGGGACGACCTCGTCTCGGTGCAGAACCAGTTCTCCCCGGCCTTCCGCAGCTCCCAGGTCGAGCTGGAGCACTGCGCGCGGCTCGGCCTGGCATTCCTGCCCTGGTCACCGCTCGGCGGCATCGCCGATGCCGGAGCGCTGGGCAGCCGGTTCGCACCGTTCGCAGCCGTCGCCGCCGAGCTCGGGGTCAGCCCGCAGCAGGTCGCCCTCGCCTGGGAGCTGGCGCTGGCCCCCGTCGTTCTGCCGATCCCCGGGGCCTCGCGGCCGGCCAGCATCCAGGACAGCGTGCAGGCCGCCGAGCTGACCCTCACCGCCGAGCAGGTCGCCGCTCTCTCGGCCGCCTGACCACCACGCCCGCACCCACCCCAGTCGAAGGAGACGGACCGTGAAGTCCTTCACCCTGCCCGGCACCGACATCGTCGCCCCCAACGTCGTGCTCGGACTCATGCGCATCACCGACAAGTCCGATGACGAGATCCGCACCCTCGTGCGCACCGCACGTGATGCAGGGATCGACTTCCTGGACCACGCCG
>JAKLPK010000087.1 GCA_022013895.1 Cellulomonas sp. | reverse complement strand
CGTTGCTGGCACGTCAGCGCAAGGACTGGGCGAGCTTCGCCGACGCGATGAACCGACTGCTGGAGGACGTGGCATGAGCACCACCGTGATCGACGTCGCCGCCTACGCACGGGCGGTGCGGGCCGAGCTGACCGGACTCGGGCCCGAGCAGGTCGAGGACCTCACCGACGGCCTCGAGGCCAACCTCGCCGATGCCCTGGCCGATGAGGGCAGGGGGATCATCGGCCAGGACGCGGAGGAGGTGTTCGGGCCCCCGGCCGAGTACGCCCGGGAGCTGCTCACGGCGGCGGGCATCGCCGGGCCGGAGCCCGCTCCGCGCAGGCGGCGCAGTGTCGGTCAGCTCCTGGACACGCCGTTCCACGCGGTGGCTCGGCAGGGCGACCGGGCGCTCGCCAGGCTGCGGGACGTCCCCGGCTGGTCTGCGGTCGAGGACTTCCTGCTCGTGCTCCGGCCGGCGTGGTGGGTGCTGCGGGCGTGGGTGCTGTGGCGCATCCTCGCCGTGTTCGGCATCGGCTGGTCCGGCGCGCTGCTCCCGGGCTCGGCGGTCGGGCTCGTGGCCCTGGTCGTCCTGCTCGTGGGCTCGGTCCAGTGGGGGCGTGGCCGCTGGCGCACCCACGGTGGGTGGCACCGGGTGATGCTCGGGGTGAGCGTCGTGGCCGCCCTGGCCGTGCCGTCGGTCCTGGGTTCGGCCGCGCAGCCGAGGGTGGTCGACGGCGACGACTACGTCAGCGCCGCGCCGTCCGACGGGGTGGTCGTCGACGGGAACGAGGCCACCAACCTGTTCGTCTACGACGGTGACGGCAACCCGGTGGAGCGGGCGCAGATCTACGACCAGGACGGTCGCCCGGTGCTCACGGCATCCGGGGGCACCGGCGGGTACTGGAGCTCGGCCGATGACCAGTGGCGCACCTTTGCCCCCGCGACCAGCTCGGGTGAGGCACGCTGGAACGTCTTCCCGCTGCTGTCGATGCCCTCGACCGATCTGAGCGTCGACGGCACCGGGGTCGAGCAGTGGGTGACCGGCGGCGAACCCACCGCGACCTGGCCGTTCGCCAAGGCGCCGCTGGCCACCGCCGCCACGTCCGGTCCCACCGCATCGAGCGACACGCAGTCGACTGCCGTGCCGAACCAGACCCCGAGTGCCGGGACCGCCGCCCCGGATGCGTCGACAGAGCCAGGCGCGTCCGAGACAGCCGCCGCACCGGACCCGGCCACGGCACCCGAACCGGCGGTCGAGCCGGGCGCGGCCGGCTGACGCGGACCGGGGCGGCCCGGCTGACGGGATCGGCGCGCGTCCCGAAGGGACCGCTCGGGCGACCTCCGCCCGGTTCCCCGTAGGCTGGAGACCCGTCCACCGACCCCGGGAACACTCACCGCATGTCCGCCAGCACCTGGCTTGAGATCGCGCTCGTTCTGCTCTTCATCCTCATCGGTGGCGTGTTCGCGTGCACCGAGCTCGCCCTGGTCTCGTTGCGTGAGTCCCAGGTCGCCCAGCTGAGCCGGCAGGGTGCCAGGGGCGCCCGGGTCGCTGCGGTCGCCCGCAACCCGAACCGGTTCCTGGCCGCGGTGCAGATCGGGGTGACTGTCGCCGGGTTCCTGTCGGCCGCGTTCGGTGCGTCCTCGCTCGCACCGGAGCTCGCGCCGGTGTTCGTCCGGGCGGGGCTGTCCGCGGGTGCCGCCGACACCCTGGCGCTCGTCGTGCTCACGCTGGTCATCGCCTATGCCTCGCTCGTCCTCGGCGAGCTGGTGCCCAAACGCCTGGCGTTGCAGCGGTCGGCGAGCATCGCGATGAACGTCGCACCGCCGCTGGACGTCTTCGCCTCGGTGATGACGCCGGTCATCTGGTTGCTGTCGGTGTCGACCAACGCCATCGTGCGGCTGCTCGGGCTGGACCCGGCGCAGGCCGGGGAGACGATGAGCGAGGGTGAGCTGCGCGATCTCGTCCGTAGCCACCCGGACCTGCCCGATGATGAGCGCCGCCTCATCGACGAGGTGTTCGAGGCCGGCGACCGCTCCCTGTCCGAGGTGATGAAACCCCGCGGCGAGGTCACGTTCCTGAGCGCCGCCGATGATGCGGTCGAGGCGTCCGCGCTGGTGCGCACCCTGCCGTACAGCCGCTACCCGGTGATCGGCGAGGACTTCGACGAGGTGGTCGGGTTCGTCCACGTCCGCGATCTGCTGGGTGCCGTGGCCGAGGTGACCTCGGGCGCCGCGCGCCCCACGGTCGGTTCGGTGGCCCGGCCGATCACCTCGCTGCCGGGGACGAACGCCCTGCTCCCGACGTTGTCGAGCATGCGCAGGACGCGCAGCCACATCGTCGTGGTGGTCGACGAGTACGGCGGCACCGACGGCATCGTCACGCTGGAGGATCTGCTCGAGGAGCTGGTCGGCGACATCGTCGACGAGTACGACCTGCCGACGGCGGCGCCGAGCGAGGCGGGCGAGATCGACGCCGGGCTGACGGTCGAGGAGTTCGCCGAGCGCACCGGGGTGCACCTGACCGACGGCCCCTACGAGACGGTCGCCGGCTACGTGCTGTCCCGGCTCGGGCGGTTGGCCGAACCGGGCGACCAGGTCGACGTCGTCGGCCCCGACGGGCAGACCCGCCCCGGGGTGCACCTGGAGGTCGCGACCATCGACGGCCGCCGGATCGCCGGGGTCCGCGTCATGCGGGTGCCGTCGGTCCCCGGCGGGAGTGCCGTGCCGGGCGCTGACCCCGCTGCTGGCGCTGCTCCCGACGGTGGCACTGTCCCGGACGGTGACCACGCGCCGGGCACCGGGCCCGGCATCGAGGGCTCGCCGACCGCCTAGACCCAGACCGTCGCCGGCCATGATGGGACGAATAGGTCAGGATTGCCTACCCTGAGACCATGACGAGCCCGCCCACCGCACCGGTCGACCCGCCATCCGCCACGTCCGGGGACCGCCCCGTGGGTGCACCGCGCAGGTCCGCGCGTGTGCTCGTACTCGGTGGCGGCACCGTCGGGCTCTACACCGCCCGGCGGCTGCGTCGCAGGCTGGGGCGGCAGGACGCGGCGATCGTCGTCGTCGATCCCCGGCCGTACATGACGTACGCACCCTTCCTGCCTGAGGTCGCGGCAGGCTCGATCGACCCGCGCAACGTGGTGGCCCCGCACCGGCGCGCACTGCACGGCATCGACGTGCTGCAGGGCAAGGTGACCCACATCGCGCACGCCGAGCGCCGGGTCCAGATCACCCCGGAGGAGGGCGAGCCCTACTGGGTCCGCTACGACCACCTCGTGGTCGGGCTCGGCTCGGTGGCCCGCACACTGCCCATCCCCGGTCTGGCCGAGCAGGGCATCGGCTTCAAGAACGTCGAGGAGGCCATCGCCGTCCGCAACCACGTGCTGGGCCGGATGGATGCGGCGGCGTCCGTCTTCGACCGGCAGGTGCGGGCGCGGATGCTCGCGTTCGTCTTCGTCGGCGGCGGCTTCGCGGGGGTCGAGGCGCTGGCTGAGGTCGAGGACATGGCCAGCGACGCGCTCAGGTACTACCCCTCGCTCGACCGTTCGGAGCTGCGGTTCGTCCTGGTCGAGGGGTCCGGGCGCATCCTGCCCGAGGTGACCGACGAGCTCGCCGGGTACGCGCTCGAACAGCTGCGCTCCCGGCACATCGAGATCAAGCTCAACACCTTCCTGAGCTCATGCGTCGACGGGCACGTCGTGCTGTCCGACGGCAGCCGGTTCGATGCCGAGACGGTGGTCTGGACCGCCGGCGTCAAGGCGAACCCGGCCCTGGCGGACTCCGACCTGCCGCTCGATGAACGCGGCCGGGTCATCTGCAACGAGTACCTGCAGGTGGTCGACGCGGACGGGGTCGTCGTGCCCGATGCGTACGCCGCGGGGGACTGCGCGGCCGTACCGGACCTGGTGAACCCCGGTCAGCTCTGCCCGCCGAACGCCCAGCACGCGGTGCGTCAGGGCCGCCATCTGGGCGACACCCTCGCCCGGGTGCTGCGCTCGGCGGACGTCGAGCCGTACCGCCACAAGAACGTCGGCACGGTCGCCTCGCTCGGCATGTACAAGGGAGTGGCGTACATGTTCGGGCGGTTCAGGGTGCGCGGCTTCCTGGCCTGGGTGCTGCACCGCACGTACCACCTGTACGCGATGCCGACCGCGTCGCGGACGATCCGGATCGCCACCGGCTGGACGCTCAACCTGTTCACCCGTCGCGAGGTGGTGCCGCTCGGTTCGCTGCACGATCCGCGTGCGGAGTTCCGGGCCGCGGCCGAACCGCCGGCGGTGGCCGCGCCCTGACCGCTTCTCGGCTCCCGGTCGACCCGTCGGGCGCGGTCCGCGCCGCGCGGACCGCGAACCGGTGCGGGCGGTGCTGCCAGGATGGGGCGGGCCCCCGTAGCCCAACTGGCAGAGGCAGCCGGCTTAAACCCGGCCGAGTCCGGGTTCGAGCCCCGGCGGGGGCACCCGTGCCTGCGCCGCCTCCCGTGCCGCCGCCTCCCGGACCGGTCTCCCCGCCGGGCGCGCACGTCCAGCGGTACCGCGCCGGGCCTCGCGGTACGGTGAACGTCCCGCGTCTTGGTCCTTCGGGTCGGTGCGGGAACCTGTGGACCAGTCCAGACGTTGTCGCCACGACAGCCATCCTTCGACGAGGAGCCCCTCGAATGAGCAACCCCGTCTTCTCCAGCAGTCCGATGTTCGGCGACCCGCGCAAGCAGAAGCAGGGCCAGTCCGGTGCGGTTCGGACGTACGGCATGGCCGGTGGGCAGACCGCCGACGCCGCGTCGCTGGAGAACCTGTACTCGGCCCCGGCGGCCACCTCGGTGCAGATGCGCCGGATGACCTACGACGATGTGGTCATCAAGACCGGCGGGCTGCTGGCGCTGCTCGTGGTCGTGGCCGCGGCCACCTGGGCCGTGACGCCGCAGATGCCGTTCCTCTACCTCATCGGCGCCGTCGTCGGGCTCGTGCTCGGCCTGGTCAACGCCTTCAAGAAGAGCCCCAGCCCGGCGCTCATCGTGGCCTACACGATCGCCGAGGGTGTGTTCCTGGGCGGGATCAGCTACCTGTTCCAGAACTTCGCGGTGAGCGGTACGGAGACCGGCACCGCTGAGCCGATCGTGCTGCAGGCGGTGCTCGGTACGTTCGTCACCTTCGCCGCGAGCCTGCTGCTGTTCCGGTCGGGCAAGGTGCGGGTCACCCCGAAGTTCACGCGCTGGCTGCTCATCGCGATGGTCGGGTACGTGGGCTTCTCGTTGGTCAACGTCGTCCTCATGTTCTTCATGCCGAGCTCGGGCTTCGGCCCGCTGCGCAACGGGATCTGGGGGATCATCGCCGGGCTGGTCGCCGTGGGCCTGGCGGCTGCCAGCCTCATCGTCGACTTCGACTCGATCAAGCGCGGTGTCGAGCAGGGCGTGCCGGCCAAGTTCGCCTGGACCGCCGCCTTCGGCCTCATCGTCACGCTCGTGTGGCTCTACCTGGAGCTGCTGCGGCTGTTCGCCATCCTGTCCGGCAGGGACTAGCCCCCAGGCCCGCCCGGGCCACCCATCTCAGGGCGATGTGCGTACCGGACGGCAGGATGGTCCGCGCGCCGTTCGCGCACCCACACCAGGAGGTCGTGCCATGACCGCAGTTCTGCCCCAGGCCACCGGAGGGTTCGGTGACAAGCCGAACCTCACGTTCCCCGACTCCGCCGCCCCCGCCGAGCTCGAGGTGCTCGTGCTGACCCGCGGCGACGGCGACCTCGTCGAGGCCGGTCAGGAGATCGAGGTGCACTACCTCGGCCAGACCTGGGGTGGTCGGGTGTTCGACAACTCCTACGACCGCCGGTCGACCATCACCTTCCCGATCGGCCAGGGCGCCGTCATCAGCGGCTGGGACGACGGCCTCGTCGGCCAGCAGATCGGCAGTCGCGTGATGCTCTCGATCCCGCCGCACCTGGGCTACGGCGACCTCGGCGTACCGCAGGCCGGTATCCGCGGCGGCGACACCCTCGTGTTCGTCGTGGACATCGTCGACGCGCGCTGAGCCGTCGGGCCGCCCGACAGGTCGGGCCCGACCGCGCGGACAGTTCGCACAGACGGCGAGGCCGGGCAGGCTCCACACCTACCCGGCCTCGCCGTCGTCGTACGCCCAGCCGTCAGGCGGGCACCCGGCAGGCCACCCCGGTCGAGTGGACCGGGCAGTAGCCGTTCGGGTTCGCGTCCAGGTACTGCTGGTGGTACCCCTCGGCGTAGTAGAACGGTCCGGCCTGCGCGGCCGGGACCAGCTCGGTGGTGATCTCGCCGTACCCGGAGCGGGCGAGCTCCGGCGCGTACTGCTCGGCGATGCTGCGGGCCTGCACCAGCTGCTCCTCGGTGGTGGTGAACACCGCCGACCGGTACTGGGTGCCGACATCGGCGCCCTGCCGGAACCCCTGCGTCGGGTCGTGCAGCTCGAAGAACCTGCGCAGCAGATCCGCCGCGGACACCTTCGCCGGGTCGTAGGCCACGAGCACCGTCTCGGTGTGACCGGTGCGCCCGGTGCACACCTCCTCGTACGTCGGGTTCGGGGTGAAGCCGCCCATGTAGCCTGCCGCCGTCGTCACCACGCCCGGCACCTGCCACAGCTCCTTCTCCGCACCCCAGAAGCAGCCCAACGCCAGGTGGAGCACCTCGGTGCCCTCCGGCCACGGGCCGGCCAACGCCGTGCCCAGCACCCGGTGACGTGCGGGCACCTGGTACGCCGGTTCGGCGCGGCCGGGCAGCGCATCGCCCGGGTCCACCATCGTCGTCTTGAGCGCTGATCCGAACAGCCAGCCCATCTCACACCTCGTCTCTCAGGTCGCACCCTGCCCAACACCGGCGACGGCCACGGCGTTCCCGCGGCCCCGATGGCGCCCCGGCGCGACGGTCGTGTCCCCGCCCGGCCCTACCCTGGGCACGTGGCGAACTCGGTGACTCCAGCGGTCCGATCCGCGGCGGACTGGTCCTGGCGGCTCCTGGCGATCGGGGGTGCCGTGGCCGTCGGGCTGTGGCTGGTCACCGTGCTCAAGGTGGTCGTGGTGCCGGTGGCCATCGCCACGTTGTTCACCATCGCGCTGCGCCCCGTGGTCGATGTGCTGACCCGGCGGGTGCACCTCCCTCGGCTGCTGGCCGTCGGGGTGACGGTCTTCGGCCTGCTCGGGCTCCTGGCCGCGCTCGTGGTGGCGGCCGGCAGCTCGATCGCCGGCGGGATCGCCAGCCTGTGGACGGAGGCAAAGGCGGGGTTCGTCACGGCGCTCACCTGGCTCGCCGAAGGTCCGCTGCACATCTCGACCGCCCAGCTGGACGGCTACCTCACCCAGCTGCAGTCGGGGTTGAGCGGAATGAGCTCGCAGCTGCTCACCGGGGCGCTCCACGCCACGACGACGGTCGGTCATGTGGCCGCCGGGACGTTGATCGCGATCTTCTGCCTCATCTTCTTCCTGCTCGACGGTCGAGCCGTGTGGACGTGGGTCGTGGGGTTGTTCCCGGAAGCCGCCCGCGACCGGGTGCACCAGGCGGGTCGACGTGGCTGGCTGACGCTGGAGGCGTACACCCGCACCCAGGTGCTGGTGGCCGCCGTGGACGCCATCGGCATCGGCGTGGGTGCCGCGATCCTCGGGGTCCCGCTCGCCCTGCCGCTCGGGGTGCTGGTGTTCCTGGGCTCATTCGTCCCCATCGTCGGCGCGCTGGTGACCGGGGCCGTCGCTGTGCTGGTCGCCCTCGTGTCGCACGGGTTCGCGGCGGCGGTCTGGATGCTCGTCATCGTGCTCGCCGTCCAGCAGCTCGAAGGACATGTGCTGCAGCCGTTCCTCATGGGTCACGCGGTGTCGTTGCACCCGGTCGCCGTGCTGCTCGCCGTGGCCAGCGGATCCCTGGTGGCTGGGATCCTCGGTGCGCTGTTCGCCGTCCCGATCGCCGCGCTCACCAACACGGTCGTCCTCTACCTGCATGGTCATGACAAGTTCCCGCACCTGGGGACTGACGACCGGCTCGACCACCGCCGCGAGCCCGAGACCGCGCCGGTCGCACCGGACGTGACCGCATGATCGGCCCGTCCGAGGTCGAGGCGGCCCGCGCCGGTCTGGTCGGCGTGGTCGACGTGACCCCCGTCCAGCTCTCCCGGGCCCTCACCCAGCTCGTCGGGGCGCCGGTGTGGCTCAAGTGCGAGAACCTGCAACGCGCCGGGTCGTTCAAGATCCGTGGCGCCTACACGCGGCTGTCCCGTCTCTCGGAGCAGGAGCGGGCCCGTGGTGTGGTCGCGGCGAGCGCGGGCAACCACGCGCAGGGGGTGGCGCTGGCGGCCCGCATGCTCGGTCTGCGGGCGCTGGTCTTCATGCCGGTCGACGCGGCACTGCCGAAGGTGGCGGCGACCCGCGAGTACGGCGCACGCGTCGAGCTCGTCGGGCGGACGGTCGACGAGGCGTTGGTGCACGCGACGGCCTACGCCGAGGAGACGGGCGCCGTTCTCGTGCACCCGTTCGACCACCTCGATGTGGTCGCCGGGCAGGGCACCATCGGCCGGGAGATCCTCGAGCAGGTGCCCGATGTCGGCACCGTCGTCGTCCCGCTCGGCGGCGGCGGGCTGGCCGCGGGCGTGGTCGCAGCCCTGGGTGACCGGCCGGGCGTGCGCGTCGTGGCGGTGCAGGCTGCCGGGGCTGCCGCCTACCCGCGTTCCCTCGCGGCCGGACACCCGGTGCCCGCCGGGGCCATGCACACGATGGCCGACGGGATCGCCGTCGGATTGCCGGGCCGGGTGCCGTTCGACGTGCTCGCCGCGCACGGCACCCCGGTTCGCACGGTCAGCGAGGAGGACCTGTCCCGCGCCCTGCTGCTGGTCGCCGAACGGGCAAAGCTGCTGGTCGAGCCCTCAGGTGCGGCGGGGGTCGCCGCGCTCATGGCCGAACCGACCGCGTTCGCCGACGGGCGCCCGGTGGTCGTCGTGCTGTCCGGTGGCAACGTCGACCCGCTGGTGCTGCAGCGCGTGATCCGGCACGGGCTGGCGTCCTCGGGCCGGTTCCTGCAGCTGCGGGTCCGGGTGCCCGACCAGCCGGGTGCGCTGGCCGGGCTGCTGTCCGCCCTGGCCGCGTTCGGCGTGAACGTCATGCACGTCTCGCACGACCGCACGGGGGCTGACCTGTCGCTGGACGAGGTGGTGATCGACGTGCAGGTCGAGACCAAGGGGCCCGACCACTGTGCGGCCGTGCTCACCGACCTGCGCGCCGCGGGCTACCGCCTCGCCGAGCAGCCGGCGCAGTAGCCGCCCGCCCTCACCTGCTCGGCGCCGGCCCGCTCGGGCGCCTGCGTCAGCCGACGAAGGGGCGCGCCTCGCGGATCTCCACCGGGATCTGCCGGCCGTTGGGCGCCTCGTAGGAGACCGAGTCGCCCACCTTGTGGCCGAGGATCGCGGCCCCCAGCGGGGACGTCGGAGAGAACACGTCGATATCGGCCGAACCTGCGATCTCGCGGGATCCGACCAGGAACACCATCTCGTCACCCGCGACATCGGCCGTCACCACCATGCCGGGCTCCACCACACCGTCATCGGGAGGTGTGCCGATCTGCACGTTGCGCAGCTTGGCCTGGAGCTCGCGGATGCGCGCCTCCTGCTTCGCCTGCTCCTCGCGGGCCGCGTGGTAGCCGCCGTTCTCCTTGAGGTCGCCCTCGTCGCGGGCGGCGGCGATCCGGTCGGCGATCTCCTTGCGCCCCACGTTCTCCAGGTGGGCCAGCTCAGCCTTGAGCCGGTCGAACGCCTCCTGGGTCAGCCAGGTGGCTGCAGCAGTCTCGCTCATGATCGTTCCTTCCTTCGGACGCGCAGCGCACACTCGTCGTGGTGCGGGGGAGTGCCGCCGGCGGTTCCGGTGGGGCTAGCGCCCGCGTCCAAGCGGCCCCGCCGAGCCTGCGTGACCCACCACGGTAGTCCATCGGTGCTCAGGGGACAGTGGAACAACGGTCCACCGTGCCGGTCACAGCCAGCTCCGAGGTCATCACGTGCACCGTCACACGCTGGGTGCGGGTGTCGGCCGCCCCCACCTCGACCTCGCTGACGCCGACTTCGCCGTAGGACTGCGAGAGCGCTCGCACCCGGCAGGTGACGGTGGCCGACGCCGCCTTCGTCACGTTGAACGTGACATCGACCGAGCGGTCGTCGTTGACATGGAAGCCGACGTCTTCCCACTGCACCGGGTCGGTGAAGGTGTCCCAGGCGTACCAGGCGCCGAGCGCCAGCACGAGGGCACCCGCGACCGTGACCGCGGCGATGGTGAGCCGCCGCCGCAGCGGACCGACGGGGCGGTCGTAGCGACCGGCGGGCACTGCCACCGGTACGTCGTCGTCCACGGCAGATCCTCCCGAACCTTCGGTGATGGCGAGCAGATTAGTCTGCTGCCCATCCGCCGTTGCATGCGGGTGGACGCACGGGCAGGGACGACGGCACGGACAGGTGCGAAAGGGAGGGCTGTGGGCGAGACGCTGCGACTCATGGCGGTGCACGCCCATCCCGACGACGAGTCGAGCAAGGGTGCGGCGACCACGGCCCGCTACGTCCACGAGGGGGTCGAGGTGCTGGTCGTCTCGTGCACGGGTGGTGAGCGCGGCGACGTGCTCAACCCCCGGTTCGGCGCGGTCGAACCCGGCCTGGAGTCGATGCGCGCGCTGCGCCGCGCCGAGATGGCCGCCGCCGCGCAGGCGCTGGGGGTGGCGCACCACTGGCTCGGCTTCGTGGACTCGGGGCTGCCGGAGGGCGACCCGCTGCCGCCCCTCCCGGACGGCTGCTTCGCCGAGACGCCGCTCGAGGACGCGACGGCCCCCCTGGTGGAGCTGGTCCGCACGTTCCGCCCGCACGTGATGACGACGTACGACCCGAGCGGCGGGTACCCGCACCCGGACCATGTGAAGTGCCACCAGGTGTCGGTCGAGGCGTACGAGGCCGCGGGCGATCCGGCCCGGTACCCCGGAGCGGGGCCGGTGTGGGAGGTGCCCAAGCTGTACTACGACCGCGGCTTCTCCTTGGCCAAGATCCGCGCGCTGCACGAGGCGTGCCTGGCGGCGGGCGTGCCCTCCGCGTTCGGTGAGTGGATCGAGTCGCGGGAGGCCCGGGACTTCGCCGAACGCACCGTGACCACCCGGATCGAGTGCGCGCAGTGGTTCGGCGCACGGGACGCGGCGCTGCGGGCGCATGCCAGCCAGGTCGACCCGGACGGGTTCTTCTTCGCCGTCCCGCGCGATCTGGAGGCCGAGGTGTGGCCGTACGAGGAGTTCGAGCTGGCGGCGTCCCGCCTCCCGGTGGACCTGCCCGAGGACGACCTCTTCGCGGGTCTGCGGGGGGCGCTGTGAACCTGCTCGTCCTGTTCGGGACCCCGGCGCCTTCGCCCTCGCCCACCGTGGTCGAGGTCTCGGCGACCCTCGGCTCGCCCGGGCTGCTCGGTTTCGTGGTGACCTTCGCGGTCGCCGTGGCGCTGGTCCTGCTGGCCCGTTCGATGGCGGGGCACCTGCGGCGCGTCTCGCGCGGAGGTCCGGACCAGGACCCGCCGGCGCCGGGCGACGGCCCCGCCCCCGATCGGACGGAACAACGATGAGCCCGAGCCCCCCGGTGCGTCCGGCGGTGCGGGTCACGCTCGCCCAGGTCGTGACGAGCTCCGACGCCATGGCCAACCGGACCGTGGTCGATGACGTCTTCTCCTTGGCCGCCGATGCACACGCTGACCTGCTGGTGCTCCCGGAGTACGCCTCGGCGTTCGACCCCGCGGGGGTGGGCCCGCACCTGGCCGAACCGCTGGACGGGCCGTTCGTCAGCGGGCTGCGCGCTCGTGCGGCCGCGACCGGGATCGCCGTCATCGCCGGCACCACCGTGCCCGGTGCGGACCCGCGTCGGGCCGTCAACACCGTGGTCGCGGTCGACGGTGCGGGGACGCTCGTCGGGACCTACCGCAAGGTGCACCTGTACGACGCGTTCGGTTTCCGGGAGTCCGATCAGCTCGAACCGGGGCCGGTCGATGCGCCGCCGCTGGTGCTCGAGCTCGAGGGGCTGCGGTTCGGTGTGATGACCTGCTACGACCTGCGGTTCCCGGAGTCGGCGCGCCGGTTGGTCGACGCGGGGGCGAACGTGCTGGTGGTCCCCGCGGCCTGGGCGAGCGGTGAGCTCAAGGACCTGCACTGGCGCACGTTGGCGATGGCCCGGGCGATCGAGAACACCTGCGCCGTGGTGGCCGTCGGCCAGGCGGGCCGCGGTGTGATCGGGCACTCGCTCGTCGTCGGGCCTGACGGTGTGGTCGGTCTGGAGATGGACGCCGAGCCTGCCGTCAGGACCGTCGACCTCGATCCGGTGCGGCTCGGAGCGGTTCGCGAGGCGAACCCGTCGTTGTCGAACCGCCGGTACACGGTGGTTCCGCGCCCCTGATCCGCCCGGTGCGGCGGCGCTGACGTCAGCGCAGCGAGTACGTCGCGATCGACACCCCGATGTAGTGGCAGGTGAACCCGGCCACCGTCAGGGCGTGGAAGATCTCGTGGAAGCCGAACCAGCGCGGGCTCGGGTTCGGCCGCTTGAGGCCGTAGACCACGGCGCCGACGGTGTAGGCGAGGCCACCCGCGACCACCAGCCAGACCACGGCGGGACCGCCGCTGCGCCAGAACTGGGGCAGGAACGCCACCGCCACCCAACCGAGCGCCACATAGATGGGGACGTAGAGCCAGCGCGGGGCGCCCAACCAGAAGACCCGCATGAGCAGACCGACGAGCGCGCCCGACCAGACGATGATGAGGAGCAGCTTCGCGGTGGCCGCGGGCAGCAGCAGCACAGCCAGTGGTGTGTAGCTGCCGGCGATGATCAGGAAGATGTTGGTGTGGTCCATCCGTCGCAGGGCGGCGGCCGTGCGTGGGGACCAGGTGCCGCGGTGGTAGACGGCGCTGGTGCCGAACAGCAGCACCGCGCTGATGCCGAACACGATGTTCGCCCACCGTGCTGCGCTCGTCGGCGAGAGCGCCACCAGCACGATCACGGCGGCCAGGACGAACGGGCTGACGCCCGCGTGGATCCAGCCGCGCAGCTTGGGTTTGAGGGTCGCGGTGACCGCCTCGACGGCGTCACCGACCGCATCCGCCGCGCGCGAGATGCCCGAGCCGTCCCGCGACCCGTCGCCGGGTCGGTCTGCGGAACGGGGGGCACTGCTGGCAGTCATGGTGGCTCCTGGTGCGAGGCCGGCGCGCGGGATGTGGGGTGCGACCAGCCTAGGTTACGCGACCGTAGGTTTGCAGATTCTGTGAGGTTTCACGTGGGTAGGTTGAGAGTCGAGCAGCCCCGTTGGGTACGGTGGCGCTGTTCCCACTTGACCCGTGCAAGGAGCGCTCGGCGTGCGACTGCCCCACCCGATGTACGGGTTGTACGAACGCCGGCTCGCAGCGTCCCTCCCGGCCGACCGGGTGCCGCGGCACGTCGGGGTGATCCTGGACGGAAACCGTCGCTGGGCGCGCAGCGTGGGCCTGTCCTCGGCGACGGGCCACCGCGCGGGTGCGCAGAAGATCGCCGATCTGCTCGAGTGGAGCGAGTCGATCGGCGTCGAGGTCGTCACGTTGTGGATGCTGTCGACGGACAACCTGTCCCGCGAACCGGATGAGCTGGACGCACTGCTGGAGATCATCGAGGACACGGTCCTGGAGCTGGCCGCCTGCGGTCGGTGGCGGCTGCAGCCGATGGGCTCCCTCGATCGGCTGCCCGACCACACCGTGGCTGCCCTGCGCGATGCCCAGGAGCGGACCACCGGTGTCGTCGGTCTGCACGTGAACGTGGCGGTCGGCTATGGCGGTCGGCAGGAGATCACCGATGCTGTCCGGGCCGTGCTGCGTCAGCAGGCCGCGGCGGGGGCCTCCCTGGAGGAGCTCGCCGAGGCGTTCGAGGTCGATCACATCGCCGAGCACCTCTACACCAAGGGGCAGCCCGACCCCGAGCTGCTGATCCGCACGTCCGGTGAGCAGCGGCTGGGGGGCTTCCTCATGTGGCAGTCCGCTCATTCGGAGTACTACTTCTGCGAGGCGTACTGGCCCGATTTCCGCAAGGTCGACTTCCTGCGGGCGGTGCGCGCCTATGTCGCGCGTGAACGGCGCATGGGTCGCTGACGGCCTGCCTGTTCCGCTCGTGTGAACCCTGGATGACACGGGCGTGTTGTGTCGCCCGACGCGCCCGGGTGCGGGTTAGCGTCGATGACGAAGGACGGCTCCCGCCGTCCCCGGGAGGTCCGCCCATGGAGCTAGCGCTCCGGGGGGAGGGCCGGTCCTGGCCCTCCGTGGCCGGCCGCCCTCGACCCGCAGCCCTCGACGTCGGCCGTGCCGGTCGGCTCGAGGCGCCCGATTCGGCGTAGCTTGCGCCGGAGGGAGCCTGCCGTGGCCAGCACCAGCACCGTCCGTACCGACCGGGACGTCCGCGAGGCGCACCGCACCTACGTGCTCGACACCTCGGTCCTGCTGTCGGACCCGAAGGCCATCCTCCGTTTCGCCGAGCACGACGTCGTCCTGCCGCTGGTGGTCGTCACCGAGCTGGAGGGCAAACGCAACCATCCCGAGCTGGGCTATCTGGCGCGCGCCGCGTTGCGGATGCTCGACGATCTGAGGATCACCCACGGGCGGCTCGACGCGTCGTTGCCGATCACCGAGCAGGGCGGGACGCTGCGGGTCGAGCTCAACCACATCGACCCAGGTGTGCTGCCTGCGGGTCTGCGGCTGGGGGACGCCGACAGCCGGATCCTGGCGGTGGCGGCCAACCTGGCGGCCGAGGGTGCCGATGTCACGGTGGTGTCGAAGGATCTGCCGATGCGGGTCAAGGCGTCCGCCGTGGGGCTGAACGCCGAGGAGTACCGCGCCGAGCTGGCGGTGGACTCGGGCTGGACCGGGATGGACGGTCTGGACCTGACCGAGCAGCAGATGGCGGACCTGTGGGAGCACGAGTCGGTGGCGATCGCCGATCTGCCCGATCCGGAGCGCGCCGGGGCACTGCCCTGCCACACCGGGCTGGTGCTGCACTCCCCGCGCGGTTCGGCCCTGGGCCGGGTGACGCCGGACAAGCATGTGCGGCTCATCCGCGGCGACCTGGACGTGTTCGGGCTGCACGGGCGCTCGGCCGAGCAGCGGGTGGCCATCGACCTGCTGCTCGACGAGGAGATCGGCATCGTGTCGCTGGGCGGACGTGCCGGGACGGGCAAGTCGGCGCTGGCGCTGTGCGCCGGGCTGGAGGCCGTGCTCGAACGCCGTCAGCACCGCAAGGTCATGGTGTTCCGGCCGCTGTACGCCGTGGGCGGCCAGGAGCTGGGCTACCTGCCCGGTGGCGCCGAGGAGAAGATGAACCCGTGGGCGCAGGCGGTGTTCGACACCCTGGGTGCGGTGGTGAGCAAGGAGGTCGTCGAGGAGATCATCGACCGCGACCTGCTCGAGGTGCTGCCGCTGACCCACATCCGCGGCCGGTCCCTGCACGACGCGTTCGTGATCGTCGACGAGGCCCAGTCCCTGGAGCGCAACGTGCTGCTCACGGTGCTGTCCCGGATCGGGCAGAGCTCGCGCGTGGT
>JAKLPK010000086.1 GCA_022013895.1 Cellulomonas sp. | reverse complement strand
GGACCAGACCGGAGCAGACAGAGCGGGCGGGCCCCGCAGGGTGAGCACGAACCGCGCCGAGGTTCGGCCAGCGGTGCGAGCCAGCGGGGCGAGCCGGCGGCGCAAGCCAGCGGTGCGAGCCAGCGGCGCAAGCCAGCGGGGCGAGCCGGCCCTGCCTGCGCGGCTGGTCCGGGCTGATGTTGCGCGCCCGCGCGCGATCCGGCGCGGAGATCCTCGCTCTCATCTCGAACGCAGAACCGCTGCGGAGCCCGGCTCGATCGGGTAGAATTCGAACATACGTTCGATCTCCGTGCAGAGGACGCCCGATGACCGTCACGCTCGCCCGGCCCGCGCCGGCCTGGTCCGCGCTCGCCGGTCCGCGCCCGCTTGCGGACAGCGGGAGGCGACCCACCGGTGGCGCACCATCCGGGGACGACGTCCAGGCCCTGGTGCAAACCGCGATCGAGGCGCTCAGCGCGCTGGCCGAAGCTGGGCGGCAGTCGACGAGCTGGTCCGCCGAGCTGCAGGCCGCGGTGCTCGCCGGATGGGACCGGCTGTCCGGCCAGGTCGTCGCCGGTCGGGCCGTGGTGCTCGATGCGCACCTCGACTCGGGAGCGTGGACCTCTCGCGGCGACCGGGACGAGGCCGCGTGGCGTGCTCGCACCGGCCACGAGGGCCTGGCTGCAGGAATCGCCCAGGTCAGGACGGCGCGAGCCCTCTCGGCGCTCCCGGCGGTCGCCTCGGCTCTCGCCGAGGGCGCCATCACACCGACGCATGTCGACCAGCTCGCACGGATCCGCGCGGCGGCCGGGCCCGTGGTCGTCCAGCAGCTCGGGACACCGGACGGTCAGGACGAGGTGCTCCAGCTCGCGGCACGGACGGACGCTCGGACGTTCGGCAGATCGCTCGCCCGGTGGGCCGCGCAACGGGAGCCGGCCACCGTTCAGTCCAGGCACGATGCCCAGCGGGCGGCACGGTTCCTCACACTGGCCGATACCCCGGACGGCACTGCCGTGCGCGGACTGCTCGACACCTCGACCGGTCGGCGCCTGCGGCTCGCGCTCGAGTCGGTGACGCCAGCCCCGGCCGTCGATGACGAGCGCAGCGCCGAGCAGCGGCGGGCCGACGCGCTCGGCACGCTCGCCGAACGTGTGCTGTCGGCGACCGATGAGGACCTGCCGGGCGGGCTCGGACGGACGCAGGTGAGCGTCGTGCTGAGCGAGCGGACCTGGGTGTCCGTCCGCGGGACCAGCGGTTCGACGGTCGGCCTCGTCGAAGCGCTGGTCGGCGTCCCGCCCGCGGTCGACGACGACGGCTCACCCGTGCCTGCCAGCGAGCTCAGCCGGTTGCTGTGCGACTGCGACCTCACCCGGATCGTGCTCACGGCCGAGTCCGTGGTCACCGACCTCGGTCGGACCACCCGGCTGCACACACCTCGGCTGCGCAGAGCGATCGCGGCGCGGGACGGCGGCTGCGCCTGGGCCGGGTGCACCTTGCCCGCCCGGTACTGCCAGGTGCACCACCCGCACTGGTGGTCCCGCGGCGGTGGCACGTCGGTGGACAACGGCGTCCTGCTCTGCTCGTTCCATCACCATGAGGTGCATCGGCGCGACCTGGCGGTCACCCGGCATCCCGCGCCCCCGGATCGGGCAGGGCCAGCGGGGTCACCCGTCGCGGCCTACACGATCACGGAGGCATCCGGACGAGTGCTCGCGGACTCGCGTGGACCGGTGGCTGGAGCACACCCACCCGAGCCGGGCGAGCCGCCCGGGAGCTGAGTCGTGCCAGCGCGTGAGCGACGTGCGCACGCGGTGGGCCTGGTCGCTGAGCCTCCGGATCGTCCTGCCCGCGCGTGAGCGAAGCATGGCCTGCCCGCGCGTGAGCAGAGCATGGCCAGCCCGCGGCGGCACCGTCCGGGCTGGACGGGCCCCGCCACCCGTGCATGAAGGGTGCTTGCCGACGCCGTGGGGCTCAGCGGTCTGCGACTCCAGGCCATGCGCACATGAGTCGCGACCTCAGAGCCGATCGGCGATCAGCTGAGCCAGGTGCAGCCCGTCGACACCCGCGAGCTGGTCCGCCTGCGTCCGGCAGGAGTAGCCGTCGGCGAGGTAGAGGTCGCCGGGGGCCGCCGCCCGCAGCGCCGGGAGCAGGGCATTCTCAGCCACAGCGACCGAGACCTCGTAGTGCCCCTGCTCCATGCCGAAGTTGCCGGCCAGACCGCAGCAGCCAGCCAGCTCCGTGATGGTCGCTCCCGCACCGGCGAGCAGCGCCCGGTCAGCGGTCCAGGTCATCACCGCGTGGTGGTGGCAGTGCGGCTGGGCGACCGCGGTCACGTCCGACAGGTCGGGCACGGCCCAGCGGTCGCCCGGGCCCACCGGCGACGGGGCCGTCAACAGCTCGGCCAAGGTTCGGACCTCACGGGCCACCGCCACTGCGCGCGGGTCCTCGGGCAGCAGGTCACGCAGGTCCGAACGCAGCACCGCGGTGCACGACGGTTCCAACCCCACGATCGGCACACCGTTCACCGCGAACGGGCCGAGCACCTCCAGCAGATGGCGGAGCTGGGCGCGGGCACCATCGAGCTGACCGGTGCTGATCCACGTCAGACCGCAGCACGCGGCGTGATCGGGAACCAGCACCTCGTAGCCCGCCGCGCGCAGCACCCGAGCGGCAGCCTCGGCGACCTCAGGTGCCAGGTTGTCGCTGAACGAGTCGGCCCACAGCAGCACCGGGGGACGTGCAGGCTGCGACTGGGTCGCCCCGGACGACGAAGTCACCCGCACGTCGGCCAGGTGGCGCGCCCGGGACCGGAACGGACGACCCGCGAACGCCACCATCTCGCGCCGGGTGTCCATCCCCCCGGCCCGCAGCACGAGCTTGGCGACCGGCCGCACCCCGAACAGCGTGTTGACGACCGCCGCGAGCCCCGGCACCCCGGTGATCAGCCGGGCCCAGCGCGGCAGCCAGCCCAGCGCGTAGTGGTTCATCGGGCGCAACCGACCGCGGTACCGCCGGTAGGTCACCTCCGACTTGTACCGGGCCATGTCCACCCCGGCGGGGCAGTCCGACGAGCACGCCTTGCAGCTCAAGCACAGGTCCAGCGACTCGGCGACCTCGGGGGCCGACCAGCCGCGTGTCACCAGCGTGCCGTTCGCCATCTCCTGCAGCACCCGCGCCCGGCCGCGGGTGGAGTCCTTCTCGTCGCCCGTCGCCTGGTAGGAGGGGCACATGAAGCCGCCCGACGCGGTGTTGTCCGCCCGGCACTTGGCGACCCCGACGCAGCGATGCACGGCCTGGGTGAGGTCACCGTGGTCCTCGGTGAACGCGAACCCGCCGCGCGACGGCAACGGCCTTGCGTGCGGTCGGCGCAGATCGGCGTCGAGCGGTCGCGGGTCGACCAGGACGCCCGGGTTGAGCAGCCCGGCCGGGTCCAGCAGGTGCTTGAACCCGGCGAACACCTCCAGGGCCCGCGGGGAGTACATGACCGGCAGCAGCTCGCTGCGCGCCCGTCCGTCCCCGTGCTCACCCGACAGCGAGCCACCGTGCTCGGCGACCAGGTGGGCAGCGTCGGTCATGAACGAGCGCAGCGCGGAACCGTCACGGCTCAGCGGGACATCGAGGCGAAGGTGCACGCAGCCGTCACCGAAGTGCCCGTACGCCATACCGTCGACGTGGTGGTCGGCCATCAGCGCCTCGAGCGCGCGCAGGTAGGCGCCGAGGTGCTCCGGCGGGACCGCCGAGTCCTCGAAGCCCGGCCAGGCCTGCTCGCCGCCTGCGGTGCGACCGCCCAGACCGGCGCCGTCGGCCCGGATCCGCCACATGGCCGAGGCCTGCGGACCGGGCGGGAACACGCCGACGGCAGTGGTGCCGGCATCGGCCGCGAGGAGCCGGGCCGCCGCGGTCGCCGCAGCCACATCGGCCCCGCCGACCTCGACGAACAGCCAGCCGCCACCATCGGGCAACGGCGGCACGGCCGCGGCGCCACGCACCCGGCGCACCACGTCGACCAGCCGGGCGTCCATCCCCTCGATCGCGAGCGGCGCATGCGGCAGCAGCCCAGGCACCGCATCGGCCGCCGCCGCCATGTCGGGGTAGCCGAGCACGACGAGCACCGGGGCCGGCGCCTGCTCGACCAGGCGCACCGTGGCGCCCAGCACCGTGACCACCGTGCCCTCCGTGCCGACCAGGGCCTTCGCCAGATCGGCGCCGCGTTCGGGCAGCAGGTGCTCCAGCGAATAGCCCGACACCTGGCGCCCGAACCGGCCCAGCTCGGTGCGCAGCAGCTCGAGATTGGCCTTGACCAGCGCGTCCAGCCCGGCCACCGCGCTCAGGTCGCCGGCGCCCGCCGTGAACCGACGACCGGCGCCGTCCACCACATCGAGCTCGATGACGTTGTCGGCGGTGCGCCCATAGGCGATGGCGTGCGGGCCGCAGGCGTTGTTGCCGATCATCCCGCCGAGCGTCGCGCGGGTCCACGTCGACGGGTCCGGCCCGAACCTCAGCCCGTGCGGGGCCGCCGCCTGCTGCAACGCAGCCATGACGACCCCCGGCTGGACCCGGGCGGTCCGGGCCTGCGGGTCCAGGTCGTCGATCCGGTCCAGGTGCCGGGCCAGATCGAGCACCACCCCCGGGCCGATCGCGTTCCCGGCGACCGAGGTACCACCGCCGCGGGCCGTCACCGGTACACCGGCCTCCCGGGCGACAGCCAGGGCCGCGAGCAGGTCGTCGGTGTCGAGCGGGGCGACCACCACCTGCGGGACGACGCGGTAGTTCGAGGCATCCGTGGACAGCTCCGCCCGGCGGCGGACGTCGTCCTCGACCTGCCCGGCGACCTCGCGGCGCAGCGCCTCGACGAGGTCGGACGTCTCGGCCGAGGGGCGTTCACGGGTCGGCACGGTCACGGGGGAAGTCTCCCATCCGACGTGGGACGACGGGGTCGACGTCCGTCCCGGGGACGGCGCCCCCGTCGCGGGCCTTCCTGGCCCACACTCGATCCGTCACCACCAGTGGGAGGGCGTCCCCATGATCGGTCCGGCACTACCCATCGTCCGACGCGTCGAGTCAGGGTTGGGCGCGCTCGCGCTGGTCGAGGACACCGTGTCGACCGGCGGCGGGCCGGCCGGAGACGAGCCAGCCGCTGACGAGCTGATCCGCGGCTGGCAGGACCGCGACGGGGCGACGGTGACGACCACCGTCACCCGGACCACCGAGCCCCTGGCGGAGGTGGTCCACGGTCGCCTCGTCGGAGCGGTGATCGGGAACCTGATGACGGCCGGGGTCGAGAAGGCCGAGATCCGACGCGCCGTCAGACGTCTCCGTGACCTGCAGGCGCTGCCCGAGCCGACCGCGCTGCACGTCGACAGGGTCGGAACCGCTGGGGTGGCGGTGTCCGGCGCCGGGTTCCGGGTGGTCGGCGTGCTCGTCGACGGCGTGACGCTCACCGTGGTGTCCCGAACCGGGCTCATGCTCGCGGTGAGCCTGGAGGCGCAGTGAGGCCGGGGTGGGAGTGGGACCGGAGTCGTGCTCCGCGGTGAGGCCAGCGGCGAGATGAGGCCGATCCCGCCGACGTGCAGGTCAGCCCGGCGCGCCCGCGAAGTCGAAGTGCCAGGGTTCTGGTTTGCTCCCGGTGTCGAGCGACCAGTCCGGCTTCACCCAGCCGTACTCCTCGCTGTGCTCCAGCATCCAGGCGTGCTCATCGGTGCCCGACCAGCGCACGGCTCCCCCCAGGTCCACCGCGACACCCATCCCATGGTTCGAGGTCCCGGGGTCGGCGCACAGCGAACCCTTCTCCTGCTGGCAGACCACCTGCGCGCCGAGGCTGCGGTAGGAGTCGGTGACCTGCAGATCGGTGCCGAACTCCGCCTCGTAGGCCCGGTTCAGGGCGTCGAGCAGCTCGGCGGCGTCACACCGCAGGTGAACCGTGAGGTCGAACGCGGGTGAGCACAGCGCCGACACCGGCACCTGACCGTTCTCGTACGCATCGAGCGAGTGCGCGTCCTTGGAAAGCCGGGCTGCCCGGCTGCGTGCAGCGGCCTCGACGGCCTCCGCCTGCTGCCGAGCCAGCTCCTCCTCGCTCTGTGCGAGTGCCGCGGTCGCCCGGCTGACCTCCACCTCACCGCTCACCTCCGCCACCGCCTGAGCCAGCTGCTGGACGGCCGTGAGAACTGCGGCGGTCTGTTCGTCGACGTCGACGTCGAGCGTGGTGGGCAGGGCCGCCCGGACCTCGTCCACCACGGTCGTCGCGACGTCGAGGATGCCCGCCTGGTCGGCGACGGGGTCCGGCAGTGTGAGCGGCGAGGTGACCGCGTACGACGAGGAGGTCGGCGCCGGCGAGCCCCCGGAGGTCGCGGCCTCGGAGCCGGTCGCGGAGGTCGCGGTCCCGCTCGCGCTCTGCGTGCCCGCGACGGTCGAACCCGCATCGCCGGTCCCCGCAGCACCGGCCCCCGCCTCCGCGGTGCCCGTACCAGCAGGACTCGGACCAGCAGGACTGGTACCCACAGGGCTCGCACCAGCAACGCCCGCACGCGAGTCCCCCGAACCTTCCTGGCCCACGCCCCCGTCGCTGTCGCCCGACGTACCCGTGCCGGCCGCTGCAGGGGTTTCCGCAACCGCCGCGGCATCCGCAACGTCGGTGCCATCTGCACCCGCGGTCGGTTCACCTCCGCGCACGCCCGCCGTGCCCTCGGGCTGCAGGTCGACGAGCAGGCTGCGCAGTGCACCGGTCGCCGCGTCCAGCGCGGCGAGCCGGTCGGCTCCGACCGCGGCGGCGCTCGCCTGCTCGCGTGCCGTGCTCGCCTGGTCGAGCGCGAGCTGTGCGGCCTGGCTGACCGCCGCGCGGGTCTGATCCGCACGGGCCTGTTCGAGCGCGGCCGCCTGCTCCAGCGCCGTCGCGCGGTCGGCAGCGGCGACCTGGGCGGACGTGGGACCGACCGCCGCGAGCGGTCCGTTCGACAGCGCCAGGCTGCTGGCGACCGTCGTGACCGCCAGACCCATGAGGACGAGGGCGTGCGCGAGCGGCCGGGACCGCCCCGGAGCCCTCATCCGCCTGTCCAAGGACACATCGACCCATCGGCACGACGGCCGGGCCCACTGAGCGCAGCCCCCCGGTCGGCCGGTCACACCCGCCGTGCGGACCGCCCGCCGATGCCGAGCGGTCCGCCCGCAGACCGCATGCCGACGCCGCGGGGCAGCCCACAGCCCGCGCGCCCGCCCCGCCCGCCTACCCCGCGCGGACGCCGCGCTGCCGACGACACCCCGCGAACGCCGGCGAGACGCGCCGCGGCCGACGCCGATGCCGAGCTGCACCCGAGCCGGAGCCAACCCCGCAGCCAAGATGATCCGGACGAAAGCGGGACGAATTGCTGGTTCCCCGCTAACGTGCGTCGCAACACCTATGACCCCGGTGCGACTCGGGCTTGACGCCCGGGACGGTCCCTCCACCCTCGGGATGTGCTGATGAACCGTCGTCTCCTTGCCTCCGTGACAGCCGCGCTGGTGGCTGCCTCCACTGCCCTGGTCGGCACCGGCCCAGCCTGGGCGGCCGATTCGCCCCCGGGTGCCGATGCCCTGGCTTCCTCCCCGACCTCCTTCGACGGCACCAAGGTGGCGCCGGAGCTGGAGTCGGCGACCGGCACCGTGACCGCATTCGTCACGCTCACCACCGCCACCGCCGCCGATGTCGCGGCGGACGGCGGCTCATCGGCCCAGGTCGAGAAGGCCCAGGACGCCACCGAGGCCGCCGCGGCCGACGTCGTTCCGACCGAGCTCACCGACGCCAACGCGGACACCGCGACACCCAAGCGCGTGGCCACCACTGTCAACGTCGTGGCGGGCACCCTGGTCACCGGCGACGCCGAGCAGATCCGGGCCCTCGCCTCGAACCCGCAGGTCGCCGGCATCTACCGGGTGACCCCCAAGTCGATCGACAACAGCTCCACCGTCGCGTTCACCAACGCGCTCGCGACCTGGGTCGACACCGGGGTGCTGGGCACCGGGGTCCGGATCGGCGTGATCGACACCGGCCTCGACTACACGCACGCCGACTTCGGCGGGCCCGGGACCGAGGCCGCCTACGCGCAGGCCTACGGCACCGACGGCACCGACCCGATCGATGTGAGCCTCACCGACACCGCCAAGTTCGCCGGCGGCTACGACTTCGCGGGTCCGACGTACGACGCCGACGACGCGACCTCCGTCCCCGCACCCGACGCGAACCCGATCGACTCGCCGTACACCAGCTCGAACTCCGGGCACGGCTCCCACGTCGCCGGTACGGCCGCCGGGTACGGCGTGCAGGCCGACGGCACCACGTTCCGCGGCGACTACTCGACGCTCTCGGACCTCGAGGGCTGGATGGTCGGCCCCGGCTCGGCACCGGGTGCGACGCTCTACGGCCTCAAGGTCTTCGGCGACGCGGGCGGCACCACCAACCTCGTGCTCCCGGCCCTGGACTGGGCGGCCGACCCGAACGGTGACGGCGACCTGAGCGACCACCTCGACGTCATCAACCTGTCCCTCGGCTCCGACTACTCCCCGGCGGACGACCCCGAGAACCTCGCGATCGACGGTCTGAGCGACCTCGGCGTCACCGTCGTCACCTCCGCAGGCAACGGCGGCGACCTGGAGGACGTGGCCGGTTCGCCCGGCAACGCCGCCAGCACCATCGCGGTGGCCAACTCCGTGGGCAGCCCGCAGCCGTACGCGGGCGTCGAGGTCACGGCCGCGACCGACCCCGCACTCGTCACGACCTGGGCGGCGCAGAACTCGGTCGCGTACGTCTCCCCCCAGCCCGATGTGACCGCCCCGGTGGCCTACGTCGACCCGCTGTTCGACGGGTGCTCGGGCTTCACCGATGAGCAGAAGGCCGCCGTCGCCGGCAAGGTCGTCTGGTTGTGGTGGGACTCCGACGACTCGACGCGGCTGTGCGGTTCCAAGGCACGCTCCGATGCGGCCGCCGCGGCCGGTGCCGTCGGCGCCCTGTTCACCAACAACACCACGGTGTTCGGCTCCGGCATCACCGGCAGCACCCTGATCCCGGTCGCCCAGCTCACCGACGCCAGCACGAAGGCCCTCGAGACCGAGGCGGCCGCCGGCACCCTGACGGTCCACATCGGCCCGTCGCTGGAGGGCACCGTGCTGGACTCCAGCACGCCCGATGTGGTGAGCCCGAGCTCCTCGCGCGGGGTGCACGGGTCGCTCGGCTGGTCCAAGCCCGATGTCGCGGCACCCGGCACCAACATCGTGTCGGTCGCCTCGTCCACCGGGAACGGCGCACAGTCGCTCACCGGCACCTCGATGGCATCGCCGCACGTGGCGGGTATCGCCGCCCTCGTCCGGCAGGCCCACCCCGACTGGACCCCTGCCCAGGTCAAGGCCGCGATCGTGAACACCGCGACGCACGACCTGTACACCGGGGCCAACCGCACCGGTGAGGTCTACGGGCCCGCCCGCGTCGGGTCCGGCCGGGTGGACGCGCTGGCCGCCGTGCAGGACACGGTGCTGGCGTACAACACCGACGACCCCGAGCAGACCTCGGTCTCCTTCGGCGTCGTCCCGGTCGGTGACTCGACCGTCACCCTCGACAAGACCGTGACGGTGACCAACCTGGGCACCAGCGACCAGACCTACGCGACGTCGTTCTCGACCTCGACGACGGCCGGTGGCGCCACCATCACCGCGAGCCCGGCCCAGATCACGGTCCCGGCCGGCGGCAGCGCCCAGGTGACCCTCACGCTCACGGCCGATCCGGCGACCCTCGCCCGGGACATCGACCCGACGCAGGCGGTCACCCAGTCCGGGCTCGACCGGGAGTACGTCACCCGGCTCACCGGTCGCCTGGTGCTCACCTCCGGTGACACCGAGCTGCGGGTCCCGGTCCAGGCCGTCCCGCGGGCGACCAGCGCGCTCACGTCGTCCGCACTCACCTTCGCCGACGCCGCCGCTGCGACGGCCGACCTGCAGGTGAGCGGACGCAGCCTCGACACGACGAACAACCTGTACTCGTTCGCCACCCCGCTCGTGCTGGCCGCGACCAGCCCGGCACTCGACGCCGTCGACCCCGCGGTGACCTCACCGTCGGCCGTCGCCTCCGCCGATCTGCGCTACGTCGGCTGGGGCACCACCGCACCGGCGGCAGCCGCCGCCGGTGACGACCCGACCACCGGCGCGCTGAACGTCGGCATCGCGGTGAACGGCGAGTGGGCCAACCTCGGTGCGGCCTCCACCCCGGTGGTCGACATCGACGTGGACGGTGACGGCTCCTACGACTACGAGACCTACGTCCAGAAGGTCTCGGGAGCCGATCTGACGATCGCCTGGACGGTGTCGCTGAGCGACGGCTCGACCGTCGCGGCGAACTTCGTCAACGAGTTCACCGGGACCGTCGACAACGGGGCGTACGACAACTCCGTGGTCGTGCTGCCGATCCCCCTGGACATCATCCCGGAGGGCTCCACGCCGACGCTGTCGGTCTGGACCTACTCCATCTACGCGCCCGCCGGGGCCTCGGGCGTGGTCGACGAGGTCGCGCCGTTCACGGTCGACCCGTACGACCCGCCGCTGTGGTTCGACTCCAACGTCGGTCGCCAGACCACGCTGGTCGACGGTGCGACGACGATCACGGCGCACAAGGGCACCGGCGCCGCCGACGCCCAGGTGCTCGTGCTGTACCCGCAGAACGACACCCCGGAGAGCCGGGTCCAGCTGGTCGATGTCACGGTGCCCGCACCGACCGTCACCACCACGACCCTCAAGGTCACCGGCGGCACGAAGGCCGGTCAGCAGCAGACGCTCACGGCGACCGTGAAGCCGAAGGCCGCAACCGGGACCGTCGCGTTCCTCGACGGGACCACCCAGGTGGCGACCGCCACCGTGACCAACGGCACGGCGAAGGCGACCACCACGCTCAGCGGTGGGACGCACAGCCTCACGGCCGTGTTCACCCCCGACAGCGGGCTGTACGCCGGTTCGACCTCGGCCGCGGTCACTGTCAAGGTCAGCGCGTCGAAGACGAGCACGAGCCTGTCGCTCAGCCCGTCGAAGGTGACCGTCGGCAAGCCCGTCACGGCGAAGGTCACCGTGCGGTCGGACACCGCACCGGTGGCCGGAGCCACCGTCGAGGTGGTCGAGGGAGGCAAGGTCGTCGCGACCGGGACGCTCACCGGGACGGGGCTCACCGGATCGGCCAGCATCGCGCTGCCGACCACGCTCACGGCCGGGAAGCACACCTTCACGGCCCGGCTGGTGGGCACCGCCGATCTGGCGGCGTCGACGTCGGCCAAGGCCACGGTCACGGTGACCAAGGCCCGACCCGCCTTCGACCTGACCACCCCGTCGTGGCACCTGCCGCGGGGCAGCGCACCGACGTTCACCGCCACGGTGAGCGGGCCGAGCGGGGCACCCACCCCGACCGGGTCGGTGGTCGTGCTGGTGAACTTCCAGCCGCTGCACTCGTTCCAGCTGGTCGCCGGGACCGGCAGCGTCACGGCGCCGTCGTTGCGGTTCAGCGCGGTGGTACTGGCCGTCTACTCCGGTGACGCCAGCTACGAGCCGAGCGTCTCCGGCGGATTCATCTCGGTCACCCGCTGACCGACCGGTGCTGTCGCCCGGACGCACGTCCGTCCGGGCGACAGCACCGCCCCCACCGTCAAGAAGCACCCGACCTGCGCCGATGGGCGGACATGGCGGGGACCAGACGCACCGGGAGCAGCACGTCGGCCGAGATCCGGGTCGCGGGCGTCCCACGACAGCGGCACCCGCACGGCCACGAGCCCGTGCGACGACGGCCAGGCCGTCTGCCCTCGTTCTGCCTCCCGGGGCTCTCCGGCTGCGCCGTCGAACCGGTCGGCCGGGCAGAGGCCCGCTGGATGGCCACCCAACGTGAGCTGGTCGCGGACCTCTGCGACGGCTCGGCCGATGCCCAGACCCTCGCGGCCGTCTTCGACCGGGTGCACCAGGCGTGGCAGGAGCAGCCGCAGGCGACCGCGCCCGATGCGCTGATCGCGTTGTTCGGGCTCGCGGTGGGCGATCTGCTCATCCGCCGCGTCCCGGGACTGGGCTGGGTGCTCGTCAGCGACGACCACGTCGGCGAGCTGGCCCTCACCCACTTCAGTGCGGAGGTCGCCGTCTTCCCGCTGTCGGCCGTCGCCGAACGGTGGCGGACCGGTCGTGCCGGCTGGTTGCTGGCCTACGTGGAGCAGGTGGTCGCCGCCGTGCACAGCGAGGTCGGGACGGGTGCCGGCTCAGGGGCGTCCGGGGGCACTGGCACTGGCACTGGTGCTGGTGCCGGCAGGCCCGCGGGTGCCGCCGACTGACCCCGTCGGCCGCCCCGGCCCACACCGTCCTGCCCCACACCGTCCGGCCTCACACCGTGCCGGCCCCACACCGTCCAGCCCACACCG
>JAKLPK010000085.1 GCA_022013895.1 Cellulomonas sp. | reverse complement strand
CGTGCCACCGGTCACCTGGTCAGCGGCCGTCGCGTTGGCCAGACCAAGGACGTTGTTCTTCAGGAAGTAGACGTTCCCGGTCAGCGCCGGGCCGTCGTCCTGGGCCGCTGCAGACGTCGCACCGGCCACCCCCAGCCCTGCGACCAGCATCGTCGCGATCGCCATACCGGCGACCGTACGTTTCGTGCGCATGGTGATTCCCTTCTCGTGCTTCGGATGAACGAGCGACCGCATCAGTTGGTGGTGAAGTTGGACACGCCGGCGGTGGTGGTGACCGGGATACCGCAGACCCCGCCGTCGGCGGCGCTCGCGAGCTGGGTCAGACCGCCGGAGGCGATGGCGCCCTTGGCGGAGCTACCGCACAGGTAGGCGCCCTCGGCGAACAGCGAGGTGACGAACGCCTTGCTGGTGTCGGCCGAGCGGACCACGTTGTAGACGGCGCGCTTGGCGTTGAACGCCGCGTTGCCGTCACTGGCCGTGCCGGTGTTGGTCACCTGCACGAGGGAGGTGTTGGCGGCGAGCGCCGCACGGCCGACCGAGAACGGCACGACGGCGTTCGTGTAGGCGGCGAAGACCGAGGCGTCGTGCTCCTGGACGGTCTGGATGACCGAGGAGGCCAGGACCACGTCGGTGTTGCCGTTGGCGGCCTTGAGCTGGGCGAGGAAGAACGACCGGGTACCCGAACCCGACTGCGGGAGCAGGGCGGTGATCGGGGCGTCCGCGCCGCCGAGCTGGTTCCAGTTGGTGTAGGTGCCGTCGTAGATCTTGACGAGCTGCGCGGCGCTGATCGCGGCCGGGGCGTACGTGCTGTTCTTCGCGACACCGGCTGCCACCTGGTCGAGCGCGAACGGGTAGGCCACCAGTCCCGCGGCCACCTCCGCTGTGGACAGCGCCGAGGAGGAACGTGCGAAGTTGATCGCCGTGTTGTTGGCCGTGCCGTACAGCAGGGCCTTGCCGGCGCCCGAGCCGTCGGGGCGGGCGATGGCGCTGGTGCCGACCCGCAGGGTGATCATGTCGCCCTTGGCCCCGGTGACGGGGTTGAAGGCGTCGAAGGAGACCAGGCGGCTGGCGGCCGTGGCGTTGTAGCCGGCCTTGTAGAGCGCGCCGGACTTGTAGCCGTCGGCGACCGCGTTCATGGCGATCTGGGTGGTGTCGGAACCAACACCGATGATGTCCTTCGTCTGGGGCGTCGGGTCGGCGGAGGCCGACGTCGCGCTCAGACCGGCCAGGCACGCGGCGATCACGGCGACGGCCACGATCGAGACCTTGGGGTGCTTCATGGGAGCCCTTTCCAGAAACGGTCAGATCAGGCCGAACCTCTCGACCTGGGACCAACCTCTCGATCCCGGGTGAACCGCCCACCGGCTCCGCGTGAACGCGGGACGACGCGCCCCGGACCGGGGGACTGCGCACCGCGCGGAGCGCCGGAACCGGGGACGACGAGCGCACGCGGGTCGCCCCCGGCGGTTGGCCCAGGCGCGGGGCGACAGCACACCGGGCACCGCCCTCGGGCCGCGCCCGGTGTGCTCGACGGGACGCCGCCGCTCAGAACAGGTTGGGCAGCAGCGGTGCGACCTGGTCGCCCACGAGCCACAGGCAGGCGAGCGCGACGGGCGCCGCCAGGGTCCACAGCACGGCACCCGGCACCCGATCACGCAGCAGCACCGCGCCGCCGACAGTCACGAGCAGGGTGCCGAGGGCGAGCGCCAGCATCGAAAGCCCTGCCGTGTCGACCGCGAGCGCCTTCTCCGAGTCCGGGACGGCGCTCACCCGCCCGGCACCCGTCGCCGGGTCTCCCTGGAGCGTGGCGTCGACGTAGACGACGCCATCGGGCTGCAGACCCCGCACATCGGCCGTCACCAGGGTGAGGCGCCCCCCGCTGGGCGCGGCCGGCAGCGGGTCACCGGCGCGGCGCACCGCGTCCACCCGGTAGGTGAAGGTGCCCTGCGCGGTCGTGACCTCGATACCGTCACCCTCGATGAGCCCGGCCAGGGAGCGGAACGGCGCACCGGCCGTGAGCGCCTTGCCGTAGACCACCGCGACGCCCTTCTGACCTGGGAGCACGGTGTCCCGCCGATGACCGGGGCCGGCCTGCAGATCGGCCGAGGACGTGCCTTCGACCACCACCTGCTCCAGCCCGAGGGTGGGGATGCGCAGCAGCGCGACGGGCTGTCCGGGGTCGACCGAACCGAGCGGCGCCGTCTGTGCGGCGAGCTGTTCACGGAGCTGGTTGTGCAGATCGGTCTGCGCGCGGTTCTGCGAGAGTGCGCCCAGGGCGAGGAGCTGGAGCCCGAGCCAGCCGAGCAGACCCGCGACCACGATCAACGAGACCAGCAGGCCGAGCCGCCGGTCCTCCAGCGGCCGTCGTGGTGCCGGAGGACGGCGCGGCGGGTGCGGGCGTCGCGGCTTCGGTCGCCGGGCCGGGGGCTGGGCCGCCTCCTCGACCTCGATCGGCACCTCCACCTCGAGCGTCGCGCTCACGGGCGCTCCCTCGGTGTGCGGCGCACGAAGGGAACCGCGACACCGGCCAATGCCGCAGCGGCCAGACCGGCCGGCAGCGCCGCCCGCAGCGGTCCGCTCACGGCCGCATCGGGGGTCGGAGTCGTCGTCGCGGCCGCCGTGGCGGCCGCGGTGGGGGCCGCGAGGCCGGGCACGGCCGTCGCCTGCGGTGCGGCGAGCACCTGGGAGCCCACGGCGCTGCCGCCCGACGGGGCGGCTGCCGTGGTGCCGGCGGTCGTACCGGCCGCGGTCCCGGTGGAGGTGCTCGCGGGCGCAGCCATCGACCCGGACTGGCGGGCCACCGCGGTCGCAACCTCCTGCGCAGCGGCGAACAGCCCGGCCGTGGCGCCGGTGGCCGCCAGGGGGGCGTAGCCCTTCGGGAGCTCACCCATCCCCTGTCCCTCGACCTGCCCCTCGGTGGTGGCGATCGTCACGAACGAGGCGGCGTCCTCCGCCGTCGTCGCCGACAGACCGGTGAGCGGGAACGCCGCATGCAGCACCATCGTGCCCGGGTAGGCGGTCGTCGACTCGTGCAGCGCAGCAGCATCCGGCAGGTACGGCTCACCGGCCGCCGAGGAGGTCATCGCCGCAACCGCCGCCTGCAACGAGCTGGTGGTAGGAGCCACGAAGGTGGCCCCGTCCTCGGTGACGGCCGTGCGCAGCGAAGCGGTCGGCAGCCCGTACCGCGCGGCGTCGGACAACGTCACCAGGCCGAGCATGGTCCGGTTGCCGATCGACTGGGCGCTTCGCACCGTCTTGCACACCTTCGAACCCTGGATGAACTCTCTGTTCAGGGTCGACTCCGGCTTGGCCATGAGCAGGTCCTCGGCGACCTTGTGCACATCCGAGACCGGGGCCATGAGCTTGGTGAACCAGGCGATGGGCTGCTCCGCCTCGCAGCTCCCGGCGCTGGCCGCCAGCTTCCAGTCGTCCTCCAGCGGCCAGGAGCGACGCGGGAGCTCGATGTCCTTGTAGGCCTCGTTGACCGTCATGCCCCACGGATCGGGCTCGCCCGCGATGAACGCCATCGCCTCGGCATCGGCCGCGAGGTAGGACGTGAGCGCCTCCATCATGTCGGACTTGACCGAGACCGAGAGCAAGGTGGCCAAGCTCGCCTTGAAGCTCCACCAGGTGCTTCCCGCGGCGGCCGTCGACAGCTCGGGGTTGAGCTGCTGGAACTCGGGGTCGAGCTGAAGGGAGAGGGGATTGTCGGCAAGGTCGGACCGGGCTCTTCCGACATCGGGTGAACCGGCGTACGAGCCCGTCATGAGCTTGGCGATCAGCCGGGGACTCAGGTTGAGCGAGGTCGCCTGTTTCCCGGTGACCGGGTCGTCGATCACGAAGGCGATGGCGAAACCGGTGACCGCCACCGGCGCGTAGGCCAGGGTGCTGGCACCGTCCGGTGGAGCCTCCTCGGGGTAGGTGCTCACCACCCCGCTCGCGTACCCGACACGCAGGTTGTCGTACGCAGGTCCCTCGACCTGGTCGTTGATCCGCAGCACGAACCGGTCGGAGCGCGTGCAGTACGCGGGCCGCCACTGCTCGGCCGCACCGGACACCAGGGCGCTACCGTAGAGCTGCAACGTCGAGGCGTCGGTCGTGGTCTGGCAGCTCGTATCGGTGGCGGCGATCTTCAGCGGGATCGTCAACCGGTTGTCCCAGTTGGACGCTGACCACCACCACTGGGCCTTGACCGCAGAGGCGGATTCGTTCGTGCCCGCACCGCTGGAGGACCCGGCCTTCTGCAGCCCTTCCTGGTTGCACAGGAGGCTCGCGTCGTCGCAGTTGATGCCCATGATCGGGATGACGACGATGGCACACTCGACGGTCGCCGAGCAGCCGAGCGACCCGTTGTCGGCGGCCGTTCTGACCTCGAAGTTGGTGGTCCCGGTACCGTCGGTGCGCGTGACTTCGACCTTGTCGTTGGCGCCGAGCGGGGTGTCGTACCCCATCTCGGAGGCAAGGCCCAGCGCATCGGTCCCGTCGCCGCCACAGTTCCAGTACTCGGTGCCGTCCGCCCCCAGGAACGGCAGGACGTACCTGGGGGCGTCCTCCGTGCCCGCAGAGGTCAGGACGCCTGCCGGGCAGGTCGAGGCCCACTGGTCGGCAGACGGCACTGCTGCGGCGCGGTCTTCCTCCGCCGCCTGCGCGTCGTGGCGATAGAGGGCGTCGGCTGACCTTCCGCTGAAGCCGCGGGTGCCGAACTGCCCCGGCACCGTGGTCCAGCAGGTCTCCGGGCTGATCCGGTCGGCCTCATCGGCCGCCGCATCGTCGCCCCGGCACTGCAGGACCACCACCGGGTACTCCGTCAGCAGCCATGCCGAACTCCCGGTGACGTTGGCATCGATGTTGCTCGACGGCCGGGCACCGCTCCAGCCCACCGTCACGATCTGCCGGCTGCGCAGCTCCGTCGTGACATCGGCGGTCACCGTGACCTGCTTCGTCTCGGTCCGGGTGGTCCCGTCGGCCGCGGTCACCGTCCGGCTCACCGCCTTCTGCGTGGTGAATCCGGTGTCCTCCGCCTGGGCCGGGACGGCCAGCGCGGCCAGCGGGACGAGCGCCAACGCGACCGCAGCGACCGCCGACGCCACCCGACGCACGCTCATGGCTGTCCACCGCCGTCGAGGGTGCGTCGCCTGCGCTGCACGGCGAGCGCACCCGGCACCACCACCAGCGCCACCAGCTCTGCTGCCGACAGCGCCCCGAACACCGCCGAGCTCGACGCCGGGCGGGCCGCGATCGTCGTGGCCACCGCACCCGTGGTGCTGCCGGAACCGTCGGCCGAGGTGTCGCCGACCGCCAACCCGGTCTCGGGGTCGATCTGGGTGGTCGACCCCGTACCCGTCCCGGTCGTCGTCCCGGCCCCGGTCGTCGTCCCGCTACTCGTCCCCGAGGTGTTGGTGGTCGTACCGGTGCCTGTGGTGGTCCCCGTCGTCCCGGTGGCCACGGTCGCGGCGTTCAGGCAGGAGCCGGTCGGGGTGATGTTCGAACCGGTGAGGTTCGGCCCGGCGCCCTCCTTGTCGGTGGCGTACGGCATCGGCGCGATGGTGGCCAGGCAGTTGGCCGACAGGTCGCCTGCGATGAACGTCGGGTTGCCGCACGCCGTGACATCGGTGGCCGCGATGCTGACGTTCGGATCGGCTTCCTTGAGCCGCACGAGCTGCTTCATCGCGGCCTGGACCAGGTTGAGCGGCATCGGTGAGTAGCCGTAGGGCGCTGCCTGCACCTGGCCGGTGCACAGGGCGTACGACATGAAGTCGACCAGCGTCTGGCGTTTGGAGGTGGTGCTCAGCTTCGGGTCGTCAGCACCGGTCGGCATGATCAGGTACGAGTACGAGGACAGCGGGTATGCCCGGGGGTCCGCGTTGGTGTACACGTCGTCGAGGATCTGGGTGAGGTAGTTCTTGGAGGACGAGTCTTCATTGATCCTCGCCTTGGTGAGCGCGACCGCGACGTTGTACGCCGTCGGCTCCACGTAGTAACCCGCGGCGTTGAGCACCTTGACCACCGGGTAGTCAGCGTTGAGCGCGTAGGAGTACTCGACGTACCCGATCGTGCCGTTCCCGGCCGAGGAGGTGATCTTGTTCATCACACCGTCGGACCCCGACTGCCCGACCATCCGGCCGCTGTCGTCACAGATCGGGTAGTAGGACGTGAGACCGCTCTGGCCGTTGCACGCCTTCCACAGCGCCGGGTACTGGGCGTCCAGCCAGCGGGTGAACTGGGCGGTGGTCCCCGAACCGTCCGACCGGACCACCGGGGCGATCTCCAGATCGGGGAACTCGCGACCGTTGTTGTCCGCCTTGATGGCCGCGTCGTTCCAGTTGGTGATCTGGTTGGTGAAGATCTTCGCCAACGTCGCACCCGAGAGCCGGACCTCGCGCATGAGCTCGCCGGCCTGCTCCACGTGGTACGTGAACGCTGTGCCGCCGGCCACGATCGGCAGGTACGCGTAGTCCCGGTTCGTGTCGTCGACCTCCTTGGTCACGGGATCGGTGCCCTGGAACGGGATCTCGCTCACCGCGAAGTCGTCCTGCCCGGTCGCGAAGCTCTTGCGGCCGGCCGAAGACCCGCTGGCGGTGTAGTCCACCCTCATCCCCATCGGCTCCGCGTCGGAGATCCACTGATTGATGATCCCGGCGCTCCAGGACGATCCGTCGCCCTGGAGCGCCGTGTAGTCGGCCCGGGCGGGCAACGACTGCACCACGACCAGGACGGACAGCAGGAACGCCACCAGTCCCACGTGCACGGACCAACGCGCGACTCGTACGGACATCGCTGCTCCAGACGGTCAGCGCCGGCCGCGGGGGCGGGCGAGGTAGCGGGCCAGGGCGAACAGCCCCAGGACGAGCGTGAGCAGCACGGCCGCAGCCGCGAACCCACGCTGGATGTAGATGTCCTCACCACTGCGCACCGTGCTGAACACGAACAGCGGGAGGGAGTTCATCTGGACCCCGAAGGGGGCGGTCACCAGATAGGTGGTCGCACCGGAGGTGAGGAGCACGGGCGAGGTCTCGCCGATCCCACGCGCCACCCCGAGGATGAGCGCCGTCGCCAGCCCCGGGCGGGCCGTCGGCAGCACGACGTGCCACACCGTGCGCCACCGGGAGGCACCCAGCGCGAGACTGGCCTCCCGCAGCCCCGACGGAACCACCCGCAGCACCACATCGGCGGCCCGAGCGATGATCGGCAGCATCATCACCGACAGCGCCATCGACGCTGCGAAGCCCGAACGCGCCATCCCCAGGCCCAGCAGCAGCACCGTGTAGATGAACAGACCGGCCACGATGGACGGCAAAGCCGTCATCGCCTCGACCACCGTGCGCACCACCTGGGCGAACGCACCACCCACCTCGGTCATGTACACCGCCGCGCCCAGGGCGAGTGGCACCGTGACCGCGATCGCGATGCTGATCTGGATGAGGGTCCCGACGATGGCGTGCAGCAGACCGCCGGCGCTCAACGGGTCACGGGGACCGACCCCCGACATGTCCTGCGTGTACATGTTGAGGTGCGGCAGCGCCGGGGCGGCCCGCACGAAGATGAAGACGATGGTCGACGCCAGCCCGAGCGCGACCACCGCGGCGCCGCCCGTGATCACGGCCGCCGCCACCCGGTCGACGACCGCCGGACCGGGCGAGACCGCCGTGGTCGCCACCGTCACGAGCACCAGGTAGAGCACGAAGGTCACGACCGCGAACCCCAGCGGCGCACCCCAGGGCAGCAGCCGGAAGCAGATCAGCCAGGCCAGGGCGAGCGCGGCGACGGCCGAGCCGATCCCGATCACCCGGTCCGTCGCGGTCGTGGTCGCGGGCCGGCGGCGATCCCGCACCGAGATCGGCGGCAGGTCGTCCGGGACCCGGACATGGGTCGTCGGGGCCTCGGCGACCGCCGGGGGCACGGTCTCGTCGAGGGCCGTCATCACAGATCCGTCCCGGCTCCGGAGCGGCTGCGCGCCACGACCATCGCCGCCAGGGTGTTGATCGCCAGGGTGAGGCAGAACAGCACGAACCCGGCCGTGAGCAGGGCCCTGAGCTGCGCCGACGACGCCTCGCCGAACCGGCCCGCGATGAGAGCCGACACCGTGTTGGTGCCGATCTCCAACGGCCGGAGCTTCAGGTCGAACGACGGGGAGATGATGAGCAGCACCGCGATCGTCTCGCCGAGCGCCCGGCCGAGGCCCAGCATCGTGCCGCCGATGATGCCGCCGCGGCCGAACGGCAGCACGACCGACCGGATGACCCCCCACCGGGTGGCCCCGAGCGCCACCGCACCCTCGCGTTCGCCGGCCGGGGCCTGGCTGAACACCTCGCGCATCACCGAGGACGCCATCGGCATCACCATCATCGCCACCGCGATCCCGGCGATGAACGCCGAGGCGGAGTACTTGAGCTCCTGCCACTGCGCCGCGTGCGGATCGGCGTTGACGTGGAACCACGGCATCCAGCCGAGGTAGGCCTGCAACCAGCGGGCCAGCTCGCTCGCCAACGGCTGCATGAGGAAGAACCCCCACAGCCCGTAGATGATCGACGGCACCGCCGCCATCAGGTCGACCATCGAGACCAGGAACGACTTGATCCGCGGCGGCGCGTACTCGCTGATGTACAGCGCCGTGGCCAGTGCCAGCGGGAACGCGAAGGTCATCGCGACGGCCGCGACCGTGAACGTCCCGAGCAGCACCCCGGAGATGCCGATCTTGTCCTGCTCCGGGGACCACTCGCTCTCGGTGAAGAAGCTGAACCCGTAGCGGCTGAGCGTCGGGAACGCCTGGATCGCGAGGAAGATCCCGATGCCACCGGTGATGACCAGCACGCTGGCCCCGATCGCACCCGTGCCGAGCACGAACACGCGGTCGGCACCGGTCGCCTTGCGCGAGATCGCCCGAGGTACGTCCGCAACCTCGCCGGTGGGCCGGTCGCCCAGCACCTGCGTGCTCACCGTGCCTCCCCACCCTCGTGACCGGTCCGTCCCGATCTGTCCAGAGCCGATGGAACCCCGCGTCGATGACCCCGCGGCCCCGCAGCGATGAACAGGGGACGAACGCGTCGGACCTGTTCGACGGTGGCCCGCCGTGGGGTCATCGCGAGGTCGGTGCGAGCGATGACGGTGCGTAGCCGCGATGGAAGACGTGCACCACCGGGTCGACCTGCGCCTGCCCGGCGATCTGCACGAAGGCCCGCCATGCCGCGTCGCAGCGCACCCGACGGTCCTGCTCGGCCGAACCGTGCACGACGATCTCGCCGTCGAGCGCCAGCTGCCAGCGCCAGCGGTGCGAGGGGGTGACCCGCACGGTCGGCTCCAGCTGCTCACGCTCGGCGATCACCCGGTCCAGATGGGCGTGGACGGCGGCGGCATCGGGGAGCTCGGAGGCGCTGCGCCCGAGGGCGCGCCCGTTGGGGCTCACCACCCGCCACCACATTCCGCTCGTACCGGCCAACCGGTAGACCTGGAACATGGGCGTCGGCCGCTCGGCCACGTCAGCTCCTTCCGCAGCGACGGCCCCGCGCACACCCGGCGGGCCCACAGCGAACTCAATGAGGAGCGCGTGTCCGGATGACGACCCCCAGGGGTCGGCCGTCTTGCCAGGGGGCGAACGATCGGGAGAACGCCTCAGGTTCGGGAACTTGGGCCTAGCGGGTGTCAGCCTGCGGCGGGGGTCTCGGTCGGCTCGCCCTCGGTCGCGCTCGGCTCCGGCGTGCTCGTCGCCGTCGGCGTCGGGGTCGGCGTCGCGGACCGCGCGGCGACCACGAGCCGCACGGGTGAACCGACCTCCACCCGGGTACCGCTCACCGGCTGCGAGCCGGTCACTGTGCCCGAGCCCGGATCCCCGGGCCCTGCGAGGAGCCCCGCCGCCGCGAGCGCCTGGGCGATCGCCGCCGGGTCGAGTCCGGCCAGCACGGGCACCGTCGTCCAGCCGGAGGCGACGACGAGCGCCACCACCGCACCGGCCGGTACCTGCGTGCCCTCGACCGGGTCGCACACCAGGACCGTCCCGGCGGCGGCCGGGCCGTCCGCCGTCCCGACGTCACCGAGCACCAGCCCCGCGGCGTCCAGCCCGGTGCGCGCCTCATCGAGACTGCCGCCCACCAGGGCCGGCACCACCGCCGTCACAGTCTCCGCCGCGGTGCGGGTCGCCGGGACCGACACCGTGGGGGTCACGGAGGTTGTGGCACCCGTGCTGGTGGACGCGGAGGTCGGCATCGCACCCACCTCGCCCGACCCGGTGAGCGCAGCTCCCGTACCCGCCCCGACCGCGATCAGTGCGAGCACCAGGGCCCCGACCGGGACCGCCCGGGACGGCCGCGTCGGCGGCGGTTCCGGCGGTGGCGTGGTCGACGGTATCCAGGCGGTGGTGGCCACCGTCACCGGCTCGGCCGCGCGCCGCGCGGGTCGCAGCGGCCGGGTGTGACCGTCGAGCGCAGGCGACGGCCGACGTGGCACCGTGGGCGCGGCCGGCGGCGCGCCGAACTGCACGGCGCGCAACGCACTGCCCATGGCGCCCGCATCCGGGTAGCGGTCGGCCGGCTCCTTGGCCAGGGCCGTGAGCACCACCTCGTCGAGCGCCTCGGGCAGGCCGGGCACCCGGACGGACGGACGCTCGACCGGCTCGTTCACATGCGCCACCAGCAGCTGCGCCGGATCGTCCCGTTCGAAGGGTGGCGCACCTGTGAGCAGGTGCATGAGGGTCGCACCCGCGGCGTAGAGATCGGCGCGCTCATCACCCGGCAGACCCCGCGCTACCTCGGGCGCCACGTACGGGGGGCTCACCACCACACGCCCGCCGACCTCGACCGGCGCGGCCAGATCGGTGAGCCGCACCTGCGCCCAGCACGGCCGCCCCGCCGTCGCCGGCACCAGCAGGTTCCCCGGCGACACGTCGAGGTGCCGCACCCCCTGCCCGTGCAGGTAGACCAGTCCTTCGAGCACCCCGATCAGGGCGGCGACGGCCTCGTTCGGGGTGGGGTCCTCGCCCCGGCGGAGCAGCTCACGGGCGCTGAGCCCCTCGACCAGGTCGAGCACCGCCCAGTCGCAGCCGTCGGTACGCCCCAGATCGAGCACCCGGACGATGCGGGGGTGCACGAGCCTGGCAGCGGCGACGGCCTGGACGCGGACCGAGTCGTCGGACGCGACCCGCGCCCACTTGACCGCGACCGGGCGGTCCAGGAGCTCGTCATGGGCGCCGTACACGTCGGCGCTCCCACCGCGGCCCAGGAGCTCCCCGAGCTGGTACCGACCGGCGAGCAGCGGGCTCATGCGGAGGCTGCCTGCGCGTAGGCGTTCGCCCTGTTCAGCACAGCCTCAACGTACGCGTCGTCGTGGTTGTAGGCACGGACCGCGGCCCACCACCCGTCGGCCCCGGACAGGTCTCCCCCGGCCGAGCACAGGTAGTGGCCGGCCGCGAGCGCGGCATCGTCGAGGTCGTGGGGGTCGGCCGCACCGTCGCCGTCCGCGTCGACACCCCATCGCTGCCAGGTCGAGGTGAGGAACTGCATCGGGCCGACGGCGTGCTCCCAGGTCGGGTCGCCGGTCCATTGCTCGGAGTCGGTGGTCGCGCGGATCGCGGCGAACCCGCCCTCGCCGTCGAGCGCCGGGCCGAGGATCGGCTGCAGCGGACGGCCGTCATCGCCGAGCGAGGTCCCGCCGTACGTGCCGTGCCCGGACTCGATCGCCCCGATGGCGGCCAGCGTGGTCCACCCCAGGTGGCAGCCCGGGTCGGTCTGCGCGACCGCGAGGGTCGCGTCGGCGTAGGCGACCAGCGCCCGCGCCGGGATACCGGTCGAGGCCGCCCTGCTCGTCACCCACTCCGTGGCCGCATGCGGTACCGAGGCGGCCGCCGTCGCGGCCAGGGCTCCCGACATCGTCTCCGGTGCCGGGCTCGCTGCGGGTCCGGCCGTCGGTGCCGGATCGGCGGTGGCCGCGACGATCCCGGCGAGCGGGGTCGGGACCGCCTGCTGCCCGGCCACGGTGCCGATCTCCGGCTGCTGCAACCCGATGGCCACCCCGGCCGTGGCGACCAGGAGCGCCGCCGCCGCACCGACCACGAGATAGACCGGTTCGGGGAACGACGGGATGCGGACCACGGGTCCACGCTCTCCCCGCGACGAGACCCGTCGGCCACCACACGGTGACGAACGGCTGAACGCCGGGCAGCGGCCCCGCGCGCCTGCCGCGACCGCGGGGCCGGGCGCGATCTACCCCGACTGCGGGGCTCGGCCGGGGCGCGACCTGCCCCGCAGTCGCAGGTGCGGGAAGGGATCAGGCGGGGAGGATGCCCGCGGTCGCCGCCGCGTAGCGGTCGCGGACGCCCGGTGCTACCGGGCCCTCGACCGCGGTGAACGTGAGCGCCTGCGCCCAGGCCGGCGCCTCGTCGCGGCCGGACAGCGCCCAGGCCGCCTGCCGCGCAGCGCCGTCGGCGACGTACTCCCCCGGTTCGGGCACCAGCACCGGGACCCCGAGCACACCGGACGCGAGCTGCTGCACGGCCGAGGACCGCGCCCCGCCGCCGATGAGGAACGCCCGCTGCACCTGCACCCCGACGGCGCGCAGTGCATCGAGCCCGTCCGCCAGGGAGCACAGCAGCCCCTCGACGGCGGCGCGGGCGATGTTCGCCGGGGTGCTGTTCGACAGCGTGAGACCAGCCAGCGTGGCTGTGGCCTGCGGCCGGTTCGGGGTGCGCTCACCCTCGAACCAGGGCACCAGCGTGAGCCCCTGGGCACCGACGGGTGCGGACAGTGCGAGCCGCGCGAGCTCGCCGTGGTCGACGCCGAGCAGGGAGCACGCCCAGTCCAGGATCCGCGCGGCGTTGAGCGTGCAGGCCAGCGGCAGGTAGTTCCCGGTGGCGTCGGCGAAGCCGGTGACCAGACCCGATGCATCGGCGGTCGGCGTCGAGGAGATGGCGCTGACCACCCCGGAGGTGCCGATCGAGACGGCCACGTCACCAGGTCGCAGGCCGAGCCCGAGGGCGGCTGCGGCGTTGTCCCCCGCACCCGGCCCGAGCAGCGCTCCGGAGGTCGAGCGCCCGGCCGCCTCGCGCGGGCCGAGCACCCGCGGCAGCACCGGGACGGCGCCGAAGGCGAGCTCCAGCAGATCGGTGCGGTACGCCTCGTCGAAGGGGGACCAGTACCCGGTGCCCGAGACGTCGGAGCGATCGGTGACCAGCTCGGACAGGGCACCCGCACCGGCGATCTGCCAGGTCAACCAGTCGTGCGGCAGGCAGACGGCGGCCACCTCGGCGGCGTTGGCCGGCTCGTGCCGGGCGAGCCAGCGCAGCTTGGTGACGGTGAGCGAGGCGACGGGGACCGAGCCGACGGCCTTCGCCCACGCGGCGGCGCCCGCGACCGGGTCGCCGTCACCGAGCTCGGCCACCAGATCGGTGGCGGCCTGCGCCGAGCGGGTGTCGTTCCACAGCAGGGCGTCGCGGACGGGCTCACCGGCCGCGTCGAGCGTCACCATGCCGTGCTGCTGCCCGCCGACGGCGAGGGCCGCGACATCGTCCAGCCCACCGGCCGCGGCTGCGGCCTCCTCGAAGGCGGTGAGCCAGGCGCGCGGGTCGACGGCGGTGCCGTCCGGGTGCGACGCCCGGCCTTCCCGCACGAGCGCACCGGTGTCGGCGTCCCGGACCACGACCTTGCACGACTGGGTGGACGAGTCCACCCCGGCGACGAGCGTCATCGCTTGCACCCTTCACGCACCGGGGACGGCCCGGGACCGACCGGGCCGGGCCCGGGGACGACGGTGCGGGTGCGCGCCCGACAGGGGGGTTGGGCGCGCACCCGCAGGTGGTCGGCACCGCGGGGGCGGTGCGACCGGCGACGGCCCGGCAGGGCCGCCGGGTTCAGCGTGCGCCGAGAGCGTGCTCGAGCGCGAGCTGGTTGAGCCGGACGAAGCCGAACCCGTGTGCACCGACGGCGTCCGGGTCGACGTCCTCGTAGGCGGACCGGTCGGCCAGGAAGTCGGCCAGGGTCTCACCCTTGGCCAGCGTCGGGACGGCCAGCGACAGCACACCCGCCTCCTCGACGGCGGCCTGGACCTCGGGGTCGGCCCGGAAGGCCTTGGCCCGCTCGGCCAGGATGAGGTAGGTCGACATGTTCGCGGCGGCGGAGTCCCAGACGCCCTTCATGTCCTCGGTGCGGGACGGCTTGTAGTCGAAGTGACGGGGGCCGTCGTACGTGGCCCCGCCCGACGGGAAGCCGTTCTCCAGCAGGTCGACGGTGCCGAAGGCGGAGAACAGGTCACCGTGGCCGAACACGAGGTCCTGGTCGTACTTGATGGACTTCTGGCCGTTGAGGTCGATGTGGAAGAGCTTGCCCGACCACAGCGCCTGGGCCCGGCCCGAGGTGTAGTTGAGGCCGGCCATCTGCTCGTGCCCGGTCTCGGGGTTCACGCCGACGATGTCGCCGTGCTCGAGCTGGGCGATGAAGGCCAGGGCGTGTCCGACGGTCGGCAGGATGATGTCGCCGCGGGGCTCGTTGGGCTTGGGCTCCAGGGCGATCTTGAGCCCGTAACCCTTCTCCTTGATGTAGGCGGCGACGGTGTCGATGCCCTCGGCGTAGCGCTGGTGCGCGGCGTACAGGTCCTTGGCCGAGTCGTACTCGGCGCCCTCGCGGCCACCCCACATGACGAAGGTCGAGGCGTCCAGGGAAGCGGCGAGGTCGACGTTGCGCAGGATCTTGCGCAGCGCGTAGCGACGCACGCGACGGTCGTTCGAGGTGAACGCGCCGTCCTTGAAGATCGGGTGACTGAAGGTGTTGGTGGTCACCATCTCGACGGTGATCCCGGTCTCGGCGAGCGCACCGCGGAAGCCGTCCAGGATCTTCTCGCGCTCGGCCTCGGAGGAGCCGAACGGGATCACGTCGTCGTCGTGGAAGGTGACGTGGGCGGCGCCGAGCTTGGCCAGCTCGTGCACCGAGGTCACCGGGTCGAGCCACGGCCGCGTGGCCGAGCCGAACTGGTCCTTCGCATCCCACCCGACGGTCCAGAGACCGAACGAGAACTTGTCCTCGGGAACCGGCTTGCGCACCATCACGCACACTCCTCATCGTGGCTCGGAAGTAATTTTGTCGCGTGCTGAAGTTATCGCCGTCCGGCGGTAGGGTCAACTCGTGACCACCCGTGCGACCCAGCGTCCCCGTCGCCCTGCCGGGACGCGCGCACGCAGCACCCGTGGAACCCCGTTGACCCTGGTCCTCGCTCATGTGCTGGCCAGCCCGGACCCGGTCGCCCGCGCCCAGGTCGCGGCAGCCACCGGACTGTCCGCGGCCACCGTGTCGGTGGCCACCGACCAGCTCGTCACCGCCGGCCTTCTCCGTGAGCTCGACCCGGTGCCGGTCGGGCGCGCCGGCCGTCCGGCCGCCCCGCTGGCCCCGGCCCGCGGCACGGTCGCCGGGATCGGCATGGAGGTCAACGTCGACTACCTGGGCGTGCGAGCGATGGACCTCGCGGGCCGGGTGCTGCGCGAACGCGTGGTCTACGGCGACCTGCGGGGACGCGCACCAGGGCCCGTGCTCGACCAGCTCGCCGACCTCGCGGGCCAGGTCGTCATCGCGCTCGACACCGAGGACGTCCGGGTCGCGGGCACCGCGCTCGCCCTGCCCGGTCTGGTGGACCGGGTGACCGGCCCGCTGCGCCTGGCCCCGAACCTCGGCTGGCGCGATGTCGACGTCCTCGGCCACCTCGCCGGCCATCCCGTGCTCGGCGACCTGCAACCACGTCTGGGGAACGAGGCCAACCTCGCTGCCCGGGCCGAGGCCAACGCCCGCCGCGGCGCCGAGCTGCCGAGCTTCCTGTACGTCTCGGGCGAGGTCGGCATCGGCGCTGGTGTCGTGGTCGACGGAGTCATCGCACCCGGGCGCCACGGCTGGAGCGGCGAGATCGGCCAGATGGTGGTGCGGGTCGACCTGGGCACCGACGGCGGCACCCTCGAGCAGCTGGTCGGTCAGGATGCGTTGCTGCGCGGCGCGGGTCTGGCACCCGGCCGGCCGGTGGGCGATCTGGTGGCGGCGCTGGCGGCGGGCGAACCCCGCGCCACCTCCACGGTGGGCGAGGCCGCGCGGGTGCTCGGCTACGCGCTGGCGTCGGCGGTGAACGTGGTCGATGTCGACGAGGTGGTGCTCGGCGGCAGCTTCGGCGCCCTGTTCGACCACCTGCACGCCCAGGTCGAGGAGCGGCTCGCCGAGTCCGTCCTGTTCGCCCCCTGGGCACCCGTCCGGGTCAGCCGAGCACGCGGTGGCGACCTGCCCGCCATGACCGGTGGCGCACTGGCCGTCCTGGCCCAGGTCATCGCGCACCCCGAGGTCTGGGTGGGGGCGCCCGGATAGTTTCCTTCGCGCACCGAAGTATCTGGTGCCGTGGCGCGAGGTCCCACCCGGGAGCAGGATGCGTCGCACACGCCGCCACGCGGAGGACCGATGGACACCGGCACCACCACGCTGCACCCGACCGCCCCGGGCGAAGCCACCGGCGCCGGCACCACCGAGCCCGATGCCGGGCAGCGGGCAGCAGCCGGGAAGGCCGCGCGCCGCAGGCTCCCGCTCGCGGCGCTGGCCGACCACGACCCGGGCCCCGACCGACCGGACCCGGTCGCCCTGCTCGAGCAGCAGGCCGCGACCCGGGTGCCCGAGCTCGTGCCGCTCCGATACCGACGGATGCTTGCCTCCCCGTTCGCGTTCTACCGGGGCGCCGCGCTCGGGATGGCGCACGATCTGGCGGCCGGCCCCAGCTCGGGGCTGCGCGTCCAGCTGTGCGGGGATGCGCACCTGTCGAACTTCGGGGTGTTCGGCTCGGCCGAACGACGCCTGGTGTTCGACCTCAACGACTTCGACGAGACCCTGCCGGGCCCGTTCGAGTGGGACGTGAAGCGGATGGTCGCGAGCTTCGAGATCGCAGGCCGGGACCGCGGGTTCAGCGCCGCTGAGCGCTCCGAGATCGCCCTGCTCGCGGCCTCTTCCTACCGCCTCGCGATCCGCGACTTCGCCGGGCGGCCCGCGCTCGACGTCTGGTATGCCCGCGCCGATATGGACGAGCTGATGTCGGAGGCCGGCCGCTGGCTCGCCCCCCGCGGTCAGCGGCGCACGGCGACGGCCCTGGCCAAGGCCCGCCGACGCGACAGCCTGCACGCCTTCGACCGCCTCGTCACGACCGTGGGCGGGACCCCTCGGATCGTGAGCGACCCGCCCTGGGTGGTGCCGATCGAGGACATGTACTCCGACCACGACGCCTCGGCCGGCTACGACCGGCTCCGGGCCGTGCTGCGGTCGTACCGGCGTTCCTTGGAACCCGACCGGCGGCACCTGGCCGAGCACTACACGCTCGTCGGCGTGGCCCACAAGGTGGTGGGGGTGGGCAGTGTCGGCACCCGCGCCTGGATTCTGCTGCTCCTCGGCAAGGACGCCGGCGAACCGCTGTTCCTGCAGGCCAAGCAGGCTCAGGCCTCGGTGCTCGAACCGTTCGCGGGCAGGAGCCGGGCCGGTCAGCACGGACGCCGGGTGGTGCTCGGCCAGCGACTCATGCAGGCCAGCAGCGACATCTTCCTGGGCTGGACGCGCAGCGGTGACGGCAGCGACGGGATCGACTACTACGTGCGCCAGCTGCGTGACTGGAAAGGCTCGATCGACATCGAGCAGATGATGCCGGGCGGGATGGCCGCCTACGCCCGGCTGTGCGGCTGGACGCTCGCGCGGGCACACGCCCGGTCGGGCGACCGGGTGGCACTCGCGGCCTACCTGGGCGGCAAGGACACCTTCGAACGGGCGCTCGGCGAGTTCGCCCTCGGCTACGCCGACCGCAACGAACGTGACCACGGGCTCCTCGTGCAGGCCGTGCAGGAGGGCCGCGTGGTCGCCGCGGACGAGGCCTGATCCGACCACGTCGACCGAGACGCTCCCGCACGGCACGCGGAGGCTGTCGACGGCGGCGGACCTCCCCGTACGGCGCGCACCGATACCCCCTGGGGTATGGTCGGGTCATGACTCAGCCCCGCCCGCGCGGTACGAGAACGCCGCGATGACCGCGCCGGAGGTGCCGGTCGCACCGGTCCGGGCCCCCTCGGCCGCACCGCGGCGGATCTGGGTCGGCCTGCTCGCAGCACCCCTGCTGTGGTGGCTGCTGTCGGTCGCGGGCGGAGGCCTGGACGCGGCGACCTCACCCGCCTGGATCACCTTCGTGGCCCTCGCATCCATCGCCTCGGCCGCCACCCTCGCCAGCTACGTCCCGGCCACCGGGCTGACCCCCGCATGGGGCTGCAGCTCGTGCGCCGTCGTCGCGGCGGCGACCGTGCCGGTCGCGGCGGGGCTGCTCGCCTCGGCGCCCGGCAAGGTGCCGTCCGCCTCGCTGGCCCTGCTCGTCACCGCGTTCGGCTTCGCCCAGCGGCTGCGGGACCCGCGCACGTGCCCGACCGGACCGGGCACCCCGGCCTGAGCCGGCCGACCTGTCCCGCACCCGCCCGCGCGCTCCCGGCGGCCGACGCGCCGGGCCCCTCGAACGACGTCCTCACCTGCGATGTGACGCACCCCACGTCCGTACCCCCCCGGGTATCCGACCTGAGTCCTGGGATGACCCGGGAGCCCGCCCCTACCGTCGTGTCATCACCCCTCGTGGAAGGAACGACCCGTGAAGATCGTCGTCGTCGGCGGAGTCGCAGCAGGCATGTCGATCGCCGCCCGGGCCCGCCGCCTGGACGAGCACGCGGACATCGTCGTGTTCGAGCGCGGGCACCACGTCTCGTTCGCCAACTGCGGGCTGCCGTACCACATCGGCGAGACGATCAAGGATCGCTCCCGCCTGCTGCTGCAGACCCCGGCCAGCCTGCGTGACTCCCTCGACATCGACGTGCGCAACGGCGTCGAGGTCCTCGCGATCGACCCCACGGCCAAGACGGTGCGCGCACGTGTGCGGGACACCGGCGAGGAGTACGACGAGCCGTACGACCGCCTAGCCCTCGCGCCCGGCGCGGACCCGGTGCGACCCGCACTGCCCGGGATCGACCTCCCGTCGGTTCACGTACTGCGTCGGATCGGTGACATGGACGTCATCAAACGCGCGGTCGACGGCGACGGCGGCCCGAAGCGGGTCGGCGGCATCGCGCACGCCGTCGTCATCGGGGCCGGGTACATCGGTCTGGAGATGGCCGAGAACCTGCACGAACGCGGGGTCAGCGTCGAGATCGTCGAGATGGCCGACCAGATCGTCCCGCCGCTCGACCGCGAGATGACCACCACGATGGAGAACTACCTGCGCTCACACGGCGTGAAGCTGCACCTGGGCACCGCCGCAGCAGCCTTCAGCACCCGGTCCGACGGCCGCACCCAGGTCGAGCTGCGGGACGGCACCTTCCTCACCACGGATCTGGTGGTCATGGCCGCCGGGGTGCGCCCCAACGTCACGCTGGCCAGAGCCGCCGGGATCGAGCTCGGACCCCGCGGCGGGATCGCCGTCGATGCGCACATGCGCACGTCCGACCCGTCGATCTGGGCCGCCGGCGATGCCGTCGAGGTCCGCCACACGGTGCTCCCCGACACGTGGCTCATCCCGCTGGCCGGTCCGGCGAACCGGCAGGGCCGGGTGGCCGCCGAGAACATGTGCGGCCGCGACACCACCTACACCTCGACCCAGGGCACCTCCATCGTCAAGGTGTTCGACATGGTGGCCGGAGCCACCGGGGCCAGCGAGAAGCAGCTCGAGGCGGCCGGGATCGACTACCTCACGGTGCAGACCCACCCGCACGGGCACGCCGGGTATTACCCCGGCACCGCGATGATGGACGTCAAGCTGCTCTTCTCCCCCACCGACGGCGCAATTCTCGGCGCTCAGATCTCCGGTTTCGACGGGGTCGACAAACGGCTCGACGTACTGGCCACCGCACTGCGTGCAGGAATGACGGTGCACGACCTCGAACAGCTCGAGCTGGCCTACGCGCCACCGTTCGGATCGGCCAAGGACCCGGTCAACATGGCCGGTTTCATGGCTTCGAACGTGCTGCTCGGCGATCTGCAGCTCTGGTACGCCAAGGACTGGCCGCAGGCCGTCGAGGGCACCCGCATCATCGACGTGCGCGGGCCCGACGAGTTCGAGATGTGGCACCTGCCGGGGGCGGAGAACGTGCCGCTGTGCGAGATCCGGACCGCGAGCGCCGACTGGGACACAAGCACCCCGATCCGGCTGTACTGCGCCGTCGGGTTCCGCTCCTACCTGGCCTACCGGGCGCTCGTGCAGCGTGGGTTCACGGACGTCGCCACGCTGTCCGGTGGGATGACGACGTTCCGGGCCTACCACCACGTGGCACCGAGCGAGGTCGACACCGCCACCCCGGTGATCTCCTACGCCGAGACCGCGAGCAGCGCGAAGCCGGCCGCCTCGGGGGTGGTGGTCGATCTGGACTGCACCGGCCTGGCCTGCCCCGGACCGATCATGGCGCTGCGCAAGGAGATCGAGCACCTGGCGCCCGGTGACGAGGTGCTCGCCCATGTGTCGGACCCCGGATTCCGGCTGGACGCACCGGCCTGGGCCGCGACCAACGGCCACGAGCTGCTCGAGCTGGTCCCGGAGGGGCCGGGTTACGTGGCGCGTTTCCGCAAGGGTGGCGGATCGCCCGCCGGTCGTGCAGTGGCGACCAAGCAGAAGAAGACCTTCATCGTCTTCTCCGGTGACCTGGACAAAGTGCTCGCCACCTTCATCATCGCCAATGGTGCGGTCGCGATGGGCGAGGAGGTGGCGATGTTCTTCACCTTCTGGGGGCTGAATGCGTTGCGCCGCCCGAACGCGCCGGCGGTGGCCGACAAATCGATGCTCGACAAGATGTTCGGCGCAATGCTGCCGTCCGGCCCGGACAAGCTCAAGCTCTCCCAGCTCCACATGCTGGGCGCCGGGACAAAGATGATGAAGAAGGTGATGACGGACAACAAGGTGCCGTCACTGCCCGAGCTCATCGCCTCCGCCCAGGCCGGTGGGGTCAAGATCGTCGCCTGCACCATGACCATGGACCTGCTGGGCATCGACCGCGCCGAGCTGATCGACGGCGTCGAGCTGGGCGGGGTGGCCACCATGCTCGGCGATGCCAACGACTCGAACGGCACCTTCTTCATCTGAGGCGGTCGCGCCGGCAGGGGTCGTCACCGGTGCGCACACACCGTCGACGCACATCGGCGCCGGCTGGTCGAACGCAAGCAGCACGAGTCCCGGGTCGGTGGAGCTCATGCGGCACGCTCCGCCGCGACGCGGGTCAGGGCCTGGGCGAACACCTCGGGCGCCTGGGCCCCGGAGACTCCGTAGCGCCCGTCGATGACGTAGAACGGCACGCCCTGGATGCCGTAGGCCACGGCCTGGTCGAGGTCGGCCTGCACAGCGGCGGCGTAGCGCCCGTCCGCCAGGGCGGCACGGGCCTCGTCGGCGTCGATCCCGACCTCGACCGCGTACCCGACGAGGTCCTCGACGCGCCCGACGTGCCCGCCCTGGGTGAAGTAGGCCTCGAACAGCCGCTCGGCGAGCTCGAGCTGGCGCCCGTGCGCCTTGGCCAGGTGCAACAGCTCGTGGGCCTTGAGGGTCTTGGTGTGGCGCAGGGCGTCGAAGTCGTAGTCGAGCCCCACCTCCCGGGCGATCTGGCCGACGTGGCCGAGCATCTGCTGCACCTGCTCGGCGGGCAGGCCCTTGTACCGGGCGAGGAAGTCCACCTCGCTGCCCTCGAAGTCCACCGGGGTGTCCGGGGCCAGCTCGAAGGAGTGGTAGGTCAACGCGACCGGCGGCGCCTGGTCGCCGAGCGAGGCAAGCCCGGCCTCGAAGCGCCGCTTGCCGATGTAGCACCACGGGCAGGCGATGTCGGACCAGACGTCGATGGTGATGGGTGTGCTCACACGGGTGGCAACCACCGCCTCCGATCCGGTGTTCCCCGACCGTGGGCGGCCGAGCCTGAGGTCTGGTCGGCCGACCGGCCCGCACCGGCGCGAGACGCCGCGGGCCGCGGTGGGACCATGACGGGACAACATGTGCACCGCACCGCCCCCCACCGCGGGCGATGCCCCGGAGAGGCCCGATGCCGCAGACCACCACCCAGGCCGAGATCGAGCGCCTGGAGAGGACCGCGCTCGCCGAGCTCACCGATCTGCTGTCCGGTGCGGCGGTGTGCAGGGTCCCTGCCGATCGGGCGGTGCGCGCCAAGCACCTGGAGGGTCGCGCCGCAGCGCTCGCGGATCTGCGCCGGGCGCTCGCAGAGCCCGACGCCCAGCCGGCCGCGGTGATCGACCAGGTCGATGCCCGGTGGTCACGCGGCCCCGGCGGTCCGCTGTGGGACGCCTACCGCACCGGCGGCCGCCAGGTGCTCGCCGAGCTGGCGGACGGCGCCGCGGACCGCTGAGCGCGACCCGGGTCGACGTCAGGCGCGGTCGCGCGGCCCACGGACGACCGGGTGCCCGGCCGCGACCCAGGCCGAGGTACCTCCGAGCACGCTGGTGACCTCGCGACCTGCCCGGGCCAGCGTCTCGGCCGCGACCCGGCTGCGGTTCCCGGACTGGCAGATCACGTAGACCCGACCGTCGCGGGGGACGTCGTCGACGCGGTACGGCACGGTTGCCAACGGGATCAGCCGGGCGCCGGGAACGTGCCCGTCCTCGAACTCGTGCGGTTCGCGGACGTCGATCACGAGGGCCCCATCCGCCCGTGCCGCCGCGAGCACCGTCACATCCACCTCGGCCATCCGTCGATCTCCTCTCGAAATACCCCCGGGGGTATTTCGAGCCTGGTGCACGGGAGGCGGTTCAGGCGGAGGCGAGCGGCAACCGCACGGTCACCGTCGTCCCCAGACCGGGAGCAGACACGAGCTCGACCCGGCCCTCGTGCGCCTCGACGAACTCGCGGACCACGGCCAATCCCAGCCCCGAGCCGGGCATCCGACCGTCCCCGACGCGCACGTACCGGTCGAACACGCGGGCCTGATCCGCAGCCGCGATCCCGGGCCCGGAGTCCTGGACCTCCAGCACCACGACACCTGCACCACGTCCGACCTGCACCTCGGCGGGCACCGAGACCCGCACCTCGACCTCGTCCCCCGGGCGGCAGTGCCG